>WQWU01000016.1 GCA_009785215.1 Treponema sp. | reverse complement strand
TGACGATTTCTCTTCTGATGATTTAACATCTGATGACCTTTCCCTGGACGACGAAGTATCTTTAGACATTCCAGCTGACGACTTTTCCTCTGACGATTTAGCATCTGATGACCTTTCCTTAGAAGACGAAGTTTCTTTAGACATTCCAGCTGACGACTTCTCCTCTGACGATTTAACATCTGATGACCTTTCCTTAGATGACGAAGTATCTTTAGACATTCCAGCTGACGACTTCTCCTCTGACGATTTAACATCTGATGACCTTTCCTTAGATGATGACCTTTCCATGGACATAACATCCGATGATACAGCATCTGAAGATGCAGCAACCGATGATTTCGCCTCTGATGACGATTTCATTTCTCTGGATCTTGGAGAAGATGAAACCGATCCGGACTTGCCGCCTTTGGCAGATCTTTCTGATGATGCTTTTTCCGACTTTACCGGAGCGGATCAGGGCACAGATGATACCAGCGATGATGAACTGGAAAAACTTAGAGAAGAAGGCGCAACACCTGTAACATCTCCTCCCGATAACACATCTTATCTGGAAGAAATCTCTCCAGATGAAGCATTGAACAATGCAGCTTCCAAAGACGATGCAGAAACATCTGATGCGGAAGCATCAATGGATCTTTCCGATGCAGTTATTGACGAGCCTGAGTTATCGACAGATGATATTACCCTTGATGATGAACTTGAAGAACCTGCGCTTGATGAAACAGATTTCGCTCTTGATTCAATCGATGATTTAACCATAGACGATGCAGAGGATATTCAGAGCGAAGAAATTGATGAACCTGAAGTCTCGGAAGTTGATCCGGACGATCCTATGAATTTCCCTGTTGCGCCGGATGATGACTGGACTCCGCCTGCAAAGCAAGCACCCGCACCTCAGCCTGTCATGCAAGCGGCGGCTCCGCAAGCGGTACCGCAAGCAGCTCCTGCAATTCAAGCCGCGCCAATGCCAGCTGCAGCTCCTGCACCTCAGGTTTTAACCCCTCAAAAAGGCAATGACGGCTTTGAGCTTCCCGCTGATTTAAGGTCGGAATTAAGAAATATTCTAAGTTACATGGATCAGCTTCTTGAATCACTGCCAGAAGAAAAAATCGAGGAATTTGCAAAGTCTGATTATTTCGATTCCTACAAGAAACTCTTTAAGGATCTGGGGCTGGTATAATTACTCAGAACAGTTCGTTACCTGCAAGCAACCCGCTTACTAAGAAGCAGCTTGCAGGTAAGCTGCATTCAACTTATAACCCGCAAGCAGAAGCTGTTCGCTACATTGAATCCTTAAATATAAAACCAAAAACAGAAACTTTTATCCTTGTTGAACCGGGATTCGGGTATATAATTCCTGTTTTGCAGGAAAAGTATGTTAACTGTAAAATTGTCGTTTTACATATAGAAAATATTCCGCTTCCAAAAGGATATGAAAAAATACCTGTTTTATATAATATATCTCCTGCAGAAATCCAGGGCTTTTTGGAAACAAACATAACAGAAACAAATGCAGAAAAAATACACATATTGGAATGGCGGCATTCTTTAAATTATTACAGGGAAAAATATGTAAATATTCTTTCTCAGGTAGTTGATTATATTAAACGCCTGGATGCAGGCGCCAGAACAACTTCTGTTTTTGGAAAAAGATGGGTAAGAAATTTTTTCAGGAATCTGAATAATGTAAATAAAAGCCTTCTTTACAGACAGGCAGATGTACCTGTTATTATTACAGGTTCCGGCCCCGGGCTTGAACAGGCACTTCCGGTTATAAAAGAGGTTCAGGATACGTGCCTGATTATTGCGGCATCATCTTCTGTTATGGCATTATCAAACAGCGGAGTAAAAGCTGATATTGTCATCTCAACTGACGGCGGCAATTGGGCTCTGCATCATTTATATCATAGCAAAAGCGGCATACCTGCGCTTGCTGTTAACCTTTGCGCTGCTCTGCCCTCTCAATACGCAGATACTCCGCTTCTGCTTATGAATGACGGCAGTTTTTGGCAAAGTATTATCTTACACGAGCTTGAACTGCCATCAGTATTAATTCCGCAAAAAGGAACTGTAACAGCTTCTGCAGTTGAACTTGCAATGCTTTTAAGCAAAAATAATGTATATCTTGCCGGTTTGGATTTTTCTTTTAATGATATAAGGACACATGTTAAACCTTATAGTTTTGACAATATACTTTTCGGCAAAAGCAGCAGGTTTACTCCTTTTTACAATGAATGTTATACCCGTTCTTCGCTTATAAGCCATGGAGGCAGCATGGATATTTATTCAACGTGGTTTAAAACTCAGCTTGATTCCTGGCCAAAAAAAATATTTTCCATCAATGAAAGCAGTTTGTTTCAAACAGGCTCGCCATTGGATATAAAAAACAGGAAAAAAAAAGATTTATGTTTTAAAACTATCAGTGTAAACGGAGATACAAATATTTTCTGTAAAAGAGGTGTTTCTGTTTTACTGGATGCATTAACCAAGAATGAATTTTCAGATAACCTGAAAAATGAACTTCTTCCGCTGCTTGGACAGGAACTTGAAAACGAAATTAAAAAAATGGCTAAAGGTTTTATATGAACAATGCTGGATTTTATGTAATGAATAAATCGCGTACTGGCGAAGATGTTCCGGCAATTCTATTACCCTGCGGAAACATTCAATATTTACATTCCATGATAGACCCTAAAAAAGAAGCAGAACGTCTTGTATCTTCGGCTGGCGATATTGGATTTGCGGTAATTCTTGGATTAGGCGGCGGATTTGCCTGCGAAGCTGTTTTAAAACTGACAAATGCGCAGGTTTTGGTTATAGATTACGGCAAAAATGATATTGAAAAACTTTTTACACAAAAAGATTATTCCAGCTTAATAAATAACAATCGTTTTACCCTTCTTGTAGATCCGTCTGACGAAGAGATAAAAAACTTTATCCTTGAAAACTTTAAACCAGCTTTATGCGGCAATATTAAAACAATTCCATTGCGTTCAAGAATTGAATATAACAAAGAAAAGTTCGAAAAAGCCGTATCTGTTATACAGGAATCTATCGCTATTACCTCTGGCGATTATTCTGTTCAGGCTCACTTTGGGAAAAGATGGTTTTCTAACATAATAAGAAACATAAAACACTCAGAAGAAAACAATAAAATATTTTTTAATAATAAATATTTTGTATCCATTAAGGAATGTGTTATTGCCGCAGCAGGGCCATCTCTGGATTCCCAGCTGCCGCTTTTGAAAAAATTAAAAAAAGAGGGTGTTTTTATTATATCTACAGATACTGCGCTGGGTTCATTGTTTTATACCGGGATAGAACCTGATGTTGTTGTTTCTATCGATTGCCAATACATAAGTTTAAGTCATTTTACGGATATAAAATTTAAAAGCGGTCAGATACCTCTTATTCTGGATATAGCAAGCCCTCCTGCGCTTGCAAATTTGCATTCATTTACACCTGTTTTTTTTTCCAGCGGACATCCTCTCGCTGTTTATTCATCAGAAAATTGGCGTTCCATGCCGCTCCTTGATACAACAGGCGGAAATGTAACATATACCTGCCTCTCTCTCGCACAAATATTAAACATAAAAAAAATTACATTTTTTGGAGCGGATTTTTCATATGTTAACTCCCAAACATATGCAAGGGGATCATACATATATCCCTATTTTTTAAAAAAGCAGAACCGTTTATCTCCGCTGGAAGCGCTGCATTCTTCATTTTTATACCGCTCGCCTTTTCTTCCGAAAACAGAAAATAAAAATGAAAAAAAAATAAATTATTATGAAACAAAACAACTTAAGTTTTACAGGGAAAAACTGGAAGAAAAGGTTTCAGTTATGGATGCACAAATAATTTTTGCTAAAGGAAATGGCGCGCCGGTAAACTTAACAAAAATTAATAAAACACAGGAAAATGCAATTTGCAAAAACAAGCAAGCGGCGGTTAATGAAAATGATATAAAAGGTTTAAACGGTTTAGAGTTTTTAAAACAATACAGAGACAATATCGCCGCGCTTCCGCAGGGAGCAAGCGAAAGTTATTTATCAATATTAAATAAAAAAGAAAAACAGGTTTTTCTTACCCTGCTCCCGTTCGCCGCTGCTGTAAGAAAACGAAATCCGGAACTGGAATCAGGTAACTTAATAGAAGAAATAAAATACCGCAGTATCAAAGAAATTGAACAGGTATTAGTTTAATATTCAAAAAAACCAACTTCTCTGTTTAATGCAATATCCCTAAGCTGCGACCTGAATATACCTTCTGCATTTCTTATCAAAGAAAGAGACCTGGCAAAAACAGGCACAAAATCGTTTGGACTGTTTAAAAGCAGTTCTACAGTAATGGAAGCAATTTTACCATCCGATGAAATTGTTGTTTTTGCAACTTTTGAACGCCTGTTTGCGCTGTTTGCCGCATTTAACAGATCGTCAATTGAAAAAGCTGTTAAGCTAAAACCCATATAAATCTGAAAAAACTGCAGATCGCTTTCATTTATAATGATAAAATAATTGTCTCCGGAAACCTTAAATTGAATATCCCCGTCTTCATCAATAGAAGGAAGATACCCCTCCTGACGAAGATGTTCCATGTAAATACCCTGCAGATCTTCTCTTGTCCACCCATTCTGCGCGGTCAAATTAAAGGTAAAGATAACACCAAATATTATAATGGCTGCAAGGATTTTGCACTTTTTTGCCATAATTACTCCTTAAATTATGCTATTCCTACTTTAAAGTATATGTTCCAATTTTCATTTGTCAAGGTCAAAACAAAAATTGATTAAAAGACAAATGCTGCATATCCCACAAAAGAATCTGGTATTCCCCTTTCTTCCAAATCTGCACTTGTACCATACTCTAAAAGTGCCGGTTTGCCGGCTTTTTCTTCTTCAGCAAATCCCATGGCTCCCAATACTGCACCCGCGGAGCATGCTGCATGTTCCTCTTCTGCAAATCGCAGAACTTCACGGGTATTTCCGGATTTAACAGCATTGATAAAACCCGCATCGTTTACGTTTTTCATCCAGTTTAAACCGGCTTCGCCTATACCCATAGGCGAGAACCGGTAATTTAAGCCGTAATGAGTCAAATCTGTAGAAGCCAGAACATTGATTTTCCTGCCTGATTGAAGCGCTAATCTGGATATAATTTTTCCGCTAGTAAATGATTCCATGGCAGCAGGAAGGCGAAGCCATATAATATCAGCCTTGGGAAAAAAATAATGTACCATGGGTAAAAGCACTTCTATGGTATTATCGCGGTATTTATCTTCTGCGCCGTTAAGTTCTTTTATTAAAGAAGAGCGCAGATTTTTATTAATTTTTAAATACCCAAAAGGGGTTTTTACGGCGTCTTCCATGGCAAAAAGAGGGGGATTACCGGCTGGTAAATGCCCGCCCAATATAACAATGGTTTCAGCCTCCGGCCAAAGGTTTGAGACCGCAAGAGCCGCCAGTCTGCCGCTGTAATACCAGCCGGCATGAGGCGCGATTGCAGCCCTATAAAACTTACAATGAGCTTTTTTTCTGTCCGGCGGCTCATATTTTGATAAAAACGCAGAAACTGAGCCAGAATCATGCGGAAACCAGCCTTCCGGTAATGAATAATCTCTTATTTGCATATAAAATATACCGATAATTATATCAGAGAAATAAAATTATGGAAATGCAAAAAAGTAACAGCGGAAAAAACTCGGTTGGCGGATCAGTCATAGCGGCCATTTGTATTATTATCTATCTATGCGCTCTTGTTCAGGGTTCTGTACGTATTTATCTTAGCATAGATCAGCGCTTGATAACCGCAAAACAGGAATTTTCACAAATTGCAGACATAGCTATTTCTGCAGGTTTAAACGGTTTCATGGATGAAAATTATGTCCAAACAATGACCAATGCGCTGAATTCCAGCAGAAGTTTAGAAGCGCTCATTATAACAGGCGCAGACGGCGGACATGCTTTTGAAAAAAAAGCAGGACATGTTATAAAATGGGTAAATAATTCACCAAGGTTCATAGATAAGATCGGACTTACTAATCAGGACATGTACAGGCCTTTGCCTGATGCACGTAACGCAAACATAAAAGCTGTTGCAAGTATTTTTGATTACAATGCATTTTATAGAATATTAAAAGACACATTAATAATAATAATGATCGGTTTTGCACTCTCCTTTTTTACAATGTTATTGCAGCTTCTTACCGGCAGACAGGAAAAGCCAAAAGGGGAAATGATTTTTGCTCAAACGCCGAAACAACCGGTACAGCAGAACAGCGAAACAAAAAGAGAAGCCGTTTTTGCAAAACCGGCAAGGGATATGCAGGAAACAGGGCCAAAAGGTCTTTATTCTCCGCGCAGCAACATAGGATGGGAAGAATATACTCAAGACCGGCTCGATTCAGAATTGCACCGCTGCTCTTCTACAGAAAAAGATCTTGCGCTTATATTAATTGAATTCAATGATATAAACGGCGATTTTATGTTTAAACAGGCATCTGAAGAAGCTGTAAACTTTTTTACATCGCGGGATTTGCTTTTTGAGTACGGAAATAACGGTATCTCCGTAATTTTACCAGGCATTGGTTTTGATATTGCAATAACAAAAGCAGAAAAGTTTTATCAGAGAATTATTGAAAAGTTCCCAAATAGTTTTGGAGCAGCTTCCAATCTTTGTATAGGTTTATCATCCCGTTCAGGAAGACTTCTTAACGCAGACCGCCTTTTTATTGAAGCAAAGGAAGCTCTTAAAAAAGCAAAAAATGATTCAAAAACATCAATTATTGCCTTTAAGAGCGACCCGGAAAAATATAGGGATTATATCCGAACGCACAGCTAGTTTTAAATAAAACTAGCTGTATTCAAAACTAGTTTGTTTCAAAATTGGATGCATCTCTGAATATACGGCTTGCAGACCATGCCGGCACAGTATAAACATAATCCCTTCCGCTGACATGAGCCATTACCCGCCCTGTTTCATCGGCTTCGCTGAATCTGATTGTTATTACCCTGCCGTTTCCAAGTTCAATTGTTATCCGGCTGTTATCAAATACAGGATCATCCCTTGAAACAGAATCTACAAAATTATCTCCTTCAAGATTAATTATTGAACGGATATAATTTTCTATGTTATTCATCGAAGGATTATTAACAGTAATTCCGGAAATTTCCCATGATCTGTTTCTTCTGTTAAAACTTTGAGTTTCTGTTCCATTATTTACTGTAAGCCGCTGAACATTGGATATATCAAAATTATTGCCTTCGCTTTCCGGAATAAGGCGGAGATTATACCAGTTTGTAACCTGACCGGATAAATATACCTTAATGCTGTTATCGCCGGAGCGTACTTCACTATGTCCGTATTTGCGGAAATAAGTTTCATTTCTGAAAATATCATCATTTCCCAGCAATAGATCAAGAAGTACCGAGTACTCACCGTAGATTGTTACCCTGGAAGCAGAATCAGTTAAACCGAAGCGCTCGTGGGATGAATCGCCAGATGAACGTACAGGCCATAACGAACGTGTTGTTAAAATACTTAAAAAATCTTCTACTCTAACTTGACGCGCCGGAAATTCAAGGCCGTTATGCAAAACAAACCACTGATTCGTCTTTTTTACAAGTTCAAAATCCTGCTCTTCTGCATTTATCACAATTCTGGTAACCCTTGCTGCAGCCCTTGAATCCAGCCAGACATAAGAAGATGTTCTTGTGCCGGTAAAATCAGAGCTGAATAACAAACTTAACATATAGGTTAAAAGCAATACCCCTATAAGTGATAAAAGAAAAATTAATCGTTTTTTATACGTCATCAGAGTTCTCCTCTTTAGTTGTACAGTCATTCTGCTCAACAGGAATGTTAATATCTTTGTCAGCATTTTTACCGGCATGAATACCAGCACGCCTTCGCCTCAGCGATGAAAAAGCAAAAGCGGCTGCAATAACAAACATCGGAACAATAACAACATTGATTATCTGAGAAAATCTCATTGCTATTGAACGCGCAGCCGGATCTGCAATTTTGTCAAATCGTCCGGCTTGCGGCTGCCTGCTTCTAATGCCGATAATGTCATCATCGTTGGCTAACCAGTCAGCAACACGCAATAAAAAATCCATGTTATGCGCAGCCTGAGTAGCATTTATAATGTTTGTAGCAAAATCTGTATCGCCTACAACGATTATCCTGGACTGGTTTGAAGTTTCCGGCATATCAGGAAGCTCTTCGTATGAACCTTCGCGTACAGGTTTTTCTGCACCTCTGAAGAAACTGGGAAATACGCCGGTTAAAGAAGCGCCAAGGATTTTTTCTCCTTTTGTTTCAGGAGCTTCAATTTCAAGCATATAAGGCACTTCCGGGCTTGTAAAAAATGCTTCACGCATTACCCAGCCTTCCTGTGATGTTGTAAATAAAGACATCGCTTCTACAGAAGCCGGCGGATGCAGTTCAAGCGGGCTTGCCCAGAAAAGATCCAGGCCGGAAAAACCTGAGCTTACAGGATGTTTGTTATTTCCGTTATCGCCCAAAACGCCAATCCACAGCGGATAACGTGCGATTCTGCGCTGAACACCGCCCTGCGGCGTTCTTGCCTGAAACTGAATCGTTAGTGCGTTTCGATCCAATGCAAGTTCAGGTCTTACAATTACGCCGTAAGAAGCAATCATATCTAAAAGCCCTAAATCGAACTGTTCCCTTGCTTCGATAGATCCATAAATGGTATCTACAAAAACTCCCTTAACAGCAAATAAAACTTTTCCTCCAAGCTGAATGTATCTGTCAATACGGTATAATGCCCATTCATCAAGTTCTTCTACTCCGCCAAATACAAAAAGCGCCGGTGTATTATCCGGGATTTCTTCGCCTGGAGAAATTAAACGCACTCTGTAACCTGCATCAAAAAGAAACATGTTTAAAAAACCAAAATCTTCCTGCCATTGCCTGAAGCTGTCGCCAACGATTACACCCATCCATCTTTCGTTTTCTGTAACCATGGAACGAATCCTTGATGTTAAATCGTATTCAAGAGTATCAGTAGAAATAACCCAGGGAAGAACTTCGATATTATCAAGATATTCAATTACTATGCCGGAATAAACAGTAATAAAACTTGTCTGATCCTGTCCAACGACCGGAACCTGCCTTGCCTGAAGCCCCAATGCATCGACATTTGAAAGTCCAACACTTATTGGGTCGCGTACTGTAAGTCGGATTTTCCCTCTTGAATATGCGGCGTATTCTTTTAATGTGTCTTCAATTTCGCCGGGTGCAGGAACAACTGTACGCAGTTTATTGGAAAGATAATAAGTAATATTAACAGGTTCAGAAATTTCCCTGTGAAGGTTACGCGAAACCTGCGAAATGGTATACGCTTTGTTTTTTGTCAGATCAAGGCGGAACCAGATACGGCCGCTTACCATAAATGCAAGAATAAATGCGGCTATGGTTAATATTGTTATAATAGTTGTTTGTTTTCTTGTCATATTTACCTCAACTCCACTTCCTGTAAAGAATAACTCTTGTATTAATAAACAGGAATAACGCTGTACTTAAAACAAAAAAAGATAAATCTCTTGAATCTATTAAACCTTTAGAGAAGCTTTCAAAGTGATACGCCAAAGAAATAAAATTAATGCTTCTTGCCAGGAAAAACGGAAGATCAAATGACATTGTTATCTGATTGATAAGCATTACCACCATTAAAACTACAGCACAGCCGAGGAATGCGCCGGCCTGATTTTTTGAAAGGCAAGATAAAAGAAGTCCAAGCGAAATTGAACTTGCTCCCAATAACAGCGCTCCCAGATATTCGCAGAAAATTGTTCCAGCGTCAAAACTTCCCAAAACCATCAGCGTTAAAGGAAGAGGCACAGTTAATAATAAAATCAAACCTAAAACGCTAAGAGCGCCGAAGAATTTTCCAAGAACAAGATCCCATTCTGAAAACGGCATTGTAAGCAATAATTCTATAGTGCCTGTTTTTCTTTCTTCTGCCCAGCTTTTCATTGTAATAATGGGAATAATTAAAATATAAATTATTGGAAATATTCCAAAGTAAGGACGAAGTGTTGCCTGATCTTGTACAAAATACTGCTGAAAATAAAACAGCCATATGGAACAAAAAAGCAAAAAGAATACTGCAGCTCCGTAAAAGGCCGGAGCGCTTAAATACTGAAAAACCTCTTTACGCGCAAGTTTAATGGCGCGGTATGGTATAAATTTTTTCATTTATTCAACTCCTGTTAGTTTAACAAAAATATCTTCTATACTGATTTTTTTCCGGTTCATTTCCAGTATTTTAAGACCGCCGCTTACCGCCCAGTCAAATATCCGTTCGCCGGTATTAAAGTCACCTTCTGCCTGTACAAAGAAATTTACAGAGACAAGACCATCTGCTGCGGTTTCTGCCATTAAATTAGAAATATTTCCAATCTGATTTATTTTTTCCTTAATAGCATCGATACCGGCGCCTTTTAAAACAAGCTGCCATGTATCGCCTTTTTTCATGGAGTTTGCAATTTCATCAGGACGTCCAAGCGCGGCAATACGGCCGTCATTGATAATTAAAACCTGAGTGCAGATTGCTTCTACTTCCTGCAAAATATGCGTAGAAAGAATAACAGTTTTTCGTTTGCCAAGTTCTTTTATAAGCGAACGAATTTCAATAATTTGATTAGGATCAAGTCCTGTTGTAGGTTCATCAAGAATTAAAATGGGCGGATCATGAAGTATCGCCTGAGCTAAACCCGTACGCTGCCTATATCCCTTGGAAAGAGTCTCAATTTTACGGCTCCTATAATCTGTAAGACCGCAAGCTTCAAGGCTTTTTTCAATTGCAGATGCCAGGTTTTCCTTTGGAATAAACCGCGCTTCTGCCGCAAAGGTTAAATATTCATCTACGGTTAAATCGCCGTAAAGCGGCACATTTTCCGGCAAATAACCAATCCGTTTTTTTATTTCCAGCGGATTTTCGTCTACAAGAATACCGTCTACATAAGCTGTTCCGCCGGAAGGAAAATGAAACCCGGTAAGGATTTTCATTATTGTTGTTTTTCCGGCGCCGTTAGGCCCCAAAAAACCCAAAACTTCGCTGTCTCCTACAGAAAAAGAAACATCCGATACTGCCTGTACATTTCCATATTGTTTGGACAGGTTCTGTACTTCAATTTTTGCTTGAACGCTCATTTAATGGAAACTCTCCTTAAATAAAATGTGTCCGGAAATTGTTAAAATTTAGTTTTTAGAATTTCCTGTATATTAATATAAACCACGAACTATAACAAATGTTTCAAAATAAAGATTCATATTGATTTTAATTGTATCGCAGCAAATTTCTTAAAACAATTATATCAGACTTAATCGACATGTTCAATGGGAAGCACTAGACGATCCTTGCATAAAATAGTATCCGGGAAAATGGCCTGTGCTTCTTTTAATAATTGTTTTAAATCATATTCTGTGTACCTGGGGCTGTAATGAATCAGCGCAAGTTTTTTTACGCCTTGCGAGGAAGCGGCAATTTTAGCGGCATCTTCGGCAGTCATATGTTTTTTTGCACGCGCATCTTCCGCCAAATCTCTATTGAACATTCCTTCGCAGATAAATAAATCGGAACCTATAACATGTGTGGAAATTTCAGGAAGAGCAAGCGAATCTGTAACAAACGAAAACTTGCGCCCCTGCCTTAAAGGCCCCATTACATCGGATGGATGTATTTCCCTTCCGTCGTCTGTTTTTATGCTTTCTCCCTTTTGCAGTTTGCCCCACATTTTTCCCATTGGTATATTTAAAACTTTTGCTTTGTCCGGATGAAATTCTCCAGGACGTTTATCTTCTTCCAGCGTATAGCCGTAACAGGGTTTTGTATGCGACAAAGGAAAGCAGCGGACATGGAATCCATCACCTTTATATACGATACCAGGAGATGTTATTTCCTGTACAATTATTTCATAATTAATATACATATCCAAAACACGGCGGCTTGTTTCGATATATTCGGCTATACGCGGCGGGCCTATAATGTAAAGAGGATCATCCCTGTCTACCTGGGATGAAAGCATTAATAACCCGGGGATTCCTGTTACATGATCAGCATGGGTATGGCTTATAAAAATAACAGATATTTTTTTCCAGCGTAAGTTTAAACGCCGTAACGAGACTTGAGTGCCTTCGCCGCAGTCAAATAAAAAGAGGTCGCCTTCCCTGCGTAATAATACTGATGTTAAATGCCTGTTCGGCAGCGGCATCATACCGCCGCATCCTAGAATAAATGCTTCAAGATTCATTACTCATCTTTTGGCGTAATTTTATATTGTTTAATTTCATCGCCGCAGACAACTGTACAGTTACGCCCGCTGCCTTTAGCAGTATACAGCGCTTTATCGGCTAAATCGTAAAGTTCCTGCGTATCATGAGGAGAACCGCAGCGAACAACATATACCCCAATACTCATTGTTACATATTCAGAAACTTTCGATTTTTCATGAAGTATTTTTAAATTCTTAATTGTATCTGTCCAATGATTTACTACCTTTTCTATATGAGATACGTCTTTTTCGAACCAGAGAAGCGCAAATTCTTCGCCGCCTACGCGCGCCGCATAAACACCTATGGAACTTAATGAGTTTAACGCGCCGCCGATTCCGCGCAGACAATCATCGCCTTTCGGGTGTCCGTAATGATCATTATAAAACTTAAAAAAGTCTATATCAGCAAGCGCAACGCAGAGATAATCGTCCGATGTCCTGTAATTGGAAAGATACCTTTGAAAAGTCTGCATAAAATCGCGGCGGTTTCTAAGCTGAGTTAATTCATCCGTAATGCTTTGATCAACATATTTGTTACGCTCTTCTTCAAGTTTAGAGGCGCTTATTTCCAATCCCATCCGCAGTTTGGTGATATGCCAGCTAAAAAATATGCTAAGCGCACCTGCGAATACTGTGGTTGCAATATTGTATGCCCAAAGTCCGTAATCCTTTACCACGATTGTAGAAATAATAAAAATAGCCATTGCGCTTATAGTAAGCAAAAAATTAAACTGCGGCGGATTAACAAATAAAAGGAGAGCGCATACAAGAAGACATGTAAAAATCCCGACAGTTTTATCGGGTTTTGACCACACATCAAGATATACTCCAAAAAGTATAATGTTGGAATAAAACAGCGTTATCAATTGATAAATAAGGCTTTTTTTTACATTTAACTGCTGCATTAAATAATTGGAATAAAAGGAAATTAATGTTGCAATAACGGCAACGCCGAAATAAACTCCAGCCTTAAAGAAATCCTGTTCAAACGCAAGAGGGAATGACATAAAAAAAAGCGTAAAAACAGCAGCTATTGTATTACCTTGACGCAGATTAAGCAGGTTATTATTGAACACATTATTCATACATTCCTGATACTGTTCCCTTCCAAATGAGTAAAAGCGCCAAGAATATATAAATTTACGCATGTATGCCTTCCTTAGATAAATATACATTATATTTCCATATAATGGAAGCAGAAAAATCCTTTTTTTTTATTTATATGTTATTACAAATTTGTCTTGCTTCTTTCTGCAAAGCCTGTTAAGTGCAAAAATTCGATAGATGACCCATCATCGAGCTGTACTTTCCCCGAGAAAAAACCGCAAATTTGACGTCTGGCAGAATTGTGAAAAAACAGCCTTCTTCTATCAACCCTATGCTGATGCGGCTGAAACTCCATTTCCAGCCGGTTATCATTACTGGTAAAACGCCATGGAGAAAGCCAGTTAGAAAGCGGTATATGAAATGTTACCTGATCTAGCTTGTGAAGTGTTCCGTCAATAAAGAATCCGTTTTCCGTTCCCTGCGAAAAGTCTGCCCAGCTATATCCGATACAAAAGCTTAAAAGCCTGCCGCCGCTATGACCAGAGGCAGCCGCCCAATAACGAATATCGGCCTTTGGGCGTACGCATCTGTACCAGTCAAAAATACCCCAGGCATTTCCGCGGTTAAAAATTACTTCCGAACTGCCCGATTGAATCATCCCCTCGGCATAATACCACGGCGAACAGCGGGTATATCTAAATGATTTTTTTCCGTCTCTCCACGGCTGATTTGTTACAAGCGACTGAGGCTCATCCTGAGGTGTAAGTATTAAAGCGCCGCGAAAACTGCGATGATTGCCAAAATCAGGAATATCAGCTTTAATAATTTTTGTTCCGTTTTCCATATTAATAAAACTTAAATGTGTCTTTTTTCTGCGCCAGTATACCGAACCTTGAATACTGCTTCCGGGCATCTGATATGAGCCCAAAGGAAAAACAGATTGATACGTCTGCGTAGTGCGTTTTCTGTCTCTTAATGAAATTGCTGAAATTCCCATATGACCAAGCCAGCCATCATCTCTGATTTCGAATACAATCATATGCGTAGGAGAATGTACAATGTACCGGTCTGATTCTGTTATCCTGTGCCTTGGCACATATAAAAGGTCAGAATCATAAAAAAAGTGGGCTTGTTTAGACCAGCCAAAATTATGAGGCTGTCCTTTATCATCCAAAACAGACAACGGACTGCATATTTCATTTTGAAGCATAATATGATAATAAGATAACATGGATTATTCAGGAATGAAAGCTCTGATTATGGGGCTTGGTTTACACGGCGGAGGACTTGAATCAGCTCGCTTTTTACTTAACCGCGGAGCTGAAATTACAGTTACAGATTTAAGAGATGAAAAAACTCTTGCGCCCTCTATTGAACACTTGGACAAAATAACCGCCGAATCGGGCTGCAAACCTGTCCGTTACATTTTGGGCAAACATGAAACTAACGATTTTAAAAATGCAGATATAGTGATAAAAAACCCCGGCGTAAGACACGACTCCCCGTTCCTTAAAGTCTCAAAAAGGATAGAAACAGACCTTTCCCTGTTTTTATCAGAATCCCCTGCAAGACTTTTTGCAGTAACAGGCACAAAGGGAAAAAGCGGTACTGCTTCTGCATTGCACTGGATCCTAAAGACTGATAGAAAAGCCGGTAAAGCTTTTCTTGGCGGAAACATAACTGTTTCTCCGTTAACTTTTTTAAATGAATTAACTGCCAGCGACGATGTGGTTCTTGAGCTTTCAAGCTTTCAGCTGGGAGATATAAAAAATCATAAAAATACTGAAGGGCAGCTATTATTAAAACCTTCAGCCGCCATCCTGACCTCTATAATGCACGATCACCTTGATCGTTATGCGTCAATGGAAGAATATATCGATGATAAAAGAAATATATACAGAGGTCAGGATGATTCCTGCATAACCGTGGCAGGCGATGACAGCTGGGGAAAAAGTTTCCATGCAGAAAGCCGCGGGCGTCCGTTAATATGGTCGGACAAGCAGGAATCGCTTTGTCCGCTTTTAAGCGGACAAAGCGGCGGCTGGATAACCCCTTCCGGACTTGGCTTTGCACGTTTAAACAATTGGGAAGGAGTACCGGAAGAAATAACAGAACTGGTTCCCGAAAAAGTTCTTACACCGGGCAAGCATCAGAAATTAAACATGCTTTGCGCAGCTCTAACAACATTTGGTCTCGGCATAAATGCACAGACAATCCGCGGCGCACTGGCATCATTCCCGGGTATTGAACACCGTCTTGAATTTTTCCATGAAGCTAAAGGTATCCGTTTTTATAACGACAGCGCCGCAACTATTCCCGAAGCCGCCGCTGCCTGCATTGAAGCATTAACTATGCAGCTTTCTTTGCAGAACGGACTTATCCTTGTTACCGGCGGAACTGACAAAAACCTTAACTTTTTACCGCTTGTTAATGCTGCAAAAAAAGTAAAAACACTTATACTTTTAGCAGGCACAGGCAGCGAAAAACTTTCACAGTTATTGGACGAAAAGGGCATTCCGTATCATGGCCCCTTTGATAACCTAAACGAAGCTGTCCGCCTTGCCGTAAACAAAGCAGTATCCGGCGATAACATAACACTTTCTCCGGGATGCGCAAGTTTTGGAATGTTCTTAAACGAGTTTGACCGCGGCTTAAAATGGAAAGAAGCAGTCAAAAAATTAGTTTGATTTTAAAAGAGTGAAATCATGGATTTGGAGATGTTAAAAAAGCGGGCTTTAATAATTAAAAAGGTACGCTCTTTTTTTGAAAATAAAAATTACCTTGAAGTTGATACACCCCTGCTTTCGCCCCATTTAATTCCGGAATCCTGCCTTGAAGTTTTTCAGACAGAACGTTTATTCCCGCGCGGAAGCAGAAAAGAAAACAGCAAATTGTGGCTGATTCCGTCTCCGGAAATCTGGATGAAAGAAATAATAGCCCGGCATCGTGTAAATGTTTTTCAGATATGCAAATGTTTCCGCAACGGTGAATCGGAAGGAAGGCTTCATAACAGCGAATTTACAATGCTTGAATATTACACAATAGATGCAGATTACATGGATTCGCTTATTTTGACAGAGGAACTTTTTGGATTTTTATCAGGAACAGAAAAAGAAAATAATTTTATTCCTTTTGAAAAAATGACAATGGCGCAGGCTTTTGAAAAGTGGGCGGGATTTGATCTGTTTGCAGCTGCTGAAAAAGGAGCAGATGAAATGGCTTTACAGGCCCGCAAGCTTGGTCTTGATCCCATGCCTAACATGACTGTTCCGCAGCTTTACGATTTAATTTTTATTCATTCCGTTGAGCCTAACCTAAAAATGGAAAAACCAGTAGCTCTTTTGGACTATCCCGCTTTTACTCCATGTCTTGCAAAGGTTTCAGCTAACGGAAAGACTGCAGAACGCTGGGAACTTTACTATAACGGCATTGAACTAATAAACTGTTTTTCCGAAGAAACAGATCCGCAGAAGATAAAAGAGTTTTTTATAAACGAAGAAGCAGAAAAAAACAAATCTGCTGTTATCCGGCACAAGGTTGATCATGATTACTGGAAAATGTTTAACGGTTTCCCGCGCTGCAGCGGCGCTGCAATGGGTTTTGACAGGCTTTTAATGGCATTAACAGGTAAATCAAATATAGACACTGTTTCATACTGCCCGTAAAACTTATGTTAGTCCGCTTTCCTTTTAACTTCTGAATATCCGGAGCAGTCAAAATCAACATTAAAGGGAGATGAGCTGCGGATAACCGGACGGACATTTGCCTGTCCTTTAAACCGGTAATTAACCTGCCGCATGGCAATAACATCATCTAAAAGCGCTCTATTCATATTAATAAAATTCATGGAAAAATTAAATCTTGTTTCCCCGCTTGTATTCGCAGGAACCAGAAAAACATCTTTGGCTATTCCGCCTGCCCAGAAACGGCTGTTACCGAACAGTTCATAAGTAATGGATGATAATTCAACTGCAAAATCGTTTGGGTTATTTATCCTTATAACAGCTTCAAATTCCGTTACTACAAGATCTGCCTGAATAATGTAAATAGAGACAACATCAAATTCCGGCTCGATTATCTTAACAGAAGGAAACATACCAAGCGGCTGCGACTTGCAAGATATCAATATAAAAATGAAAATAATAAAAATAGTTAATTTGCGCATATATTGATTATCGGCTTTTATTTTATAATTGCCTTTGATATTTTAAATATATGATAACTCACCGTAATAAACCGTATTATTTTCGGTGCCGACAGCGCTGATTATATTATCTGTAACGGAACAGGAATGAGTTTTATTTAAAAGACCGCTTTCAAAAAGACCGGCTGCAAGCGCTCCTCCGCAGGCATTAAGACGTCCGTCCAGAATCGCAGCTGCCAAAACTGAAGAGTTCCTTTCTGTAAAAAGACGCAGAACTTCCTCTGCCAGAAGGCGGGCTGTTGTCTGGTCGGAATCACAGGAGAGATTACAGGAAACAACTATCAATGTTTCATCTAAAACAGGCGTAACTACAGCTTTTAATGCCTGGGCTAAATCGTAAATATACTGCACTTTAGGCTGCCCCATTAAAATGGGAACAAGCGCTGCATCCGGAAAACAATATTTTACAAAAGGAAGCAGTATCTCGATAGAATGTTCACCAAGATGGGGAATATCGTTGATTTCGAAAAAACTGCCGCGAAATTCCAATTCTTCTGTCATTTCCTTATCTACAAGGATATTGCCAAGAGGGGTATAAAAAGAGTGCGAGTTGGAAAGAAAAAGCCCTTTTTCCCTTTTATCATGGATTGGCCCTAAAATAACTACACGTTTTATGAACCTGCTCCTGCCCATTACCGAAGAAAAAGCATTAGCAACAAGCTGACCTGAGTAACTCCAGGCGCCATGAGGAGCAATTATCGCCTGCGCAAACCCGCCTCTGCCTTCTTCTAAATCGAAAGATCTAAGGTATTCGAGCATTTCTTTTCTGTCTTCCGGGTAAAACATGCCGGCTCCAACCGGACTTCTAACCCGTCTTTTCTGCGCAAGAACAGCTTCCATATATTTAACTCTAGTGTTTGCAAGTGCAGGATGCAAGGAAAAACCAAGAAATTTATAATAATATAAAAAATTGATTTACCCTTGACAATTGAAAATTTATTACTTTTTAAGTTTGAAGTTTTTGCTTAATAAACCAATAAGAACCTTAATTTTATCATCAAATTTACTGGTTATTCCGGCAGTATTCAATAAATCACCGCGTTCACTTAAAAGCCAGTTAAAAAGCCTTCCCTGGATTTCCAAAGCCGGATCATCACTTTTGGCTATTTTAACCATTGCTGTTATTTCTTTCGTGGTAAATGCTATCCATTGATTATTGCAGCGGATATGATAACCCGAACCAGATTCCGAGATTTTTATATCGCTAAATACGGCATTATTAATTTTTGTTGTTTTTCCGGATTTGCCGGCAGTCTTTTTTTCCCGTTCTGCATCTTTAATAATGGTTTGATTAAGGGCATCAACCTGCATATTATAAAGATGAACATGCGCTTGTTTTACAAGGAAAGCCAGTCCTTCTTCGTCAAGTTTGGGAATCAGGCTTTTTAATTCATTTCCCAGAGTTTCCAAAACAGATGATTTTTTGACAGTTTTTTTAACCGGCTTTTTTGCAGCTGGCTTTTTTACAGTTTGTTTTTTTACAGCCGCCGGTTTTGGTTTAATTCCTTTTGCCATAGGTTATTATAACATAGTATAAGAAAAAAAGCAATTTTAGGATTATACTCTGCAGCCTTCCAGTATTCTAAGGCGCGTTTCTTCAAGTTTTACGTGCAGATTCTTTTCCTGAGTAGGTATAACTAACCCCTTAGCGCCGTTTTTAACACGGCGTAAATATTTTACCTGTGTATAAAATAAGTCGCCGGCTCCATTGTTTCTGCCCTTTGAATAAAAAAGCGCAAGATTTCCGGCGTCAAGCATTATATCCAAAGGCACAGTTTTTCCTGATCTTTGCCTTATAAACACATAAGAACCATGATAATCCCTGGCATGAAACCATAAATCATTGCCTTTTACAAAACGGCGCAAAAGTTCATCGTTTTCATTTGCGTCTCTTCCTACAATTATAATCCAATCGCCGCGCTTAAAAGTAAGACCCGGGCGGTTTTTTTCTTTTTTTGAAACTTGAGTTTTAAGCCCGGTGGGCTGCTTGACTGCTAATCCGCCGGTTTTTAACAGTTTTGCCAGAATAAGCGGATTTGTTTCGGCTAACAGCCGTTCCATTTTTTCTGTTACTTCTTTTTGTTCCAGCTCGCCCTGTTCTATTTCTCTTTGAATCTCCATTAATGCATTTTTTTCTTTTTTATACTGATCATAAAATTCTTGAGCCATTCTGGCAGAATTTTTATCTTCTCCTATATTAGAAAGTATTTCATCGCCTTTTATTTTTAACTGTTCTGCATTGGCGAATTGTTTTTCCTTTTCTTTCAGTCTTTCAAGCGCGGCGGTTATCCTTCCAAGGCTTCCTTCGCAGTTTCGCCTAACCTGTTCTCTTAAAACCTCAAGCGAAAGAAGACCTCCCTTCTCGGCATAAAACTCATCTATTTTTTTATTAAACGAACCTTCGCCTTGTAAATCCCTAATTTCAAATTCCCGTTTTGGTTTATCTATATTGTCAGGCTCGGTTTTTTCGGGTGTATAACTGCCGCCGGTAATTTCGCCGCGCTTGGGCTGCCGGCGCATAACATCCAGTATCAAACCATCATTGTTTGTTACTATAAAGTTTGCAGCATTTGACCATAAGCGGATGTACAACCTGTATTCAACCGGCAGTTCATCGCCGGCGCCTGACCGCTTTACATCTAAACGTATTATACGGTCATCTCCAAGCTGTTTAACATCTGTAATCCAGCTATTAACTATTTTAGATGAAAGGAATTGTGCAAAACGAAGCGGCTTATCGCTTTTTGGAACAGCGCGGAAAGTTTCATTAATGCGGCAGGCGCCGGAACTTAAACTTATAAGCACCTGTTTTGTTTCACCCTTTTTAAACACAGGGGAACCTTCGTTTGACAACTTTTCCAGGTTATCAAACTCGGTGCGGGTTCGCAAACGCAGAACCATAACATCATAGGCGCTTTGTACAACGCTTTGAATCTGCGCACCTTTTAAATCAAGTTCATCAAGGATTAAATTAATCTCTTTCCAGTTTAAGGACATAAATTCATTATACCAGAATAAACCCTAATAACTACTATCCTACTTTTTCTGCAATATAATTTAATTTATTTTTTCTTAGATATTCAAAATACTGCCTGTCTACCAATGCAATGTGGGATAAAATCCAGTCTTTTAAAAATCTGGTAAAAGTTGATAAAGTTATCCTTCTTCCAGTCTCGTAATCACGGATATTCTCTAAAACTGCTTTAATGAACCTTTCATGCTCTTTTTTATGTTCGATATAACCCCTATATTCTGTAACAAGCAGGATTTTTTCTTCTGTAGTAAAATGAATTTTAATATATTTTACAGTTTCCTGAATTACTCTGTTAAAATAATCATGCTCCTGAACATCGTTGCCTGTAACATGATCAAACATCTCGTTTACAAGTTCTACAAGCCTTTTATGCTGTTCGTCAATCAATGTAATTCCGCATGATAATTGATTGCTCCAGGTGATTAATTCATTGTTATTTATCATAAAAAGCCTCCATATCCATAAAATAATAAAAATCTGTATTGACTAGTACAAAATAATTGGATAATTTTAAAAGATTGATGATTAAAAAAGGATGAAAAGTATGTCAACAGATGATAAAAAAATAATTTATTCCATGTATAAAGTTTCAAAAAAACATGGAACCAAGCAAGTTTTAAAAGATATAAGTATTTCTTATTTTTACGGCGCAAAAATAGGCGTTATTGGGCTTAACGGTTCCGGAAAATCGAGTCTTTTAAAGATACTTGCAGGTGTTGACACAGAGTTTGCAGGAGAAACTTCGATAAGTCCTGGTTTTAAAATCGGGTTTCTTGAACAGGAACCGTATCTGGAACCCGGAAAAACTGTCAAGGAAATAGTATCAGAAGGCGCTAGCGAACTTGTCGCTTTACTCGAAGAATTTGACAAAGTAAGCGAAGCATTCGGAGAGCCGGATGCCGATTATGATAAACTTGGCGTTAAACAAGCTGCATTGCAGGAAAAAATCGAAGCCGCCGACGGCTGGAATTTAGACAGCCGCCTTGAGCTTGCAATGGAAGCACTTCGCTGCCCTCCCGGCGATGAAGTTGTAGATCATCTTTCAGGCGGCGAACGGCGCAGAATAGCTCTTTGCCGCTTATTGCTTCAGAAGCCTGATATTCTTTTATTGGACGAACCCACAAACCATCTGGATGCAGAAACTGTAGCCTGGCTTGAACGTCATTTAAAAGAATATGCAGGCACTATCATCGCAGTAACGCACGACCGTTACTTTTTGGATAATGTCGCAGGCTGGATATTGGAACTAGACCGCGGCGAAGGCATTCCATGGAAAGGAAATTATACAGGCTGGCTTGAACAAAAAGAAAAACGCATGGAGCAGGAAGAAAAAGGCGAAAGCGACAGGCGTAAAACATTGCAGCGCGAACTTGAATGGATACGCATGAGCCCCAAAGGCCGTCACGCAAAAAGCAAAGCGCGTATTTCAAATTATGAAAAACTTTACCAGGACGATGAACGCGAACGCTCAAAAGGAGCCGCAGCAAACAATAAAATTACAATTCCTGCAGGTCCTCATCTTGGCAAACTTGTAATAGAAGCACAAGGACTTTCAAAATCTTTCGGGAATAGACTGCTTTTTGATAACATGAACTTTATTGTGCCTCCCGGAGCATGTGTAGGAATTATTGGTCCTAACGGCGCGGGAAAAACTACATTGTTTAAAATGATAACCGGAACAGAAAAACCGGATTCAGGCGAATTACGCATCGGCGAAAGCGTACAAATAGGATTTGCAGATCAGATGCGCGAAAAACTTAATAGCGACAAAAGTGTTTGGGAACAGCTTTCTGACGGACAGGATCTAATTAAAATTGGATCAGGGCAGGGGGTTAGAGAAGTAAACTCCCGCGCCTACTGCGCATGGTATAATTTTTCCGGCGCAGATCAATCCAAAAAAGTAGGCGTCCTCTCCGGCGGAGAACGCAACCGTTTAAACCTTGCAATGATGCTTAAAGAAGGCGCCAACGTTCTTCTGCTTGACGAACCTACAAACGACCTTGATGTAAATACATTACGCGCACTGGAAGAAGCGCTTGATACCTTTGCGGGAGTCAGTCTTGTAATAAGCCACGACCGCTGGTTTTTGGACAGAATCGTTACGCACATACTTGCATTCGAAGACGGAGAAGTTATCTGGTATGACGGAAACTGGTCTGAGTATGCGCAGTGGAGACGCGAAAAACTCGGCTCTGCCGCAGACAGCCCTCATAGGCATGTATACCGTAAATTGGAACGCTAAAAGTTTTTATACTTGCCCTGATAAAAATGCAGCATCGGAATCATCGACATGTCTGCCGTATAAGTGTTCAAACAGAAAGCGCATGTCTTCGGGAACCATGTTTATAAAACGGCAGCCAAAGTAACTTGCGGATTTATCTTTAAAACGGCGTACAATTTTTGCAATAACATTGATGGTACGGTTAGGCGCTTCGATGGTTACTGTCAGTTCTGCATCAACCAAAAGAGTAGTTAAAAGAGGTACGCCCAAAGAACACGCAAACAAAAGACCAGAGGCGCTTATATCAAGAACCCTGCACTCGAACGGCTGATTCTCTACCTTACCATGCTCAAAATAACCGTTTTCCTTTAAGCTGAAAGCAAGCACCTTGGCATACTGATAAACATTATCAAGAACACTGAAGTCGAACGGGAGTTTTCCCTGTTTATCGATCCAAATACGAATGTATCCAATAACATATTCATGAAATAAAATCGGAACCCATGCATCGGAATAAATCCCGTCTGCAAATTTATTTTTTAAAAAACGAGCGCAGGTCTCGTCAAGATAATTTGCGCCGGTTCCTGTAGATTCCAGATACCGTTTAAACAGATCTTCTGTAATAATCCGCTTTTTTGGATACGGATCCGTCTTTGGCAGGAAGCCGACGGTAGAAGGAATAAAAAGCGTCTTGCCGGTTTCTGATAAAACTCTTTCTTCCTGGGTTTCCGGTTTTTTTTCTTTAAAATTAACAATGCGGTAGCCGTCTGCAAAGTTGCTTAACATTCCCGCTATTTGTTTTATCAGCCCTGTAAGATTACGCGGATCCAGAGTGCGGATAAGATCATCCTGCGTAATATTTTCATACTCCATAATTTTTGGAAATGTAAGGTTATACCTGTCTCCGCGAAAAGTAAAAAGAATTTTTAAATCCGACGGAGCATCGACCCTTAAATAATTACGATCAAGATTTTTGTGCAGGGTTTCGGGAGCCCTGCAGTAAATAAGTTCTTCTTTCTGAGTCAGTATTTCTACAGAAAAATCGATAACCTGTCCGCGGTAATCAAAAAGCAAAGCCAATTTAGAACGGGGTTTTAACTTTCCCAAAGATCTGTCGGGAAGAAAAACCAGTTCTTCTCCTGCAGGCTGCTGCATGGTAAGAATATATTCAGTTCTGTCTTTAACGTACATAATAGGCAGTTTTTCTTCGTAAAGCGCCTTAAAGAGAAACTCCTTTTCTATTCGTCCTACTGGTGTTGCCATATTCTTTAAAAAAACCTCTCGTATGGATAAAAATCATTACTATGTACAGCATCCTGATTTTCCTGATACCTGTCTTTCGGTTCTTCCAAAAGCAGTTCGTCAAATGTCCAGGTTCCGGTTGTTGTTAATTCTCCGTTATTGTCTAAAATCTGCCTGGATACATACCTGATATATAATTCACCTGTAATCCCTTTTTCTCTTCCGATAAACCTGACCAGAAATGAAATTGCGCCGTCTGCTTCTGCCCTGCCGCCGCCGATTCTGTAACTTACAGGACTGATACCGGAAATAACGGATATATGGCTTTCACGCACAACGGCATTAATTGAAACCAAAGCTGAATGGTTCATGGATCCTGAAAGAAATCCTTGAGCGATTGAATTTGCATATCCAAAGGCGGCAGCAGATGCATTTCCGCGGCCAAGTTCTCCAATGACAATATCTACAGGATATCTCGGAGCCTCCCCCCTTCTTGGACGCAACAGTTCCTCCGGGATGGATCCTCTATCCTGAGAAAAGGCAGCAACCGCTGTCAATAAAAACAAATACGCAAAAATACGCATGTTATCATTCTAGCAAAAAGAAAAAAATCTTTCTATAATAAAAAGATAAATGAACAAAACAGTAGAAGCCTCTCTGGCAGAAGATTATAACCATCCTGTAAGGGATGTCCTTTGGGGTCATATTTATATGACTGAAAAACAGGCAGCTTTGACAGAATCCACCCCCTTTATGAGGCTTAACAGAATTATGCAGTTAGGTCCTGTCTACCTTGTATACCCGGGCGCTACTCATACAAGGGCAAGTCACTCTATCGGCGTATACCATCTGGGCAGGCGCCTTCTGCAAAACCTAACAGAAAGAGGCGCATCACAGTGGCTTACTCCGCAGGGTGTAAAATCCTTTTTAGCAGCCTGCCTTCTCCATGACCTTGGGCATTTTCCCTATACCCACTCTTTAAAAGAGCTTTCGCTCACCTCTCATGAATCATTAACAGGCGCCATCATTTTAAAAGAATCCATGAAAAAACTGGTTTTGGCTTCCGGCGCAGATCCTTTTTTTACCGCTGCCATTGTAGATAAAGAAATAGAAAGTAATGATACCGAATTGCTTTTTTACCGCAAACTTTTATCCGGCGCACTTGATCCTGACAAACTTGACTACCTAAACCGTGATGCGCGGTACTGCGGAGTGCCGTATGGAGCTCAGGATGTCGATTTTATACTTTCCAGACTCCATCCAAATAAAGAAAGAGGCGTAGATATCGATTCCCGCCTGATTCCTAACGTAGAATCTGTGCTTTTTTCAAAATATTTAATGTATCGCACTGTATATTGGCACCGTCAGGTTCGTGCTGCTACAGCTATGATTAAAAAAGCGCTTATAAACGGCCTTGAATCCGGAAATTTAACCGGAGAAGACCTTTATGATCTTGATGATATAGGTCTTTTTACCCTTTTAAGGCAAAAAACTGCCTCTTTGGTTTCCCTTACAGATTCAGTTCACGACGGCAGGATTTTTTTTACAGCTGCAGAGTATACGCCGGAACAGGTTAATATGGATGCAGTCAGATCGATAGGCAGCCGGGCTCAGTTTGAAGAAAAACTGGCGGAAAAGATCCGGAAATCAGGACTCGATATAAAGGGAGAAGATATTATTATCGATATACCTGAACCTGTCTCCTTTGAAACCGGCCTTTATGTAACGGACGAAAAACTCAAATTCTGCGATAGTTCAAGCGCGTTTAAAGCGGAAATTGTACAGTCCTTTGTAAAAACTTTATATACAATAAGGATATATATTAATCAAAATTATAGGGAAAGTATAAAGACATTTTTTAAAAGTTATAGTATACTGGATATATAAGCGCCAGGGAGGAATGAATGGATATTCATAACACGAACGAAGATATTGTTTTTAGCTCGGTACAAACCATTTTTGACGAAATACAGAACGGCGGAAATCCTGAAAAATTCTGCCTGTGTTATCAGTGCCGTATAGACACTATCTGTTATACCCTTAACCGGATAGAGCCGAACTATATCGTATCAAACCGCGGTTTTACACGAATTGAACAATCAGGCGTAAAACACCAGCAAATCGAAGCGGACATAACATCGCTTATTTATAAGGGTTTGCGTCTTGTAAACCACAACCTGCGCCCTACAGCTCCCCATGACGGCTCAACTGTTGCCACTGTAAGAACCATTAACCCTGTATTTGATATTCCAACTATTGCAGGCCGTATCTTTAACGGTGAAAGCTTTGAACCGATAACCGGCGTTGATGTATCGTTATACTGCGATGGTGAACCCATAACAATGAGAAACACCAATTGGCAGAACCCCTTTTCAATGGTTCCAAGTACACCCGGAGCTTTCAGTTTCTGGCCTGCGCCTATAGTAGCGGATTCTCCGGATGTAACAAAAGAATTTAAATTCTCCATAAGGGTTAATTCTCCCGATTATGAACCGTTAAATCATTTTTTTAATATCTCATCGATCAGCAAATTCCACAGCCCTCAATCTTATGCGTTAAACCGCACATTTAAATTGCCTGATCTATACCTTTTTCCTCCGGGAGAAGCAGAGATAAATAACGGGTAACGTTATACCTTGACTAAAAATTAATAAATGTGTACCCTGACCTATCACCATTTCATAGGAGAAAACCATGGGACAGGCAAGTAAAAACAGCCGTACTGCCAGCGCGACACAAAGATTTATGTGCTCCTGCGGCGGAGAAATAAAAATGAAAACCCTTTTCGAAAGCGGCAAGGTTAAAAACATGGCAGAATGCGATAAATGCAAACGGACAGAAAGACGCCCGTCTGATTTCCGCTAGATTGTTATGACAAATAAATATTAGGAGATATAACTTTGGCTAAAAAAAGCAGTTCAGCGGAAAAGCGGCACCGCAAAAGTGAAGAACGCCGCATGCGGAACAAATCAGCAAAAAGCGCCGTAAGAACAAGCGTTAAAAAATTTGTAGCCCTTGCTCAGAAAAAAGATCCAAGTGCTGAAACAGCATTAAAGGAAATGATCAAAAAAATTGATACTGCCGCAGGAAAGGGAATTATTACAAAAAATGCTGCCGCCAGAAAAAAATCAAGAATGCAGCGCTATTACAATGTAGTTAAAGCCGCTCAATAATTAATTTTATGGCAGCGAAAAAGTTTACAAAAGCTGACATTATTGATGCCCTTTATGAAAAAACGGGGATGAACCGCACTGAAATCAGAGGTGCGGTTGACCTCTTTATAGATGAAATGAAAGAGGCTCTCATGCGCCGCCAGGTAATTGAACTGCGCGGTTTCGGCACTTTCGAAGTAAAAGTGCGCAAAGCAAGACCCAGAGCACGTAATCCCAGAACAGGCGAAACAATTGTTATCCGTTCTCACGGAGCTGTAACTTTCCGTTCAGGCCGCGAACTGAAACAGGCTGTCTGGGCAATCAATGACGAGAATGCCAAAGATAAAAAATAAATTAATTATAAAACCGGCTCAAACAGGACTAAAAAAAATATTTTTTGTCCATCTTGGGCTTATACTTCTGTCGTCTCTACTTTTTACATTATCGTTTCCAAACCCGCTTTTTACCGGCGGTGTTTTCTTTCTGGCATGGTTTGCTTTTGTTCCGCTTCTTATAGTAATTAAAAAAAGCAGCCTTCTTTTCTGCGCCGGATGGGGTTTGATATATGGTTTCATGTCATATTTTCTTTTTAATTACTGGCTTGGAAACTTTCACCCGCTTGCAGGAACTCTTGTATACACAATTTATTCTGTTTACCTTTCTTTAGTTTTTGTCTTATTAAAACTAACCGGTATTTTTTTTGAAAAACGCGCCTATTTGGTACAATGGATTATTTGGCTATCTTATGAATATTTAAAAACAACAGGATTTTTAGGCTACCCTTACGGGGTAATTGGTTACTCACAGTGGCAGATAATTCCGCTGATTCAAATTGCAGGTATCACCGGCGTTTGGGGTATAAGCGCACTTGTAACCTTTCCGTCTTTTTGGCTCAGCGAAGCAATTTCTAAAAAGGAAGACCTCTCACAAAGGCACAAAAGCGCAGAGGACACAGAGAAGAATAAGGGAGGAAAGAGCCTTTATTCAAAACTTCTTGATTTCTTCTTTGTGTTCTTAGTGCCCCAGCGTCTCTGTGTGAACTCTTCCCGAATAAAAGTTTCTGCTATCATCTGGCTTGCGGCATTAATAGCGGCGCTTTTCTTTGGGTTTATCAATATGAAGGATTTTTCAGCCTATCCGTCTGCGCAGATAGCGCTTATTCAGCACAACACAGACCCTTGGCAGGCATCAAGGGCTCCTACTCCATGGCTGCGAAACGAAGCGTACCGCAAAGATTTGAATACTTTATCGGCGCTTTCCGATGAAGCGCTTGTTTCAACCCCAAAGCCGCAGCTGGTTGTTTGGCCGGAAACAGCTTTTATTCCAAGAATTTACTGGCACACTACGCATCGTGATGATCAAAATTCATGGGCGATTGTCAGAGACCTGTTAAGTTATTTATCAAAGCAGGATGTTCCTTTTCTGATAGGGAATGATGATGCCCGTATAGAACCGGCAATAAACCCTGATGAAAACAATAGGCACAGAGTTGATTACAATGCGGCAATGCTTTTCGAAAACGGTATAAATACTGCAGCCTACAGAAAACTACATCTGGTTCCTTTTACCGAACATTTTCCGTATAAAAAACAATTTCCCTGGATATACAATTGGCTGGTAAATCAAAAAACTACCTTCTGGGAAAAAGGCAGGGAAGAAACAATCTTTTCTGTAAATGGATTTACTTTCGCCGCTCCAATCTGCTTTGAAGATACCTTTGGTTATTTGTCCAGAAATTTTGTCCGTAATGGAGCCGGTTTATTAGTTAACCTTTCCAATGATGCATGGTCTAATAGCCTTTCGGCACAGTATCAGCATTTAACCATGGCTGTATTCAGAACTGTAGAAAACAACCGTTCCATGGTTAGATCTACTTCTTCCGGTCAAACATGCGCTATCGATCCAAACGGCAGAATAATAGCCATGGCTGCTCCCTTTACTGAAACATGGCTTAATATTTCAGTTCCTCTTGCTGAAAAAACTACAATTTATACTCTTTACGGCGATTTTCTTGCTGTTTTATTTGTTATCCTGGCAGTTATCTTGTTGCTTTCTGGGGCATTTTATTGTACAATGAAGAAATTAAAGAGCAGGGGACAATCATGAACACCCAAAAGAAAATTTTAATCGCAGATGACGAAACCATTAATCTTGATTTTTTCGATGTAATGCTGTCCAAGCTCGGCTTTGTAGTAGAAAAGTGCGATGATGGTCCGGAAGTAATTGAAAAAGTAAAAAAGTTCATGCCCGACCTTATCATTCTTGACAACATTATGCCCGGCATGACAGGCCGTGAAATTACAAAAGCCCTGAAAAAAGACCCTATACATAAAAATATTTCCATAATCATGCTGTCTGCCCTTGACGATGTAAAAGATAAAGTTGCCGGTTTTGAAGCAGGGGTCGATGACTATATCACAAAACCTTTCAATTTTACGGAAGTCCTGGCGCGTATTAATGCTGTTTTACGAAACCGCGCTTTATTTGATCAGATAAAAGTGCGCGAAACACGTCTTGCGCTTGCTGAAGAATTAAACAAAGATTTAAAAGAAAACCTTTCTGTTTTTGTAGGAAGCATAGACGAGCTTGACAAGGCAATATCGCTTATTTCCGAAAAAGCTGCAGACGGCGGCGAAATTGTAAAACCTGTAAGCGAAAAAATCCTGTCTGTACGAAAACATATAGCAGCCCTTGACGCAAGGATTGAAAAAACCATAAATGAATGGGATAATCTAAAAAAAGATGAAATTGGCTTATCCATACTGGAAAGCCAAATACGAAAGTTCTTACAGCAGGAGCAATCATAAATAGCTGCATAGCCGCTTATCAGCTTGTTATGCCAAATGAGGTTAAAATGCCCAAACGGGAAGGAAAAAAGAAAGATAAAACAGAAATAGTAATACTCGGTAAAACAACAAGTTTTACCGGTATTTTAAAATTTGCTACAACCTTGCGCATACAGGGAAACTTCAGAGGAACAATTGACGCTACAGGCGACCTTATTGTAGATAAAGAAGCAGTTATAGATGCAGATCACATAACAGCAGGGTCTCTTACAGTTTTTGGGCAGATCTCCGGCACTGTACATGCGCTGGATAAGGTTGATATGATGACCGGCGCAAAAGTTCTTGGCGATGTAAGCGCTGCAAGGCTTCGTATTGCAGACGGTGTTCTTTTCGAAGGCAAATGCAGAATGACAAATGTAGAAAAGGATATAGAAATTTTTCACCGTCCTGCCGAAGAAATAAAAGCGGACTTACAGCGTTCAAATGTTAGAATGTGAAACAGAAAAAGAGTTGATTATTCAGGCCGAAAATAAAGCGGCTTGTTTGATAAAAAAGTTAAAAGAGTTTTCCATTACATTGGCATTGGCTGAATCATGCACTGCCGGTTTAGTTTCATCGCTGCTTGTTGAAACACCGGGAGCTTCCGGAGTATTGTGGGGTTCATTTGTTTGTTATACAAAAGAAGCAAAAGTTTTAATGCTAGGTCTGGATACTAATGAACTGGATTCACATGGACTTGTAAGCAGACAAACAGCCTGTTCAATGGCTTTGGGTGCATTAAAAAAAAGCGGCGCTGGTATAACCGGCGCAGTTACAGGACTTGCAGGACCAGATGGAGACGGCAGTATTGTTCCGGTTGGAACGGTATGGATTGCCGCTGCACTAAAAGGCGGAACAGTAAAACCGGAAGAATTTTATTTTACCGGAACCAGAAACGAAATCCGTATCCGTGCAGCAATTTCATTAATGGAATTGATACATAAACGGTTGACATAAATCAAAAAAAATATTAGATTGGGAGTATCCATTCGAAAATTAATGTTCTAAAAAAAATTAAATTAAATCCAAGCGAAAGCGGCACAATCCATAGGTGGTAAAAATGGCAGTTGTAAAAAGAGCAAAAAAAACAGCGGAAACTAATGCAGTAAACGAAGAATCTGCAATACCTGCAGATTCAAACGAAGAAACGGAATCATCCAATACGGAGGTTTTGCAAGGTAAAACAGAAGTTTTACCAGCGTTACCAAAACTTCCATCCATGCCTGACTTGTACGGCAAACCTGTTCCGCGCCAGGAACAGGACAGCGGTAAACCGCGCCTTACTATAAATGAACTTATAAGATTAAATATGAAGGATCTGCGCGAGCTTGCAGCCTGCTATAACATCACTCACGATGACATGGTTATTCTTAAAAAACAGGAAATTGTTTTTGCTCTTCTTAAAGCGCACACAGAAAGAGGCGGAATCATTTACGCCTACGGTTCTCTGGAAATTTTACCGGATAGTTACGGTTTTCTTCGCAGTCCGCAAAATTCATATCTTCCGGGCCCGGATGATATTTACATAAGCCCAAGCCAGATTCGGCTCTTTGCGCTTAAAACAGGCGATACGGTATATGGTCAAATTCGCAGTCCAAAAGAAGGCGAACGCTTTTTTGCCATGTTAAGGGTAGAAACCGTAAATTACGATGACCCTACAGTTGCACAAAACCGTATTCCCTTTGATAACCTTACTCCGCTCTATCCAAACCGTAAATTAAACCTTGAAACATCTACAGAAGGTATAAGCGAAAGAGTTATCAATTTATTCTGTCCTATCGGCAAGGGTCAGCGTTCATTAATCGTTGCTCCGCCGCGAACCGGTAAAACAATAATGATGCAGAAAATTGCAAATGCTATCACAAAAAATCATCCGGAAGTTTATTTAATAGTTCTTCTTATCGATGAACGCCCGGAAGAAGTAACAGACATGGAACGCACCGTGCGCGCAGAAGTTATTTCATCAACCTTTGATGAACAGGCTACACGTCACGTCCAGGTAACCGAGATGGTTTTGGAAAAAGCCAAACGCCTTGTAGAGCATAAAAGAGATGTTGTAATCCTTTTAGATTCGATAACCCGTCTTGCGCGCGCATATAACCAGACAGTGCCGACATCGGGCAAGATCCTTTCCGGCGGTGTTGATTCTAATGCACTGCATAAACCAAAGCGTTTCTTCGGCGCTGCCCGTAATATAGAAGAAGGCGGCAGTTTAACAATTATTTCTACTGCTCTTGTTGAAACAGGCAGCCGCATGGACGAAGTTATCTTTGAAGAATTTAAAGGTACCGGCAATATGGAAATTAACCTGGATAGGCGTATTTCAGACCGCCGCCTGTTCCCGGCAATCAATATAAAAAAGTCCGGAACCCGCAAGGAAGAACTGCTTCTTACCGAGGAAGAATTGCAGAAAATCTGGATTTTGCGCAAGGTAATAAACCCCATGGACGATATCGAAATTATCGAATTGCTAGTTGACAGAATGAAGAAAAGCAAGAATAATGAAGCATTCCTAAGATCCATGAATACTGGAACCGGCGGCATAGATTGATAATGTCAGTTTCAATGAATGGATTACGTCCTTAAACCGCGATTGGTAAATTGACGGGGTTGGACAATTTTTGGAGGAAAAAATGAGAAACGGAATACACCCAAAGTACGAAATGACAAAAATATCCTGTGCATGCGGGAATGTTATCGAGACCCGCTCAACAATTAAGGATATCAAGATAGAAATTTGTTCATCTTGCCACCCTTTCTTTACAGGCAAGCAGAAACTTGTTGATACTGCAGGCCGCATCGAAAGATTCAGAAAGAAATACAATATTAAAGAGTAATTTCTTTATTTTTCACTATTATTTTAGAATCCTCTTCTCTTAATTCCAACAGAGAACTTGTCATAAAAATGGCTTGAGTCATTAAAGTAATAGCGGAAAAATAATCCTAAAGAATTATCTTCGTCTCCTATTATTAAGTTAATTTCCGAGAAAGGGAAAAAGTATTCTTTTCTTGAATTATACCTGGTGGAAGATGAACCGCCAATAATGCCGCCGCCAATGTTAAAACCAAAGTTATTATTAAAGAAGAATTCAATAAAACTGCCGAAGAAAGAGCCGTACGAAATTCCAATATCTTCAAAGTCAGGAACCATTACGCCTAAAAAACCTCCGCCTTCTCCCATTATACCGATGGAAACTTTGCCTATATCTGTAATCAGACCAAGATGAAAAGCCGTACCTGGAACAAGTGAGCTAGGACCGTAATCCCAAAAACTAATGTTTAAAGAAAATCCAATATATGTATCCAATTTAGGAGCAGAAATGCCGCTTGAAGGCGGGGGCGCTATTGTGACAGCCGTTCTTTCTTCTGCAGGAGGTTCTACTATTACTACTTGACTGCTCCAATTACCGTTGGAGAAAATATAGGTTCCTGCCCTTCGGTTATTTTCCAGATAAAAACTGTAAAATCCTGCATTAAATGAATTATCATACATAAAAACATTTGAACCTATCGTTATTGTATTTAATTCATTTCCGGCAAACGCTTCTTTTCCGATAAAAAATACATTAACGGGTATTGTTACACTTCTTAATCCTCTGTTAAAAAAAGCATTGTCTCCGATTGCAACAACTGTCATTCTTCTTATTTGTCTTGGAATACGGACTTCTGCCTTGTTTATATTATACCCTGTTATACGCACATTGGGGCTGTCTCCTATTGATTCTACAATAAAATCACTTTCACTATCAAAACTCTGCGCTTCAATGGTTACCGCAAGTTTTGTAAATAAAGCAAAAAATACAAAAATAATAATGATTTTTTTAAACATATATCCCTCTCTTCTCATTATACAACACACATTTTAAATTGTCCAATTATTTTAAAGTTACCAAAAAAGTTTTTGGTGTTTTTTTACCTTTAAAATCTTCGCTTATAAGACTATTTGTCAAATCTGTAATTTTTATTTTGCCGATCTTTGTCTCAAGTTCTTCTGCCGATGGCGCGGCGCGGCGCAGATTAATACTAACATAAATTTTGCCTCCGGGTGTTAGCAGCTTTAGGCATTTTTTTACAAGCTCCGGCAAATCACGGCTTAAATCAAAAGTATCTGTCATTTTTTTTGAATTGGAAAAAGCCGGCGGGTCTAAAATTATAATATCCCAGCGTTTTTTTGAATTAATTGCTCTATCCAGGAAATCCAAAACATCAGCTTTTAAGAGTGTATTTGAAACCTGTGAAACTCTTCCAAAAAAATCATCGTAATACTTAACTAGATTCGCTTTCATTCCGTTTATTTCAAAATTTTCCCGTGCCCAATCTAAATAAGTATTAGAAAGATCTACAGAATCTGTAGATACCGCGCCTCCTATAGCCGCATAAACAGAAAACGACCCTGTATATGAAAATAAATTTAAAACTTTTTTACCTGAAGCTTGTGAGCGTATCATGGCACGCAGAAGCCTTCTGTCTGCGAAAAGTCCTGTATCAAGGTAATCGGATAAATTTACCTTAAAGAAAAGCCCGCCTTCGGTTACAACTTTTTCAAAACGTTCTTCCTTTATTTTTTCATATTGAGATTTGGATTTACTCCCGCTTTTTTGTTTCTGCCGCTGCTTAAAAAAAATAAACTCAGGGTTTATTCCAATCGCCGAGCCAATACTTTCTTTCATTACAGAGAGCCAATGCGCCTCTTCCGCCTCGTCTTTTTCGTAAGGCCGTTTGTATAAAGCGCCGCATAGAGCGGCTTCATTTAATTTAGCGCAGTCTCCGTAAAAATCTATCACAAGCGGAATTTCAGGTATATCGCGGTCATAAAGCCTAAAAGCTCCAATGCCTGATTTTTGCGCCGCAGCTTCCGTTGAAGCCCCAGCGTGCGCCCATTTCTTTAAATGACGAAAACGTTTCTGCAAACGATTTAGAAGCATTTTCGCTTGTAATGCGGTTTTATCTTCCATGAGTATATGATAACATATAACATGGCGTTAAACATCACTCCGGTTACAAATCACCGCGAAAGGGAAAAAGGTGTAATTGTTTATCCTGTTTATTCACGCAGAAGCGCAGGGCTTTCCATTGGTATAAATCTATATCCAGAAAAAAAAAGCTGCCAATTTAACTGCCCGTACTGCGAAGTATTTCCCTTTTTTAATAATGCAGAATTTTCACTTGAACAATTGAAAGACGATTTACGCTCTGCTGTAACTGCTGCAATTAAACAAAACATTCCAATAAAAGATATTTGTTTTTCCGGCAACGGAGAGCCGACACTCTCTCCATTTTTTACAGATGCGTTAACACTGGCAGAAGAAATCCGCAAAGAAACGTCGCCTTCTGCAGATCTTGTTATTATCACAAACGGAACAGGACTTTTACAGCCGGAAGTTTTTTCTCTGTTAAAATGTACTGCAGTAAAAAATGATTCGTTAAATATCTGGTTAAAACTGGATGCAGGAACGCCGGAATGGTATGAAAAAATAAACCGCTGTAAAATACCCCACAAAGAATTAATCGAAAAAATAAAAGAATTCGTTTCTTCTGCACCTGTAACAATACAAACAATGCTCTGCGCAGTAAACGCAGAGCCGCCGCCTGAAACAGAAATAAAAGCCTGGCTAAACCTTGTACAAGAGTTAGCTGTAAGCGCAGAAAGCGGCGGCAAGATCCGAAAAGTACAGCTTTACGGCAAGGCGCGTTCTGCGCCGGAAGATCCGCTGGCATCAGAATTACCCGCAGAATATTTGGAAGAGCGTGCAGAATCCTTACGTAATATTTTAATAAAAAAAAGAATATCTACTCCTGTGGTTGTTTATTACTAAAGCTTATTTTACTCTGCGTCTCTGCGAGAGGTCTTTCCGAATAATTCTATATTTGTTATAATCAAAGGCAGGAGTTAAATATGAAAGCTTTAGAAAAAAACCCAAACTGGAAAGGACGCCGCGGTCCTGTAGTTTTAGTCATCATGGATGGCGTTGGATACGGTAAATACAAAGAAGGTGATGCTGTTGCCGCTTCAAAAATGGATAATTTAAATCTGCTTACAGATATAAGCCCTCATATAAAGTTAAAAGCGCACGGAACAGCCGTTGGGCTTCCCTCCGACGAAGATATGGGTAACAGCGAAGTTGGACACAATGCAATGGGCTGCGGACGTGTTTTTAATCAGGGTGCGGCGCTTGTTTCAAAATCCATCGAAACAAATGCTATATTCCAGGGCTCTGCATGGAAAGAAATTGTTAATAATGTAAATGAATCCGCTAACAGCACACTCCACTTTATAGGGCTTTTCTCTGACGGCAATGTTCACAGCCACATGGATCACTTAAAAGCGATGATCACCCAGGCAAAAAAAGAAAACGTAAAAAATGTACGCATTCATATCCTGTTCGACGGCCGCGATGTCGGAGAAACAAGCGCATTTGAGTACCTCGATCCTTTTGAAACCTTTTTAAAAGAATTAAATAACGGCGGCTTTGATGCAAAGATTGCATCCGGCGGCGGGCGTATGTGGATCACTATGGATCGTTACGGAGCAGACTGGTCAATGGTAGATCGCGGCTGGCAGACACATGTACTTGGAACTGCCCGCCAGTTTGCCTCGGCTCGTGAAGCTGTAGAAACTTACCGTAAAGAAATACCGGGCATTATTGATCAGGACTTAAAAGAATTTGTTGTAGCGGAAGGCGGCAAACCAATAGGTACAATCGAAGACGGCGACTCTGTTATATATTTTAACTTCCGAGGCGATCGCGCACTTGAAATGACTGCCGCCTTTGAAGATGACGTCTTTGATAAATTTGACCGTAAACGCAGACCGAAAGTCTGTTATGCCGGAATGATGGAATACGACGGCGACTTGCATGTTCCTTCCCGTTATCTTGTAAGCCCGCCTTCTATCGATAAGACAATGGGTGAATATCTTGCGGCAAGCGGAACAAGAACACTTGCAATTTCAGAAACGCAAAAGTTTGGACATGTCACTTACTTTTTTAACGGCAACCGCACAGGCAAGTTTGATGAAAAACTGGAAGACTATATCGAAATAAAAAGCGATGTTATTCCTTTTGAACAAAAACCTTTAATGAAGTGTAAAGAAATAACGGATAAAGTTGTCGAAGCTATTCAAAGCGGTAAATATGATTTTATCAGGCTTAATTACCCCAACGGCGATATGGTTGGACATACAGGCGTATACAAAGCAGTTATCGAATCAATGGAAGGTATGGATGTTCAGCTTGGCAGATTAAAAAAAGCTGCCGATGAAAGCGGAGCCGTAATGGTTATTACCGCAGATCACGGCAATAGTGATGACATGTTCGAACACGAGAAAAAAACAGGCGCTGTATCGCTTAAAGAAGACGGCACTCCAAAAGCAAAAACAAGCCACAGTTTAAATCCTGTTCCCTGCATTATTTATGATCCCGAATGTAAAGGCGAGTACCCCAATGAACCGAAAGAAAGCTGCTTAAACGAAGGATTAGGAATAAGTTCTGTTGCATCAACCTGTATGTTATTATTGGGATTCATCCCGCCTGCAGATTACGATAAATCTGTATTAAAGATGTAAGGACTACAGAAGGATACGGCTTTCTTGACAAATAATTGTTGTTTTGTTAATGTGAATGTCTAAAGTTATATTTTTACGGGCAATAGCGCAGTTGGTTTAGCGTACAAGTCTGGGGGACTTGGGGTCCCCGGTTCAAATCCGGGTTGCCCGAAAATGTAAATTTTAGATTTCACACTTCTTTTTATATCTATAGGTAGGGAGTTGTTATGAAAATAAAAAACTTATGCGCCATTTTTATTCTAATTATGATGACAGTATTCTGCGTCGATCTGTATGCGCAAGAACAGGGGAAAAGCGATCAACTTTCATTTGGGGCTTCATGTATCATAGCATTGTCAGATGAAACTGTATCTGTTGGTCCTGGTTTACAAGTTTCCTGGGTGTCTCCTTGCCTGTTTACAGACTTTTTGGGTTTAGGAATACATGGTGGTTTAATTATGCCTATTGGACAGGAAATAGCTTATGGTTTAACGCTGATAGCCGGGCCCTGTATGACAGTATACGACAATGACACTTTCAGGATACCAATAACTCTTGGGATAAATGCAAATTATGTTATAATCCAGCTGCCAGAATTCTGGGTATGGAATGTGGGAATTGGGGCTGTCAGCGATTTTGTATGGCAAATAAATCAGAAATGGTTTACTTATGGCCGTGTGCAGGCAGTCTTTAACCTTGGAGCTTTTGAGTTTCTTATAACCCCGGGATTGGGTATGGGTTTTTGTTTTTAAAAGAAGGAGTAAAAAATGAAGCGTTTTAATATTTTTTTAGTTACTTTTGCTGTGATGATAATTGCGTTATTCGCTATTACTTCTTGTGATAATCTGGGAACCATAAACACGCTGACTGGAGGATTAAAAACTTCCATTCAGGTTAATAACGGACAGGGAGCCAGGTCTGCTGGTAATTTAACCGAAACAGATATAGTTGAATTATATATCGAAAATTTTGAATACTTAGAAGACGCCCAACCGCGGGCATTGATGGTTATCGCAAAAGGAGATCGTGACTTAGGCAGTTTAAATAAAATTTTAAATAATGCTGGGTGGTACAGCGCACACGCTGATCTGGAAATCGCTAATAGCCGCCGTGATACAAATTCCGGCTCTTACTCTTGTTTTTTTATAGGTGCTACAAAGTTAAGAATAAACGGAACAGAATACGATCTTACTTTAATAGATGATGTAATTGTGATGCCAGGTGCGCTTTATGGCAAGCCATCTCCCGGCAGCAGAACATATGCCGGAAATTGGCCTCATTATCCTGACAATTTTAACGGAATCATGGTTACTGGCAGGACTAGAGAAATAAAAACGATTTTAACAATAGAGCCGGAAATTATTGGAATACCAAATACTACCGGTTATGATTCACGCGGCTTGTCCACAAACCCTTTTAAATTTATTAAGGTTGAAGGAATTATATTTGAATAACAAAGGCTGAAATTGCCTTAAATTAACAACCGTTAATCCAATATCTGCCTGTTTAATATTTTTTTAACTTCTCTCCAGTCCGGCATATATTTATCAAGGAGTGATTTAAAACGTGCGTTATGCCCTCTTTCGATAAAATGAACAAGTTCGTGCAGGATAACATATTCAAGACACTGCGGAATACTCTTTGTTAATTGTACATTCAGGCAAATTTTTCTTTGTTTTGGCTTACAGGATCCCCAGCGCGTTTTCATATATTTTGTCTGCCAGATTTCCGCTTTTAATCCGGTTTTCTTTTCCCATTTCGGCAAGAACTTCTCAATCCCGGTTATTAAAAGTTTTCTGTACCATTCGCGCACAAATTTTTCCCGTTTTTCTGCAGTAATTCCTTTTTTAACTGTAAAAACTGCTTTTTCTCCGGAAAGCAGAATCGAATTTTTGCCGCCGTTTTTAACCTGAAGAATATATTCTTCACCCCAAACTATCAGTGTCTCTCCTGAAACGAATTTTTGTTTTGGTTTTATCTGAATATTTTTATAATTATCAACATGTGTTTTTATCCAACCGGCCTTTGCCTGGACAAAACTTTCAATCTCATCATAAGCCATGGAAAGCGGAGCTGTCACAACTGCTTTACCGTCCGGCGGTTTAACATAAAGCCGCATATTTTTAACATTTTTTCTGCAGACTTCGACATGTATACCGGAAACAATAATCATATTAAAATATTACGGCATCTCTACAATTGGTTCAGGACGCGGATTGCGTAATTGACTTACTGAGCGGCTGTGCCACTCTCCCGCCTGAGGAACAGAAGCCAGGTAGCTCCACAAACTGCGCGCAGCAGCAGGTTTACCGTTTCTAAAAAGACTGGCTGCAAAGTAATAAATTGTTTTGTAATATTCTACTTCTTCGATATATGACAGCAATAATGGATATTTAACTAATTCCTGACCAAGCGCTTCCATGGTAGAAAATGTAAAATCATACTGCCGCCGCCTGACTTCTTCTATAATAACTGTATTTTGAATAAGAAACGCAAACATAAAATGATGCTCAGCAGACGGCCGCCCCTGCGCTGAAAAATAATATCCAAGAAGTCTGTGCGCCTGTTCTACAGATGTATTATTATATCTGTACATTATTAAAAAGCTGTTAATGCCCTGGTCTGTTAATGTTCTTGTCATTGCAGACCTTGCAAACGAAGCGGATGCCTGATCATGAGGCACTCTGCCTGTGTTTGTTTCTGCCCTTCCTGCATTTGTCCAAAGCGTATCATAATCGTTAATAATAGAAAGTAAAACTCTTTCCATTTCTGTGTATTCCTGCCTTGTTCTAAGAACACTTGCAATTTTGTACTGTAGGGTTAAAGAAAAACCTGGATCTTCCAATGCGCTCCGCATGTTTAAAGCTCTGCGGTATTGAGATAAAGCAAGAGGCAATTCTCCTTCTACCCTGTAAACTTCACCAATCCAGTATTCTGCCTCGGGGTAATTTTTTAAATTATCAAAAGCCGAAAGAGCCGCCGCTGCAGAATTATTAAAACTGGATTTTGGAATACGGTAATAAAGTTCCTGAAACGCCGCTGCTGCTGCCGTATAATGCCGCTCAACAGAAAACCGCTCTACTCTATCAAGTGAATCGCCGAGCCTGCGTACCTCGTTAATGGAAAGTAAATGAATCAAATCGCGTTCCATCTGTTCATACATAGCCCGTCTTTGACGGCGTGCATCTTCAAATAAAAGCAAGGCGGCTCCGTAATCTCCGGAACGGAACCTTTGCTTTCCCTGCTCCAAAGAAAGCCACCACGGCGTCTCTTGCTGTGAAAAAAGATTTACAGAAAAGAAAATAAAAATCAAAATAAATATTAAAATTTTATTTTTCATAATTTATCCAGTTCCTCTCCAAATATCCTGTCGGCTTCATCCGGGGTAATTGTTTTAATCACCTTGCCGTGTTTAAAAATTAACACTTTATCTCCTGCTCCGGTAATGCCGAGACCGGCATTTTTTGCTTCTATAGGGCCGTTTACTTCACAGCCCATTATTGCAACCGTTATATCCTTATCCATGGTATAAAACCTCTCTATCCACCGGCTTGTAAAACCATGGGTATCAAAACCATGTCTGCCGCAGCGCGGGCAGGAAACAATGTTTATACCTTTGTTTCTAAATCTGGCATTTTCCGGCATTAATTCAGCCGCTGCCTTAATAATTTCCCTTCCTGCAATTATCTCATTTTCCATAGTATCAGAAAGTGATACCCGTATTGTGTCACCGATACCTTCCGATAAAAGTGTTAAAAGAGCCGCTGTACTCCTTGTAACACCGGCTGTCAGCGGTCCTGCTTCTGTGACCCCCGCATGAATGGGCATAGCAGTCCTTTTAGAAAGAATTCGGTTTGCTTTTATAGTATCGGCAATTCCGCTGGCTTTCATTGATACCAGAATAGAAGAGAATCCAAATTCATCAAATATTGATAACTCCCTCTGTGCCGCTTCTGCCAGCGCTTCTGATGTCTCCATACCCTCTTCTACCCGTTTACGAAGGTCTAAAGGCAGGCTTCCTGCGTTTACCCCTATACGAATCGGGATATTCCTGGCTGCAGCTTTTTCCAGCAAAATACGCACTTTTTCTTTACTGCCGATGTTTCCCGGATTTATACGTATTTTAGCAATGGGAAAATTCAAACAATGCAGGGCAATTTTATAATCAAAATGAATGTCTGCAACAAGAGGCATAGAAACCATTTCGGAAAGATGCCCCAAAACTTCTGCAGATGTTATATCCGGAACTGCAAAACGAAGAATACCGCAGCCCATCGCTCCAAGAAGCTCAATTTTGGAGGCAGCGTTTTTTAAATCCTCGGGATTAAGCCTGTCTTTCCACATTGTTTGAATAACTATAGAATTATTTCCTCCTATATAAACAGGAGATACATGAGAAAAACCGCCTATTTTTACAACTTTAGTATTTATTTCTTGTTTCATTAAAAGCACCTATATTATATAATATAGTATAGATATGAATTTCACTATAACCAAAGACGAACAAAAAATCCTGCTTTCCCTGACACGCGAGACTATAACCGCTGAACTAGAAGAGCGTAAACCCAGGTCATTTAAGGAAGCTGATCCAGCTTCTAACTTAAATAAACCTTGCGGCGCATTTGTTACACTGCACATACAAAACGGTGCAAACCGGGTTTTGCGCGGATGCATCGGCAGAATGACGGCAAATCTGCCGTTAATTGAGATGGTTGCTTTAATGGCTAAAGAAGCAGCTTTTAACGATCCGCGTTTTCCGCCGCTGAAAAAAGATGAACTAAACCGTTGTTTTATCGAAATATCTGCCCTTTCTCCGATGACTCCCTGCCCTGATCCGTATCAGGTTAAAGTAGGCGTTCACGGATTATTATTAACAGGGCGAGGATACTCCGGCGTTCTTCTTCCCCAGGTTCCGCTTGAACAGGGCTGGAATCTTCAGGAATATTTGGATTATATTTGCATTAAGGCAGGATTACCGCCGGGATCATACGAAGCGCCGGATACACAATTATACACTTTTACAGCTGTCGTTTTCGGGGAGGAATAGAATTTAATGCAGCGGCATCTTTCCGAATTTTTTACAAAAGAAATAAAAGAAAAATCAGGTTTAATTAATATTGATGGATCGAATGATCCGTTAATTACAGGGCTTGAGTTTGATTCACGCAAAATAAAACCAGGATATTTGTTTTTTGCGCTTCCGGGAATTCATACAGACGGAAATCTTTACATTAACGATGCAATCAAGAGGGGTGCATTGGCAGTTGTATATGAAAACGAAATAAAAGAAAAACAAAGCGGTATTGTTTACATAAAAGTAAAAAATTCCCGTTTTTCTATGTCTCCGGTTTCCGCTTCTTTTTATAATTTTCCTTCGTTGGATTTACTTGTTACAGGCGTTACGGGAACAGAAGGAAAAAGCACGACAGTATTTTTTATTTGGCAGCTTTTAACATTATTGGGGAAAAAGGCAGGATTTATTTCTACAGTTCAATACTGCATTGGCAGTGAAATAATATGGAATAGCGAACATCAGACAACGCCGGAAGCGCCTGTTATCCAGCGCCTTTTAAGAGAAATGGCAGATAACGGCTGTGAATATGCTGTATTGGAATCCAGTTCGCATGGACTTTCGCCGAGAACTAACCGCCTTGGCGATGTAAATTTTTGTTCCGGCGTTCTAACAAATCTTACGCATGAGCACCTGGAGTTTCACGGAACATGGGAACAGTACAGAGACGATAAAGCAAATCTTTTCCGCGCACTGGATCGATGGACACCGTCTATTGCATCTGAAAAAAACAAATTATTTTCCGGTCCGTTCGGCGTTGTAAATGCCGATGATAAAAATTCACAGTTTTTTATTAATAATACACATCATAAAACATTTACATTCAGCCCGGAAGGAAGAGAAGGCGACATTGTACTTGAAACAATAGAAAGCAGTTCTTTAGGAAACTGGTACACTGTTCTTTTACCGGCTCTGAATGAACGAATCGATGTAAGGGATCAGCTTCCCGGAGCGTTTAACGCAGCTAATGTACTAGCATCGCTTCTTGTTGTTTCAGGTTTATTAAAACTTCCTTTACGCGTAATAACACCGTTTGTTAAAGACCTGGAGCCGGTAAAAGGAAGAATGACAGCAATAAATAAAGGACAGCCCTTTGAAGTTGTAGTTGATTATGCACACACACCGTCTTCTTTTCAGAAAATATTTCCTCCTCTTCGCACAAGGCTGGATAAAACAGAAAGCAGAATAATCAGCGTTTTTGGATCTGCAGGAGAACGAGATACAAAAAAAAGACCAGAACAGGGAGAAATAGCATCGGAATATTCAGATATTGTAATTCTTACAGATGAAGATCCGCGATGTGAAGATTCCATGGATATACTGGAAGAAATCGCAAAAGGCGTAAAACAAAAACGCGAAGAAAATCTTTTTCTTATTCCAGACAGGCCGCTTGCAATACGCAAAGCATTATCCATTGCGCAAAAAGGCGATCTTGTTTTACTTCTGGGAAAAGGACATGAAAACTCCATTATCTATGCAGACCATGTAGTGCCATATGATGAAATAACAGAAACAGAAAAAGCGTTAAGCGAACTTGGCTTTACTGAACAGAAATAATTCTAATATTGCGCAGTTCACGCCGTACACCTGCAGGAAAACCATTTGCAAAAGTTAATTCTGTAACGGTTTCAGTTCCTTCTACAGTAACTGTACGATGCTGTAAATCATGGAGTATATCCCTTTCTTCTCTTGATACATGCCACTCCATCTCTGTTCCTTTAATAACAAGTTCATAAAACGGGTGGGAGCCAATAAGACGAACCACGCCTGTTACCTGAACAATCCTGTTTGTTCCGGTATCTTCTTCTTTGCCGCCCCTCGCATGCAAAATAGTTAAACAAAGAAAAAGAGCTGCAGTAAAAAATAAAATTTTATATACCGGTTTTTTATTCATTTACGTTTTCTCTATACCTTCTGAAAGAATCTCTTGTTAACCCGGAAAAATCCAAATTAGTCTGTGTTGTTATATTTCCAGAATATATTGTTTCAGTAAAATTGATACCGGTATTCATGTTCCTGAACCTGTTTCCGTCATTAAACTGGAACTTTGCCTGAACTGGCATATCAGCATTAAATAACATTTTCAGTGAAGGCGGCGGCGGCACTATACCTGTAATTGTACCGTTAGTAAAAGATGCATTTATATTTGTAACTGTACTAAAAGAAAGAAGCGCTCTTCCCGCAGGAACATTATTTAAAACATCATTAACGCCAAGTCCAACATACCTTATTTGAGCAGAATTTAACGCAGGCATAGCCCCAGCTGAAATTCCTGCTGATGAAAATGAATATACGGCTTCTCCCGGATAAAGCTGGCTTGTAACTGCCGTGGTATTAATATATTTTGCTTTAATTGCTCCCAATTCTGTATCATTACCATATCCGTAAATAGTATTTGGTATATTTAAAAAGTTTGCTGTATGCCATCTTTCCAGTAATTGTGTCCATGTAATACTGCCGGGAAGCGAACTTGTTATTGCCTGATAATTATGATATTCAGACATAAATATATTATAAAACAAATCTTTATCATTATTGTTAAGCCTTAAATACTGGAAAAAAAGATAAGCTGTAACATAATCATTAAGTACATTCCTGTTATTCCACATATAAAAATTATCACCTTTGGAAATTTCTCCTGAAGAGTCGTTATTATACCAGTTTACATAACCCTGAGGATGCTTTCCGGAATAAACCCACTGCGCATACTCCGAAAGAGATTCATTAAGCCATAACTCTGTGACATAGCTTCTTTCATCATTAGAAACAAGCAAAACGTTCGTTACAAAATTCATAAGGTGCTGCATCTCATGCGCGATAACCTCGTAAGTAAACTGCATATCGCCTTCTAAGACAGCAGAAGTATCAATAAAAATAATATCACTTAAATTTGATCCAGGTACATCATTAACGAAATTTCCGCTCCAAAAGTAACCGCCTGCAAACCCTATATCTAAAAAGAGAATTATCAATTTACCGTTTTCATCTCCTAATAAATCAGCCACTTGCATGGTATTCAGAAAATTACCATTACCAAAATTATAAATAGTGCCGAATTCATTCATAAGCCTTGGAAAAATAGCAGTATTATATGTATTTGCTATAGAACGAGCTGTTGCTATACTGATTCCTGCGCCTTTTTCTACCCATATTTCGCATCTGGAGTTTTCCGCAAGCAGTTCAGCAGTAAGGGTATAAGGCTGCTCATTTTCATTTAATGAATAAAAGGTTCTAACACCCAGCGCACCTTCGGTTCCGCCGCCGCCGCCACCTCCGCCCGGACTATCATTACAGGCAAGAAGAAGCACCATTATTAAAGGTAAAAATAGACATTTTCTTACCATATGCAATGTGTGGGGGGGGGGGGAGGATAAAAAAATCTTTTAAAAATTTATAATTTTTTATACTTTTTTATATAATGTATAAAATCTTTATTTTAAAACTTTTTTTTATATCTTGCCGAAAAGGA
>WQWU01000015.1 GCA_009785215.1 Treponema sp. | reverse complement strand
GCTGAAAGGATTTTATTGTAAAATATTATCCCGGCAGCGATATATAACTGTATCAAGTTAAATTTGTTACAGGCACAGAGCGGGGGCTAGACAGAAAAACATTTTCTGGAGTTCTCCGCTGTAGAGACCGAGCGGGGCTTTACAAAGTAAAGACCAAAGTGAAGGCTCGGAAGCGGGTTCATCCAGAGTTTTTCTGGCTAGCAGCCTGCGCAGTGCCTGTATGAAAAGATACCTTGTATAGTTTTAATTAGTATTAATGTTTGGTGACTATTGCGAAGGTGGCATACCCGATCCCTTTCCGAACTCGGAAGTCAAGCCCTTCTGCGCCGATGATACTACGCCTCTAAGGCGTGGGAAAGTAGGTCGTTGCCAAACTTTTTTTTGCTCAAATGGAAATGTTAATTTAAACGTCTTCTCTTTATTCTAATGCATATGTTAAAATCAAATATGAATTTCTTTTACAAAATACCTGGCTTATTTATCATTCTGATCTGTGTTTTTTGTTTGTCTTGCGGTAAAAATGCTTCTTTGCCGAAGGGATTTCCAATAATTACAGAACAGCCAAAAAGCGCAACTTATCTTGATGATGATACATTAGAGCAATTAAGAATAAATGTCTCTGTGAAAGAAGGATTTAATTTATCGTATCAATGGTACGCCTTGGATAATTTTTATTGGGAAAATGTAATATACAAAGAATCTGTTGAAAAGCAGGTTTTATCAGAAATTGAAAAATTAATAAACAGTGATCTTGGTGAATCATTATTCGAAGAAATTCGTGCAGCAACTAATCAAAATTTTAACATTCAATCAAATAGGTCGGCTGTATACGTTTGCGTAGTAACAAGTACATCTGCAGACGGCAGTAAAACATTTAAGGCAGTAAGTGATCATGCTGTTATAACAATAATCAGACATCCTTTAAGATCATGGTCAACTGCTGATATAAATCAATTTTCATACAGAGTATTTGTAGGCGATCCTATAAGATTTATGAGATTAAATGATATAACATTCGGAAACGGATATTTTGTTATTGTAGGAGACCGGCAGCGGTGGTTTTCTAATAGTCATCCTGTTGGCAGTTTTGGCAGAATTTTATATTCCATCGATGGTAAAGTATGGAACATTATAGAAGATAATCCTTTTAACATTTATGGAAATACAATTAATGCAGTGGCATACGGCGGCGGCCGCTTTGTAGCTGTAGGTACTAATGGGATAATAGCATATTCGACTGATGTTAAAACATGGATACCTGCAGATAATGAATTTACCGGAAGTTTCAGAGAAATTATTTATGGAAATAATTATTTTATAACAAGTAATGGAAGAGAACTTATATATTCCAGTAATGGTGAATCGTGGTCTATTATAGAAAACTTTAGTTCATCGCAGATATATTATATCGCATATGTTAACAATCATTTTTTTGCCTGTAATGTTGAAGGTGAAATATTTATTTCTGATGACGGAAAAACATGGAGAGTTATACAAAGAACAGTACAGAACGAAATATTTGATTCTCATTCGATAATTAACATTTCTTACGGTAATGGGCGTTATTTGGCAGTCGCGTATAAGTATGGCGAATTTTGGGATCCTGATAGTTATAAAATGGCATATTCCAATGATTGTGAAACATGGTTTAATGTAACTCCTTCCAGATATGAAAGAGAATGGTCATGGATAAGAAAAATTATTTTTAACGAAGGATATTTCGTTGCAATTGGAGCTGATAAAACAGCGTTTTCTAAAGATGGTATAAATTGGAACAATTTAGGTGAAAGTTACTGGCTTGCAAGCAGACCAGAGGATAGATTTAATTTTAATGCTATAACTTATGGAAATGGTCATTTTGTTGCAATGAGTAATTATTTTGGTGTAATAAAGTATAGTCAATGGCCAATAACAAAAGAAGAGGTGCCTGTAATAACTGAAACTTTAGAAGAGACAACATTTAATGAACATGATAAATAAAATCCCTGAAAACTTTATTTCTTTTTTGTCTCGTATTTCTGAAAAAAGTGTCCTTTAAAATCGACATCGTATTTTTCGGCACGGGCGCAATAAACGATTTCATCGATGGTGGCGTACAAGTTTATCGATACAAGAAAAGCAACTGACCACCACGGAACATCGCGGATAAGCGCCCAAAACCCAATTCCAATATAACAGCCAATAGCAAATGCTTTTTGAGGATAGGAGTGCAGCATATTGGGAACACCAAAGAATATCTTAGAAACCAGATTCATGCCGAGTTTGTTAACTGCGCATAATATCAATAAACCAATATAGAGCCAGCCTTCAAAATCTGAAAGGTTTTCGGCTGCAAATACAGTAAAGACAGTTGCAGCTCCTATTACAAGCAGCACTGTGTCGCCTAAAGCGTCTAAAAATGCGCCAAGATTACTTTTTGCATTGAGTTTTCGGGCTAGTGTGCCGTCGACTGAATCTGTTACTGACAGAAAGATATAGGTACAAAGCCAAATATATGGAACAGCTTTTAATAAACCTATGTCTTTCTGGAAATCCATCAAAAATAGAAGTGAAAAGGAGCCAATAAGGCGAATAATCGAAGCTATATTAGGCAGGTGTTTTTTAAATCCAACAGCTTTTGGTTTTTCCATAAAAAAGCTCTCCTTTTTAAAGAAAATATACATTTTTTCTTTTTTTGTCAATAATATCGAGGGTAATTTTAAGCGCTGTTTTATGTTAGATATCAAGTAAAAATATATAAAAAATATTGATTATTATTTGCAATTGGGTTTTTTATTTCTTAAAATATATATAGGGGGGGGATGATAAGGAGAGGAATCACGATGAAACGGCTCTTTTTCGCCCTTTTTTGTGCAGTATTAATATTATTTCCTGTTTTTGGCCAGGCAAGACTTGGTGATTTTACCATGCGCGGAGCTGCAAGTCAGGAAATGAGTAATGATGGATTAGTTGGAGCTCATCCAAGTCTTCCTTTAAATTCCCGGGCTACAATAACCAACCCTGATAATGGAAGAGAAGTAGAAATTACCATTGTTGGACGTATTGAACCATCTTTAAACCGTATTGTCGATCTTTCACCTGCGGCGCTTCAAGCGTTAGGTATGAATGCAGGCAGCAATGTTGTTCTTACTGTAAGTGCGCCTTCACGTCCTGCACGTCCTGCTCCTGTTCAGGAAGATCAAATTATAGATATTATAGAACCAGTTACTGTTGTTGAGGCACCTCCTCCGCCTCCGCCGGAACCGCCTCCTCCTCCGCCTGCAGAAGTTGTACAAGCGCCGCCAGATGATAGAGGACGAAGGGATCCTGATTTTATCGGAGTTCCTTCTGGTAATAATTCCCCTGAATTTCTTGCATGGATGATGGCAATGACTATGGACGCAAGAGATGCAAGGGAAGCCAGGGAGGCTCGTGAAGCCAGAGAAGCGCGTGAAGCAAGGGAAGTCCGCGAAGCCCGAGAAGCGAGAGAAGCCAGAGAGGCAAGAGAACTGCGTGAAGCCAGAGAGCAGCGGGAAGCCAGAGAAGCCAGGGAAGCTCGTGATGCGAGAGATACCCGGGAATCCAGAGAAGCAAGGGAAGCCCGTGAAGCAAGAGAAGCTCGTGAAGCCAGGGAAGCCCGTGAAGCCAGAGAAGCTCGTGAAGCTAGAGAAACTCGTGAGGCAAGAGAAGTTCGTGAAGCCAGAGAAGCCCGTGAAGCCAGAGAATCTGGTACAAATAACAATAATAACGGCAGTTCTACTCCAATTTCATCGAATCAGCCCTTGAATTCCAGGGCATCAACATCTATTGCAACACCTGTGCCATCAGCATCAACGCCGGCATCGGTAAATTCTCAGCCATTTTCGACAAATATCAATTCATTGGTTCCGGATTTAAGAGTTGCGGCAAATCAGGCTCCGCCGGTTCAAAATCAAGCTCCATCTGTTCAGCCAGCGCCTGTCAGACCGGACGCAATTCAGATAATTCCGGGTTTACCAGACAGAAATACCAATAGAATCTACAATTTGCAGGTAGGTTCATTTTCTGCCCAGGAAGCGGCGAATGGCGCTGCTCAGCTTTTAAGAAGCGCAGGATTTGAGGTTTCTATCGAATTTTCCGGTTCCATTTACAGAGTTATGGCTTGCCGGATTGCCGCTCCTGATGTTCATGCTGCATCTGTCAGATTGGGAGCTTTGGGATTTTCTCAAATTTGGGTTAGAGAATAATAACACTTGAACATTCGCTATTTTAATGATAAATTAGAATATAGGGAGGATATCCACAATGACTGTACGTGCGGATGTCAATAAAACAGAATCCAGACAATTAGTAACTTTCCAGCTTGGAGAGGAATTGTATGGTGTTAATATTATGGATGTTAAGGAGATTGTCCGAGTACAATCGATCCGTCCCATTCCCAATGCTCCTTCATACGTAGAAGGAATTTTTAATCTTAGAAGCGAGATTATTCCCATTATAAATTTACACAAGCGGTTTCATTTAAGGAAACTTGTTTCTACTGAAGAAGATGAATTATTATCCGGTTTTATTATTGTAGATATTGACGGCATGAAGCTTGGTATTATTATTGACAGGATTTCCCGCGTTGTAACAGTAGAAAAAGAAGATATTCAGCCGCCGCCGCAGATGTTTTCAGGAATCGGCGCTGAATATATTCAAGGGGTTGTTCGTCAGGAAGAGGGGTATCTTATAATCCTTGATATTAGGGATCTCTTTAATCCAAAAGAACTTCAAAAAATTGCCGAACTGCGAAGATAAGGCTTTAACAAGGTTTAATTTAGGTTAATATGAAAGTCGAAATTCATTCTCCCACGATAAGACGCAAGGAAATGGACGCAGTTTTAACTGCAATGGTAGAAGAAAAAATAGGTCCTGGCGAACGAAGCAAGTTATTAATACAAACAGCAAAAGAACAGCTTGGTTTTGATTATGCACTCGCTCTAAGAAGTCCTGCTGTTGCATTGCACATTGCCCTTTCTGCATTAAATGTAAAAACAGGCCAGGCTGTTGTTATTTCTGCCCTTTCTCCGCGTTATTATCTGCAGGTATTGAATGATTTGCAGTTAACACCGCTTTATTGCGATACTACTTATGACTTTCCGTGTATGAACAGGGAATTAATCGAAAATACTATCAGCAGAAAGCAGGATGATGTTCAGGTTTGTGCTGTTGTTCTGCATCACACTCTTGGATTTGTGCCGGATACTGCGGCAATTGCAGAATTGGGGTTTCCTGTTATAGAAGATATTTCGCAAAGTTACGGCAGCTGGCTTTTAAAAGAAGCAGCGCAGCCAAAAACAGACAATGTTTTTTGTATTATAGGTCTGGAAGAAAGGGATATGCTTACATCCGGCGGAGGAGCGCTTCTTTTTGCAATGAACAGAAAAGAAGGTTCTCTTTTACGCAATTTTTCCGATATAACAAATGAATACTGCCTTCCCGATATTAATGCTGCGCTTGCCATTGTGCAATTTAAGGAAATACAGCGTAATATCGAAAGAAGACGCGATATTGCCGATGTTTTTGTTCATGCAAGTTTATCGCTTGCTTCCAGAACAAAACATAAGCGTTTTATTGCGGCAAATGAAAATGAATACTGTAATTATTCCTTTTCTCTTGTTTTGGAAACAGGGCTGAAAGATGTTATAACATATGCCAAAAAGAAGGAAATAGAAATAGAAAATGCGTTTGAAAATACAATTGCAAATACCGGCGTATGCCATGATTGCCCTGTAAGTAATTCTCTGGTTTTAAGAACTGTCATTTTTCCGATGTATCCGCGCCTGCGTTCGCAGGATGTGGAACGAATCAGCCGTCTTATTATGACACTTCCATAAGGGGTGATTTATGAATGCGGTATTATTCGTTAATAATTTAAAAATTAATGCCGCAGAATTGGCTTTTAAGATAAAAGATGATCTAAAAGAATTAAATATTAATGTTGTAATTTTTTCGTTCGAGGGTAAACCCGAAAAACTGCCAGAAGGCAAATGGGATATTGCTTTTTCTTTGGGCGGAGACGGTACTGTTCTTTATACAGCGCGAAGTATGGCTCCTTTAGATGTGCCAATACTTCCTGTTAATCTTGGAACATTGGGTTTTATTGCCGAGGTTAACAAAGATGATTGGATTAATGTTTTTAAAAAATGGAATAATGGAGAAATAATTCCCTCGCGCCGCTGTATGCTGGAAATATCAGTATTCCGCGATAGTAAAAATATAGTGAATATGGTTTGTCTTAACGATGCTGTAATTTCCGCTACAGGAATTGCAAAATTGATCAATCTTGATGTTCATATCGATGAAAAAATAACATTGGGTTCTTATCGCTGTGATGGGCTTATTGTTGCAACCCCTACTGGTTCAACTGCATATTCCATGGCGGCAGGCGGCCCGATAATTGATCCCGAAATGGAAGCTTTAATTTTAAATCCAATATGCCCGTTTTCGCTTTCCAATAGACCTTTTGTGCTTCCGTCGCGGCAGACACTTTCTATAACTGTTGCAGATAAAAAAAGATCCAGAACTGCTGGTTCCGGCGTTATGCTTACTATCGACGGGCAGGATACTTTTACGCTGGAAGAATCGGATCGTATTTTTATTAAACAGGCTCCTTATTCTGCAAAGCTTATTATAAACGGAAAGTATGCATATTACTCGGCATTACGCAGTAAACTTTTCTGGTCTCAATCAGGGATTGAGCAATCAGGAATTGAGCAATCAGGGATTGAGCAATCAGGAATTGAGCAATCAGGGATTGAGCAATCTGCGATTGAAGGAGGACATAATGCTTGAAGAACTATCAATCAGAAATTATGCATTAATTGATTCTATCAATCTGTCTTTCCGTCCTGGCTTTAATGTGTTAACCGGAGAAACCGGCGCAGGTAAATCGATAATTGTCGGTTCTTTAAGTTTTTTATTGGGAGGAAAGACCGAGGTTGATGTTATCCGTTCCGGCTGCGAAGAGGCGTCAGTGTCGGCAGTTATATCTGTTAATAAAAATAATAAAGATGTTTTAGAATGGTTAAAAACCCGCGATATCGAATGTGAGGAAGATGGAGATTTAAGCCAGACTATTATTGTGCGGAGAAATATAAAAACAACAGGAAGAGGATCAGTATTTATACAGAATATTCCCGTTACAAGGCAGGATTTAACCGAGTTTATGTCTCTGTTATTTGATCTGCACGGTCAGCATAATCATGAATCGCTGCTAAGAAAAGAAAGTCATCGCCGTTATTTGGACAGATTTGCAGAACTTGAAGACGATGTGTCAGATTTTTCTAAAACATTTTTGGAGCTTTCTGAAAAACGCAAAGCGATGGAAGTATCATTAAAAAGCGACCGCGAAAGGGAAGAAAGGCTGGAACTTTTAAATTTTGCTGTAGAAGAAATAACAAAAGCAAATATTAAAACCGGAGAAATACGCGAACTTGAACAGGAAGGGCAGAAATTAACAGATTTTGAAAAATTAATTGGTTTTATTAATACTGCTTCTGAAAGCTTTTCAGAGGCTGAAGTTTCGGTAATAAGCCTAACACGCCGTGCAAAAAATGCAATGGACAGCGCATCCTCTGTTGATACATCTCTTTGTGAAATTAACAGAAGGTTCGAAAACCTTTATTACGAAATAGAGGATATTGCAGGAGATTTCCGCGCTTACAGAAGCAAACTAACATTTGATCCGCAAAGGCTGGAAGAAGTAAATGACAGGCTTGCATTATTGTATAAACTTAAAAAGAAATATGTTAAAGTTGGCGGTATTCAGGCGAGTGACGAAGAAGCGATTCTTTCTTACAAAATAGAAGCAGAGGCAGAGATAGAAACCCTTTGCTGCGCAGAGGAAAACAGGGAAAAGTTAAAAGCCGCAATAAGCGCTTTGGAAAAGGCAGTTATAACAAAGGCGTTGTCTTTAAGGGAGAAAAGAACGGCTTCATCTGTTAAATTAAGTTCATTAATTACCGGTATTTTAAAACATCTTGGAATGCCGAATGCGAATTTTAAAATCGCTGTAAATCCAAAACAGAATGAGGCAGGTTTGCCTTCATTTGGCCCTTACGGAAGCGAAGATATCGAGTTTTTGATTTCTGCCAATACAGGTGAACCGTTAAAAGATTTGGCCAGAATTGCCTCCGGAGGTGAACTTTCCAGGGTAATGCTTGCGATTAAAACTGCCCTTTTATCCAGTGAAAAACAGGAAGAAACAGGCGGAGTTGAAACACTTGTCTTTGACGAGATCGATACGGGGATTGGCGGTGAAGTTGCGCTTAAAGTAGGTGAATATTTAACTAAAATCGGGCAATTTAAGCAAATTTTCTGCGTTACACACCTTGCGAGTATCGCTGTTCGCGCCGATAATCATTTTAAGGTAGATAAAAAAACAGAGAGCGGAAGGACTTATACGGGTATCGGGCCTTTAAGCGCAGAAGGGCGAAGGAAGGAAATCGCCAGGATGCTGGCAGGGGATGCTGGAGAAGCAGCGCTTGCCCATGCTGACGATTTAATTAAGAAATACGGGAACCTTAAAGCTCACGGATAAAACGGAGTAGAGATGGCGAAAACTTCTGATTTAGACAGACAGATGTATCACGATAAGGTAAAAATTTATGTTTCCATGACAAAAGCATTATTGGAATCAGAAAAAAAATTGCTTGTAGAAGCTAAAAAAAATACTCCTCAGGCTCCTTTGCAGAAATTGACCCTCGCCGATGAAATGCTGAATCTTTCATCATATTACATGGCAATCAGCGGTATATCTCAATCCGTTATAAAAAACAAAAACGAAGAAGCATTAAATGATGCAAGAAAATCCCTTTATAAGGCAGTTATTTATCTGGAAGAAGTTGTAAGTAATATGATAGATGCTCCGTTTTCTGATTATGAAGAAAAATTGGTACCGATTGAATCTTTTGATCCGAATCAGCGTTATAATCTTATCTGCAAGATGGGTCTTGCCATTGATATGCTTGAACAGGCATACGGCGATAATTCAAAATGGAGATGGACATTCGTAGAAATAGAAGGACGATTTGCTGCGGTTGCCAAAAATATTATCGATTTAAAAAATGTTTATACAAATATGAGCATGGAATCTCCTTATTATGATTCCAGCGTTTATCACCTTAGATTAATAAAAAAACTTTTATCCCAGGCTGCGGATCGCTACAGGGAAAAATATGAGCTTTCTACCAGCCAAACACTGGATTTTAAAACCGGAATAAACTTTTTATCTGCATTACGGCGGCTTCATATTGTTCTTGCAGAAAGCGATGAATCCCAGGAAATAAAGAAAAAACTTGCTATCTGGTCGCAAAAACTTGAGACTGATCTGAAGAAGCAAGAAGAAGCAAAAAAACGAAAATGAGCCGTCCAAGTGCGTCTTTAAAAGAATATAAACTGCTTCTTCCGTATCTGGCACGTTATAAAAACCGCTATCTGATTGGTATTATTTTCCTTATCATTGTTGATGCTGCGCAAATTGCCATTCCGCAGTTTGTTCGTATTATTATCGATATGATCTCTACGGGTGATTTTGAATGGAACCGCATTATTTTTCTTTCTATATGTATGACAGGAATAATGGCGCTTGTTTCTGTTGGGCGTTTTTTTTGGCGTTACTTTATAAATGGCTCTTCAAGGCGGATAGAAGCGCAGCTTCGTGAAGATCTTTTTGAACATATGCAGAAATTATCCTGGGATTTTTATCAAAAGAATAAAATCGGCGATTTAATGGCACGTTCCATAAATGATCTGCATGGCATTCGTATGGCTATCGGCATGGGGCTTGTTGCGTTTTTTGATTTTATTTTTATGGCTACTGCAATTTTAATTATTATCTTTGTTCAGGATGCAGATTCCGCTATTGTGTCTATTATTCCTTTGCCGCTTGTTACTGTGTTAATACTTGTTTTTGGAGGACTTGTTGGAAAAAAGTTCCGCGTTTCTCATGAAGCGTATTCCAAACTAAGCGATAGAACACAGGAAACTTTTTCCGGTATTAGTGTGGTTAAATCTTTTAGAAAAGAATGGTGGTTTATTAAAAAATTTGCCGATTCAAATGATGATTACAGAAAGGCTAATATGGAGCTTGTCCGCCTTTTTGGTTTTTTCTTTCCGTTTGTTTCTTTTCTTTCCGGTCTTACCATTTTAATTATGCTTGCAGTTGGCGGCGTGCGTGTTATTAACGGTCTTATGACTCCGGGAAGCCTTGTAGCAATGTTTCGTTATCTTGGAATGCTGATATGGCCTCTTATGGGCGCAGGTTTTATGGTTAATATGATTCAAAGAGGCGCTGTAAGCCTTGGAAGAATAAATGAAATAATGAAAACCGAACCTTCCATTAAAGATAATTTTAAGGATAAACCAGAAGATGATTTACCAAAACTGCTTTTTAGTGAATCTTTAACGCCGGCGGTTGAAATAACAGATTTAGAGTTTTCCTATAACGATAAAAAGGTTTTAGACGGAATAAATCTAAAAATCGAGCGGGGGCAGTGGCTTGGTATAATGGGAAAAACAGGCTCTGGAAAATGGACGCTTGCAAAAACATTTATGAGAATGATAGATCCTCCTCAAGGCTGCGTAAAAATTTTTGGTCTTGATGTGCGGGATTGGCCTTTAGAAAGTTTGCGTTCTCTTTTTGCTGTAAGCCCGCAGGACAGCTATCTTTTCTCTGATACCATTGCGAATAATATTATGTATGGTAAAGGTGAAGACACAGAGGTTATTAGGGAAGAAGAATCAGTTTTAAATAATGCAATAAATCTGGCATCGTTAAATAAAGATATGGAGAATTTTCAATATGGTAAAGATACTCTTGTAGGGGAGAGGGGCTTAACTCTTTCCGGCGGGCAAAAACAGCGCACTGCCATTGCAAGAGCGGCTATAATGAATGCCGAGTTTTTAGTTTTGGATGATTCTCTTTCTGCAGTAGACAATGAAACAGAGCAAAAAATACTTTTAAATTTATTAAACGAAAGAAAAAACGCTGCTTCCGGAAAAAACTGCACTACTATAATAATTTCGCACCGTGTTTCCAGTTTAAAATATGCTGATAATGTTTTGGTTTTGGATAAAGGAAAAATACTCGAATACGGTTCTCCGGCTGAGCTTGTTTCTGCAGGCGGTTATTACAGCCGTATGGCAGCGTTTCAGCGGCTTGAATGCGGAACGGAGATAAAAAATGGCTGAAAGTTATTTTGATACAGAAGAAATAACAAAAGAATATGACACCCTTCTTTTTAAACGCATTCTTTCCTATTTAAAACCATATAAAATTTTGGCTGTAATAACGCTTCTTGCTCTTGGCATTTCTACACTTGGTGAACTGTTTATTCCTGTATTGATTCAGCGGATTATTGACAATGGTTTATTGCAGAAAAATATTTCTTTTCTTTTTCAGGGTTGTTTGTTTTACTTTATTATTCTTTCTTGCGTATTTTGTTTTTCATTTGTGCAGACATGGACAGCAAACCTTATTACCCAGCGTGTAATGAAAGATATGCGCATCGGTCTTTTTAAAAAAACACTGTCTCAGTCTACCGGCTATCTTTCGCGGCATCCTGTCGGGAGAATTGTTACAAGGCTTACAAGTGATGTGCAGACAATGGATGAATTTTTCACAACAGTGCTTGTCGCTTTTATGAAAGATATAGCCATAATGGCAGGTACGCTTGTAACGCTGTTTATACTGTCGCCGCAGCTTGCTGTTATGGTATTAATTACTCTGCCGCCTGTTCTTGTTATAACCTTAATAAGCCGTGTTAAAGCGCGTGATGCATTCAGAAAACAAAGGACAGCGTCCTCCAAAGTATTTGCGTATCTGGCTGAAAGACTTGCAGGAATGCAGGTTGTTCAGCTCTTCAGGCAGGAGAAAAAAAGTTTAAGCGAATTTAAAGAAAATAATCAGGAACTTTTAAATGCAAATCTTGGCGAGATGTATGTGTTTGCAACATTTAGGCCGATGGTTGAATGGTTTTCTACATTAACAATGGCTGTAGTTATAGTTGCAGGAAGTAATATGATGCTGTCTGTTTCGATTTCTTTAGGTACGCTTATTGCTTTTATAAACCTTGTTCAGATGCTTTTTCAGCCTTTAACGGACATTGCAGAAAAGTATACGATGCTTCAATCGGCGATGGCTGGTGCAGAAAAAGTTTTTAACCTATTGGATACAGAAGAGCAAATTCCGGATAAAGGGATACATCAATTTAATGAAAATAATAAAGAAAACATATCAGGACATATCGAATTTGACAATGTGCATTTTTCGTATAAAGAAGGTGAAGAAGTATTAAAAGGGCTTTCGTTCTCTGTTAAACCAGGACAGATGGCAGCTATAGTTGGATATACAGGAGCCGGGAAGACAACAATTTTTAATGTGCTTACACGTCTTTGGGATATAAATTCCGGGGAAATCCGGATAGACGGTATTCCTGTTAAAGATATTTCTATTGATCAGCTTCGTACTTCCATTATGCCTGTAACGCAGGATGTAACTTTATTTTCCGGAACTATATCAGAGAATATCACCCTTGGTTTGAATATTCCGCAGGAAGAAATTATCGAAGCTGCAAAAGCAGTTCATGCGCATGAATTTATCTGCGGTCTAAAGGATGGGTATGATACTGTTCTTTCGGAGAGAGCGGCGAATATTTCTACAGGTCAAAGGCAGCTTATAAGTTTTGCGCGTGTTATAGCTCATAATCCGCAGGTTGTCATTCTTGATGAAGCTACAAGTTCTGTAGATACAGAAACAGAAAGGCTGATTCAGCTTGGCATGAAAAAAGTTCTAACAGGAAGGACATCTTTTGTAATTGCTCACAGGCTTTCAACCATAAAAGACGCTGCTGTAATTTTTGTTCTTTCCAATGGCCGTCTTGTAGAGGAGGGCAGGCACGAGGAGCTTGTTTCTCAAAATGGAATATATACAGGTCTTTACAGATTGCAATATGAGGATTAAAATTAAAGTAGGATGAAAAAACAGTTTTTTACAGTATTTTTTCTTCTCTTTTTTGCTTGTGGTTTAATTTCCGCGCAAAACAGGGATTTTACGCCTTATGTATCACAAATTAGTGTAGAGATCAGGAATAATTTAATAAGACTTACCTGGGTAGATTCTCCCGATGCGCGCGGGCCTGTATTTATATTCAGATCTGCACGGCCTTTCAGCGGTTCCATTCCTGCGAATATCCGTCCTGTTATTGTAAGATACGGGGAACAGTCTTATGTTGACGATACCGATGACATGCAGAATCTTTATTACTTCATTGCTGCAAGTGATACATCGGGGCAGCGGTATGATATTATCCTTCCCAGAATTAATAGTACAAGTTTGATAATTTCCCAGATGTTGGATGATTCTGCATCAATTATTGCAGTTCCGCCGTCCGGTTTTATGCCAGCCGAGCTTACAGAAGGTATTTATAATTTAAGGGCGAATCAGGATGATGATAAAGTAATTATCACTTTTGAAACTGCAGGTACGCAGAGAAATGCTATTCTTTACCGCAGTACGCAGCCTGTACGGCAGCCGCATGATTTGCTTAATGCTGTTATTGTAAGATCAAGAATTTCATCTCCGTTTGTTGATTATCCTGTTCCTGGTCTTACGTGGTATTATGCTGTAATTTATGAAGACGAAATAGCATCTGGCAATATGGGGATAAAACCGGGGATTAATACAACAGTTTCTCCTGTAATTATTACAGGCGAGCAGACTCAGGAACGTTCATTGCGTCCGATTCCTTTGCCGGTTATGACTTTGCATAACACAATGCCGGAAAGTTTTTTTATTACAGAAATACCAGGACAAACTCCATTAAGTATTGAATCCAGAGAAGTTATCCGCGAAACACAAATGCCGGCTAAAGCTCCTTTAGTTTTAAGAAGACCGCGCGTTTTTGCCGTTGATTTAGTTGCGCCTACAGGCGGTGAAGAATCGGCGTTGTTTCAGATTGTTATGGAACATTTTGTAAAATACGAGTGGGATACTGCACGTACCAGCTTGCAGCACTATTTGTCTTTGCCGCGTTCAAGGGAAGTAGAAGCGCGCGCACGTTTTTATCTTGGACAGACTCTCTACTTTACAGGAAATTACAGACAGGCATTAATGGAATTTCTTTCTTTTAGATCGTTCCATCTGCCGGAAGCCAACACCTGGATAGATGCTGTCTTAACGGCAATGGTTTATTAACAATTAACTTACCGCAATGTTCTAAGAAGTGCGCGCAGTTCCGGGTTTGCTGCAGTTTCAACTGCAGGACGGGCTTCTCTGGCTGTTTGTAAAATTATTTCGTCTCCTGGTTCTATGCGGTCAAAGAAACCGTTTCTAACAAGTGTTCCTATCGCTATTTCTTCGTCAACGCTGGTAATAGTGAAGGTTCCGACAAGTTCATCGTTATTGTATACAAGTCTTATACCCTCATTGGCAACCTGAGGGCGTCCGCGTTTAACAATATCAAAAACAGCGCCTTGCTGAATGCCGTCTGCTCTTCCTTTGTTTATAAGCGCCTGCCCTTGTCTTCGAATTAATAATCTGCCGCGTATAGGCATAACCGATGATAACTGTGTGACAATGCCGCGGGAAGCTTCGCGCAGTCTGTCTGTTCCTGTACGGAATGAATGAAAGGTTCCGGCAGGAGATCCAGTTCTTCCTACAAAGGCTTCAGCCTTAATCGATATATCGCGTTCATTTTCTGTTACAGAAATCATTAAAAAATAATCTGCTCCGCTTTCCCTTGCCAGCCTGAACGCCTGTGAAAAGGAAGCCTGACGATGTTCTAAATTCATCGGCATGATGTTGCGATCATGAACAAATAGTTCCCTTATAACTCCTGCCGCAACTGAGCCTGCATCGGCATGATAAAAACTGGACTGGCCTGCCATGGAAAAGACAGCGACTTTCCAGTGGCGTTCAGCAAGATCGACAGGATTTACCTGCCATTGTCTGAAAAGTGCATTAGACAACAATGAACTATAAGCCTCTACTGCGTCATTTAAACTGCGGTCTGCTTCTCCCTGATCCTGCAAAAAGAGAAGTTCTTCCAGATAGCGGGCAGGGTAACCTTGTACTCTAAGCAGTTCTGCATATTCACGCCTGTCCGGCGCAAATGGATTTAATCTTAAACCTCTGCGGTATTCAAATAATGCCTGTTCAACCTGGTTGCGCTGACGAAAACTTCTTGCTCTGTTAAAATGCCACAGTGCATATCTGGCGCGGCGCGGATCCTCCAGATTGGTAGAAGATATTAAAGTTTCTTCCAGAATGGCACGGATGAATTCATCATGTTCATTTATGGAAATGGCAGTTGTAAGAATGGTTATTGCTTCCTGATTCCTTCCTAATCTGATAAATGATAAACCTTTTAAATACCATGCGCTCATATCCTGTCTGTTATTTGCAATTGCTATATCGCATAACCGCGCCGCTTCTTCGTACTGTCCATTGCGGTAACGAAGCGTTGCCATTAACGATTGAGATGCAAGGTGACCTGGTCTGAAATACAGAGCTCTTTCTGCATAACGAATGGCATCTGTTACTCTGTTATTCATGGAATATATATATGCGGCATAGTAATATACACGGTAATCGCCGGCATGCTGAGTAAGTGCAGTGTTAATATAGGTTAAAGCTGTATCACCGTCGCCGAGGGAAAGAGTTACCAAAGCCAAAGAGATTAATAGTCTGCGATCATCAGGATAACGTCTTACTGCTTCACGGTAACGAATCATTGCTTCAGACGGCCTGTTTCTTGCTATATCAAGTTCGCCGGCGGCGAAGAGAGCCTCTCTGTTATAGGGTTCCCTTGTTAATATTTCTGTAACAAGTACTGTTGCAGCATCAAGCTGTCCCAGCGCAATGAGCGTAAAAACTTCCAGGTTGGCTACAGACATATTTCCGCGGGCAAGCTGCCTAGCCCTTCTTACCCAATTCAGCGCTTCATCAAATTCTGCAAGTTCATAATAACATTCTGCAAGAGCCGCTGTTGCTTCTGCATGAGCAGGATTAATTCTTAAACATTCAAGGAAGGATTCGACTGCAGAATACCAGTTCTCTTCCGCCATATGACTTCTGCCGCGTTCAAAGTACGCCTGCGCAGGAACCTGCGCTTCCAGGTTTAACGAAAATGATAAAAAAAGAAAAAGTATAATTAACCGCATAACCCCCCCTTAGTAAACAATCATTCCTTCTTCTGAGTAACAATTTTTATCGTATTTATTTTATGTCCGTCCATTTCATGAATAATAAAAGCATAATCTTTATATTCAATCTTTTCGTTTTTAACCGGTATTTTTCCAAAAAGGTCAAAAACAAAACCTCCAAGAGTATCAAAGTCATCTATAGGAAGCTGAAGGTTTGTTTCTTCTGCAAGATAATCCATGTTTACCCTTGCATCGCAAATCCAGATACCTTCGCCTATTTTTACTACATCTTCTGTTTCATGATCAAACTCATCCTGAATATCGCCGATTATTTCTTCTATTATATCTTCCATAGACACGATGCCGGAAACGCCGCCGTATTCATCGACAACTACGGCGATATGTACTTTTTTGCGCCTTAGTTCCCGCAGAAGTTCATCGATATGTTTGGAAACAGGAACAAAAAACGGTTTTCTTACAAGTTCGTTAATATTGATAGGGTTGTTTTTTACAAGCGATTTTAAAACATCCTTAACATGGAGGATTCCTATTACATTATCAACAGTATCTTTGTAAACAGGATAACGGGAGTGTTCGCTTTCGCTTATCCTGACAAGCAGTTCTTCTTTTGAATCATCTGCAGACAGGAAAACGGTATCTGTCCTGGGAACCATAACTTCTTTTACTGTGGTATCGGACAGTTCGACAACGCCGCGAATCATCTGTTTCTGTTCTTCTTCCAAATCTTTAATTGCCTGTGAATTTATCTTAAATGGGGCGCGAACAATGTTCGATTTCAATTTTTTTCTCCATTGGGAATAATATGTTCATTTTTAAGCCGGTTCAATATTTCCTCCTGTAATAAAAGCATTGGCTCGTCCGGATTCAATGTTTCATGATCCATTCCGCCTAAGTGCAGGATACCATGAATTATCAATCTGCGTAACTCCTCATCTTTGGAGGTTTTAAAATATTGTGCATTTTCACTTAATGTATCAAGGGAAATTACTATATCTCCCGGCAGATAGACGGTTTTATCTCCTTCCTGAATTGTTTCGCCCAGGTTAAAGGAGAGTATATCTGTAGGTTCATTTTTATTTCTATATTGATGATTTAACTCTGTCATTTTTTTATCATCACAAAAAAGCACAGAAAGTTCCCAGTTTTTGTATTTTAACTCATCCAGTATTTTTAGTGTAAAAGCGGACGCGGCCTGGCTCCATTCCGGCAGGGGAAGCCCGTTAGCAGTGATGATAACGTTATTCATCTTTTTCCTCTTTGGGCTGTTTAGTGTTAGGGTATTCAATCCTTGCATGATAGTAACCCGCAAGAACTCTTACAAATGTTTTTTTGATTGTTTCCAAATCTTTAAAGGAAAGATCTGATTCAGAAAGCTGACCATGATCTACTTTTGCCTCAAAAAGCTGCTGTATAAATTTTTCTATTTTTGTTGCTGTTGGTTTTGTTAATGTCCTTACAGCCGCTTCTGTGATATCTGCCAGCATTACAACTGCTGACTCTATTGAACGGGGAGGGCTTCCCGGATAGGAAAAATCTTCGGAGTTTACGGTTTCATCATTTTCTGCTGCTTTATTATAAAACCAGGAAATAACCGAGTTGCCGTGATGTTCTGCAATTATCGATATTACATCTTTAGGAAGTCCAAGGTTATGTGCTTTTTCTACGCCAAGTTTTACATGGCTGCGGATTATTGTTGCAGAAAGCCGCGGATTTATTTCGTCATGCCTGTTAAAGCCGGTTTGATTTTCTACAAAAAAATCGGGGTTTTCCATTTTTCCAATGTCATGATAATATGCGCCTACACGGGCAAGAAGCGCATTGGCGGATCCGCCGTTGTAGCAAATATCCTGACATGCCTGCTCTGCAAGATTTGCTACCATTAAAGAATGAGTATAGGTTCCTGGAGCTGTCGTAAATAGTTTTCGTAAAATCGGCGCGTTTAAATCTGATAGTTCCATAAGCCTGAACGGAGTTACTGCATTTAAGGCATGTTCAAGCGGAGGTAAAAACCCAAGAGTGAGCATTCCGCATATGATTCCATTTAAAGCAGCCCAAAACAGCAGTACAGGGTAGTCATAGATATTTGCCTGGCGGATAAGCAAAACAACAATAACTGCAAAACAATTCGCTATTGCGATTATTAAACCTGCTTTTATAAGGCTCATTCTGTTTTGCGCTTTGCTTAACACTGCAGATGCGGCAGCTCCCGATACCAGGGCAATGAAGTATGAATGATTGTCAAAAGCGCCGGAAAAGTAAACGCCAAGGGGAAGCGCTAAAGACATAATCATTGCAAGTCTTTTTCCCATAAAAACTGCTAGCAGCATAATTATCAGTGCTGTAGGAAATGCAAGCGCAACAGGAAAACCTTCCGGGCCAGGCGAAAGATTGTTTACCAATACTGCTCCGATTATATAAGAGCCTGTCAAAGATGCGAGCAGATAACATTCTCTGTTGTTTAATTCCCTGCCAATAATAATCCGCCCGCGTAAAATTATAAATAATGTGTAAATAAGGAATACAAGAAACAGTACACCGATAATATTTCCAGGATCATTTAAGCTATCTGTATTAAGGCTGGCTATTATGATAAAAGCTGCTATACAATATAAAATAAAACTGAAAATACCCGGGCCTGACTGAAGTTTTTTAAATATAAAGGAAAATTCGTATTTATTTTTTTCATTTTTCGTTTTCATTGTACGCCTGTATAATTTTTTTTATTAGGGGATTTCTTGCAACATCGCATGTATGCAGGAAAGAAAAGTTTAATCCCTCTATCTCTCTTAATATATCAAGGGCATTTAAAAGCCCCGAATCCGATTTGCGCGGCAAGTCAATCTGGGTTGTATCTCCTGTTATAATTGCTCTTGTTCCGGTACCAACTCTTGTAAGGAACATTTTCATCTGTTCTTTTGTTGTATTCTGCGCTTCGTCCAAAATAACCATGCAGTCGTTTAAGCTGCGTCCTCTCATATATGCAAGCGGAGCAATTTCTATGGCTCTTGTTTCTTCCATTCTGTTTATAACATCGTATGGAACAAGTGATTCCATTGCATCATAAAGGGGTTTTAAATAAGGGTCTATTTTTTGTGCAAGATCGCCGGGAAGAAAACCGAGGTTTTCACCTGCTTCTACAACTGGTCTTGTTAAAACAAGTTTACGCATTTTTTTTGATAACAGCATTTGTAAAGCATGAGCGATTGCAAGGTATGTTTTGCCTGTTCCTGCAGGCCCTATGCAAAAACAAATTTCGTTTTCTCTCATTCCCTGGATATATAAAGACTGATTATTTGTACGCGGATAAACACGGTTAAATCCATGCGGTATTTGAATCATGGAATTACGGGTAAAATCGCTGCCTTTTTCTTCTGCCAGAGAGCGGATATAAGCAGGAGAGGGATGTTCACCTTCATTTACTGCAGTTATAAGATTATCCATCATCAATCTGAAGCGTTTGGAAGCATCTTCGTCCTGACTTTCATAGTGAATCTCGTTGCCTCTTGCTGTAATAAAACCGCCAAGCGTACATTCTATTATACGGAGATTCCCGTCGTTTGCTCCGCAAATTCCGGAAAGCAGCTCCTTGTTGTCAAATGCTATTGTTATACCTTCGTTCAAAAAAACCTCATTTGTAATTTTATATCTCTATAAACACAGCCGTCAAGTAACCCAAATGATTACTGTATTTCCCATCTGTCATTTTTTCCATGATAATTTACATGCGATTTAATTTCTGTAATGGGTTTCCATTGAACCAGGAAGGAAATATCGGCAGTTATTTCATATCTTCGCGGAACTATTTGCGGATTTGAGTACGGAAAAACATTCACCTTAAACTCCGCCTGCCAGTCACCCAAAAAATGGATTGCAGAAAGGTCAAAGCTGTGCATTTTAAAACCTGTTCTGCGCCGTTTTGATTCATCTCCAAAATTAAATGAATCTATGAGATCAGTAAAAAGATTATTTTGAGGGCCGTCTGGATACATAAAAGTTAAATGTTCCATTCCCTGAACGTTTTTAAAATAACGCCAAATAACTGCATTTTGCGATGTTGCCGCAAGTTCAAGCCTTAAAAAGCCGGGAAGGAAAATGATATAACCCAGCGATAATTGAAAATTCGAATTGGTATGCTGCTGCAAGTTAAATGAAAGAGATGTGTTTATGTTAAAACCTGTTATTAAACGGTTTTGGATTATTTCATAATTAGAGAACATGTGAGTATAGGATAAAGTTAAATCTCTTGGTCTAAGTACCGCTTCTCCCTTTTGTTCCCACATTCCGCCAAGATCAGGATCCAGAACAAAATGGGACTTAGTTGTTTTTATTGCAGAGTAATCAGCTTTAAAACCCCATAGCGTTAAAATGGATCTTATGGTAGTAATTTCATTATCTTCTTCCGGATCTAGCACCATATAATATGAATATGAACCTATATTGCCGAATTTTAGGGTTTCTGTAATATGTATTGGTCTGTAAATCCAATCATCGCTAAGCTCCGGTTTTTCTACGCGGAAATTTACATTTGTTTCTGATATCCAAACCCTGAATGTCGCATTTGTAGAAACAAGTCCGTCAAGCGGAGGCAAAGCTGCGCTTACAGAAATATTCTGACCCATGTCCATTACATTAGCTGCAAGGTTTGCAGCAACCTGATGGTTGTTTAATCCGAATATATCTTCGTGCGGTTTTTCTTTTACCCAGGCTCCCCATTGCGGTGTAAGTTCAGGGCCGTCTCCTCCTGTGTATCTTTGAGACCTTACAAGAGTTCCCCTAAATCCATACTGGAAGTTTGTTTGTCTGAAAATCAGATTTTCATGAAAAGGTCGAACTGTGCTGTTATAATTATAAGAAGTAGAATAGTTTGTCTGCCTGTACTGCTGTTCTCTTAGTCTTGTTATTTCCTCCTGGTTTGCAAAAGCTTCTTCATTTAAAAATGAATAATCTCTCCATGTACCCGTTCCGGCAAAAGTTACTACATTGCTGTAAAGACCGGTTGTGTGATCCAGGCGGAAGTTTACATTGCTGGTTCCGCCGTATGTATAAAGGACAGATTGTATCTCGTTCCAGTCTATCTGATCATATGTATCCCATTTATTATTCATAAATTGAAGTTCGGAAGAACTTGTCGGAGCAATTGTATAATCAACGCTGAATCTGTTGTTTCCCGTTCTAGGCAGGGTAAAATTCTGATTTAAAACAGGAGGAAATAAAACTATTGAATCATCCCACGGTTGAACTCCAGAATCTAATGTTTCATTATTACCCCAGGGAGAAACCGGTATACCGATACCTTCCAGCGGATTTACTCTTTCAATTGCTGTTTCATTGTTTCTTTGCGCCCTATTTATGGTTATAGGAGTTCCTGTTATGGAACTTGAAAGGCTGTAAATTGTATACTTATCCGGCGCATAGAAAAAACGGCCGGGCGCTTCGCTTGTTAAACCAAAGGAAACATCTCTGATCGTTTTAAAAGATAAAGTAGAAGATAAATTGGAGATTGTTATTCGTGTAATGGCAGGAGCAAGAAAAGGCAGCGAAGGATTAAGATTTCCGTTTATGTGCCATTGATAAGAACCAATTTGCGTTGTTGTGGATATTGAATCATCAAAGGCCGCGCCCTGCTGAATCATGTTCATAAAGTCCATGCTCTCTGACCGGTTTAATACAAAGTCATTATCCACAAAGGGATCGGAATAGTATGGAAAATCCCAGAAAAGCCCTCCGTATCTTCCGCTTATGGAACTGTTAAACCGCATTCTGTAACGGAATGGAACATCTGTCGAGAAAAAACTGGAATGGTTCCAGTCCGATGAACCGTCATAATCCGGTGCAAACGGCGTAAAATTTGTTCCAACCTGCGAAATTGTTCTTGTAAAACCAACGCCGAGTGTAAGTTCGCTCTGGTTTAGGATTCCTGTTTTTGGAACGGAAAGATCCAGCCCAATATATGTTCCAAGATTTACATAATAATCTATTAATGCTTTTAGGCTGATTTCATTTTGATTCACTCTTTTTCTGCCGGTGCTTCTAAGGAATAAGCCATGTAATTCTTTTTCTGTATCATTATTATTTCCCAATATTCTGGAAATAGAACTTGTTTCGGAAGGATCCGGTTTTGGCTGACCTAATATATAAGTTGTTGTTTGAACAAAACCGCCTTCTCTGCTGCGGTAGCCTATAACAGGATGAAAAACAAGTTCATCGCCCGGGAAGTAGAAAAAGGGAATATATAAAACGGGTATTTCTCCTACTTTTAAAACAGCATTAAAGATTGCAAAGTCAGAGCCAGGAAGAAGCCATAATCTTGTTGCGTTAATCGACCAAAGCGCTTCTTCGTTGGATGCATTTGTTATTATAGCTTTACGAAGGATAGTTACATCCTGATTGTTACGCGAAATGACTGCGCCGGAAAACAGGTAGGCAGCACCGTCGCTTTCCAGTTCATGAGATGTATTTCCGTCCAGGAATGTACTTGACCAGTCATCGATATTAACGGTTATATTTTCTCCCCGGAATGTTTCGATTTTATCGGCTTCTACTCTTTCGTATATTACATTGCCTCTGGCAGTAAGAATATTTCTGGTTCGGTTAAAAAGAATTTCATTCGCGCTTATTCTATGAATGACATCGTCTTCTTTTAAACTTAATCTTACATCGCCCTTTAATCTGGCATAATCTTCATCAATTACTTCTATTGAAAAATATTCTGTAGTTTGTGCGGATTCAATTGTGATAACTTTCTGATTACTTGTGTCTCTGTTTGCTGGTGCAGGAAGATCAAAATATTCCCTTAAGCGCCTGGAAAGCTCCTCTCTTGTGCCGCTTTCTGAAAGTCCAAGGGTTCTGCACCATGATGCAAGTTCGCTTATGGTAGAGGTTCTTATCTCCATCTCTGTTCTTTGTCTTTGTGCAGAAGCAGCTTCCGCTTCAGCGTCAATTATTACAGGCTGAAAGTTTAATTCCTCCTCCTCATCCTCCTGAGCATACAGGGTTAGAAAAAGAGAAAAAAAACATAACAGCAGAAGAAACCGTTTAAATTTCATTGTTTCTTTTATTAACGTGGAGCGCTCCTTTTAAGCATATCCGCGATGTAAAAGCCCGTATAGGAAGTTTCGCATTTTGCTACCTGTTCGGGCGTTCCTGTTACAATTACCTGACCGCCTTTTTCGCCGCCCTCTGGTCCAAGGTCTATAATATGATCCGCCTGCAGAAGAACATCAAGGTTATGTTCTATCATTATAACAGTATTTCCCTGTGATACCAACCGCTGAATAACATCCATAAGCTGTTTTACATCGGCAAAATGAAGCCCGGTTGTCGGTTCATCAAGGATATACATGGTTCTGCCGGTTGATCGCTTGGAAAGTTCATGAGCCAGTTTTACGCGCTGAGCTTCTCCGCCGGAAAGGGTAAGCGCAGACTGACCAAGTTTTATATACCCAAGACCTACAGATAAAAGAGTTAGCATTTTGCGGTTTATCTGCGGAATAGGAGCAAAAAATTCAGCGGCTTCTTCTATGGTCATATCCAGAACTTCGCAGATATTTTTCCCCTTGTAACGGATTTCCAGAGTCTCTTTGTTAAATCTTTTTCCGTGGCAGACATCGCATGTTATGTAAACATCCGGCAGAAAATTCATCTCTATTTTTATAGTTCCGTCACCTTCGCAGTTTTCGCATCTTCCGCCTTTGACATTAAACGAAAAGCGCCCAGGTTTATAACCCCTCATTCTTGATTCAGTTAAATTGGCAAACATATCCCTAATTGCGGTAAAACCTTCGACATATGTGATAGGATTTGAACGCGGTGTTCTTCCGATTGGACTTTGATCGATATCTATTACTTTGTCGATATGTTCTGCACCGTACATTTTTTTATATGCACCCTCGGCGCGGTTTGAACCGTAAACTTCATTTGCCAAAGCAGGATACAAAACATCTGAAAGTAAAGTAGATTTTCCCGAACCTGATACACCTGTAATACAGGTAAAGATGCCAAGCGGTATGTCTACATTAATGTTTTTAAGATTATGTTCGCTGACACCCTTTAATTTTATAAAAGCACCGTTTCCTTTCCTGCGTTCTTTGGGTATATCAATTTTTAATTTCCCGGCAAGATACTGGCCTGTAAGGCTTTCTTTTACTTTTATTATTTCTTCTATTTTTCCCTGCGCGACAATTTGTCCTCCGTGAACGCCTGCGCCTGGCCCTAAATCGACAATATGATCTGCTGTCCGTAAAGTCTGCTCGTCATGTTCAACAACAATTAATGTATTGCCAAGGTCACGAAGATACAAAAGAGTATCAATAAGGCGCTGGTTGTCTCTTTGGTGAAGCCCTATAGACGGTTCGTCCAGGATATAAAGCACTCCTACAAGGCTGGAACCTATTTGAGTTGCAAGTCTTATTCTCTGGGCTTCACCGCCGGAGAGTGTAGATGCTTTGCGTTCAAGGCTTAAGTAATCGAGACCGACATTCTTCATAAAACCAAGACGTGCGTTAATTTCTTTTAATATCTGATTAGCGATTTTATTTTCATTTTTGTTCAGTTTAACAGTATTAAAGAAATTAAGCGAGTCTGTTACAGAAAGCCTGGAAAGCTCCCAAATATTTTTTCCGGCGACAGTTACAGCTAACGTTTCCGGTTTTAGGCGTTTTCCGCCGCAGTCTTCGCAGTCCTTTTGACTCATAAATTTTTCCAGCCAGTCCTTAACACCCTGCGATTGGGTTTCCAGATAACGCCGTTTTAATTCTTCCAGAATTCCCTGAAACTGTGTCTGATACTGAAAGTGTCCTGTACCTTCGCGGTTTACATATTTTACTTTTATTTCATCTTCTGTGCCGTATAGAATTGTATTAACAATTTTTTTTGGCAGTTTGTTAATTGGAGTATCAAGACTGAAACCATAATGTTTTGCAAGACTTTTAAAACGGCTTGAATGCCATGCGCTGTCCGGGTTATACGGGATAACTCCGCCTTCGTTGTAGGAAAGGGTGCGATCCGGTATTACAAGATCGGGATCGAATTCCAATTTAGTGCCAATGCCGGAACAGCCGGTGCAGGCGCCGAATGGATTATTAAATGAAAAAAGACGCGGCTGTAATTCTGGAATTGAAACACCGCAGTCCGGGCATGAGTTTTTCTGCGAAAAAATCTGCTCTGAGTTTTTTCCGTCTTCGTTTATAAGTACAATCATAAGGCCGTCTGATGTTTGCATTGCAGTTTCTACAGATTCTGCCAATTGCGTTCGAATTCCCTTTTTAATTATTAAACGGTCAACAATAATTTCTATGGAGTGTTTTTTTTGCTTATCTAATTTTATACTTTCGTCCAGGTTTACTGGAACGCCGTCTATCCGCGCGCGCGCAAAACCTGCTTTGTGTGCATCTGCGATTATTTTTGTATGTTCTCCTTTTTTTCCGCGGATAACAGGAGCCAGAAGCTGAATCTTTGTTCCTTCCTTAAATTGAAGGATTGTTTCGATAATCGAATCTACCGGCTGTTCCTGGATTTCCTTGCCGCAAATCGGGCAGTGCGGGATGCCAATTCTGGCATATAATAACCTGTAATAATCATAGATTTCCGTAACAGTTCCGACTGTGGAGCGGGGATTTCTGTGAGTTGTTTTTTGCTCAATGGAAATTGCAGGAGACAGCCCTTCGATATAATCCAAATCGGGTTTATCCATCCGCCCTAAAAACTGACGGGCATAAGCGGATAAGCTTTCTACATAACGCCTTTGTCCTTCTGCAAAAATTGTATCAAAAGCCAGTGAGCTTTTGCCAGAACCGGAGAGTCCGGAAATAACGATAAGTTTGTCGCGGGGCAGCTCTAAATTGATATTTTTTAAATTATGCTCGCGCGCACCTTTGATGATTAATTTGTCCATACATCAGTATAGCTATTTTTATAAATATATAAAAGAGAGCATAAATTAAGGCTTGAAAAATTATTTTTTTGGGTTATATTGATTATAGTCACTTTTTTGTGACAGATACATTAAACAGGAGAAAAACATGAAAAAAATTGTTATTTGCCTGATAATATCAGTTTTTGCGGCTGGATTTATATCAGCACAGGAACTTCCAAAAATTACTATTGTTAACAATACAGGATATTTAATCTATGAAGTTTATGCCAGCCCGGATGTAGACGATAGTTGGGGAGAAGACTGGCTGGATGTTGATCAGACAATAACTCCGGGTCAATCGCTGGAAATTACTCTAAAATATCCGATTAATCAATATAGTGTTTACGATTTTATGCTTATCGATCTTGATAATGACACATATACAAAATGGGGTGTAACAATTACTGCAAATGCAAGAATTGAATTCGTTTTTGAAGATATTGACTGGGATTAATTGAAATAAAGATAAAAAACAGGTATTATTTCCTTAAACAGGAGTAAGATATGCTGCTTACAGAAATGGGTGCGCCCATTGAAGATTTATTTAAAAAAATAAACGAAACCTGGAGGCGTCTTTGAAGACGCTCAATTCTCACAGCGCATAGCTGCAATCGAAGCCAAGACTACAGAACCTGGTTTTTGGAATGATCAGGATAATGTTGATAAAACAATGGCTTCCCTTAAAAGTCTAAAAAACCGGTACGAACCGTGGAAAACGCTCAATGGTGAAATTGTAGATCTTCAGACGCTTTTTGAACTTGCTATGGAAGCAAAGGACGAGAGTGAATGCGCCGGTATAGAAAAGTCTTTTAAAAACCTGTCTGCCCGTTATGAAAAACAAAACATATTTGAGTTAATGGCAGGCGAAATGGATAAAAATGCCTGCTTTTTAACAGTTCACTCAGGAGCAGGCGGAACAGAAGCATGTGATTGGTCTCAGATGCTTTACCGTATGTATCTGCGGTGGGCAGAACAAAAAGGTTTTTCTATAGAAGAAGTTGACAGACAGGAAGCCGAAGGCGGGATAAAATCGGCTACTTGCAGAGTAGACGGTGATTTTGCATACGGTTATCTAAAGGGAGAGTCCGGCATACACCGGCTGGTAAGGATAAGCCCCTTTGATTCAAACGCAAGAAGGCATACATCCTTTGCATCAGTTTACATTTTTCCCGTTATTGATGATACAATTGAAGTAGAAGTAAAACCTGAAGATTTAAGGGTAGATACTTATCGCGCCGGCGGTGCGGGAGGACAGCATGTAAATAAGACCGACAGCGCGGTTCGTTTTACGCATCTTCCTACGGGGATTGTTGTTGCATGTCAGAATGAGCGCAGTCAGATAAAAAACCGCGCAATTGCCATGAGTATGCTTAAAGCGCGGCTTTATGAACATTACCGTCAAGAGAAAGAAAAGGAAAATGCAAAGTTTTCACAGGAAAAAAAAGATATTTCGTGGGGGCACCAGATAAGATCTTATGTGTTTCAGCCGTATACAATGGTGAAAGACTATAGGACAAAAGTAGAAAAAGGAAATATAGCGGCAGTAATGGATGGAGATATCGATTCGTTTATCTAAGAATATTTAAGGTTTTCTTGGCATTCACGGAGTGCAGATGCTGATTAAAAAAAGCTGTTTAATTATTCTTTTCTTTTTGGTGTACTCGCAGATTTTTGCCGGCGGAAGAGCAGAAGAATCGGAAAGTGACAGAAAAGTACACAATAATGAATGGATACTCTGTTTAACAGAGATAAACAGCAGTTCCCTGCCTTTGGATAAAATAAATATTTCAGATTTGATACAAAGAAAAATGACAGAGAAAATAGTCATGATTAGTTACCGCACCCGTATCTCGCATGAATATGCGTTTTATGAAGGTTATATGTGGGCTCAGGAACGTTCAGCTGCAGCTAAAGCGCTTGAAGCTAAAATGAATGAACGGTCACAGTTTTTATACCGCGGTGAGGCGAATTGGCAGTATAGGCGCAATATAAAAAGGATTGATTCAGAAATAGAAAAATTAAGAACAGCGCTGGAAGATGTAGAAGGCAGTGCGCCTTTAATTAATAAAGAGCCGGAGTTTAATTTAACACAGGAAAATCTTAATTTTACATTTCCGTCTGCTCCTGCGGCAGGTCAGGAAAACAGATTTTCTTCTGTTCAGGGGGCAGATGCGTTTCTTGTCAGTTCATTATCTGATTTTCACGGCAGATATTTTTTATCTGTAAAACTTTATACTGTTTATACAAGGTCATTTGTCTGGCAGGATAGTATTCTTTTTTCACATGAAGAGCTTGAAAGTGCGCTTGATGAAATTATCAGAAGACTTATGGTTGTGTTATCCGGAAGCCGTCCTGCCGCAGTAGCAATAACTACAGAACCAGAAGATACGCTTGTTCTTATTAACAGATCATTTGCAGGAAGAAGCGGAACTGAAGTATTGGAATATCCTCCGGGTACAATAACCATAACTGCTTCGGCTTTAAATCATGACAGTTTAACTTTTGATACTGTGCTTGCTCCCGGGGAACTGGCAAATATAAAAATTAATCTGAATCCGGTTGAATACGGAGAAATAAGCATCTTGGGGAATACGGGAAGCAGAGTTTATCATGGCGCTTTATATGTAGGAGAAATTCCGCTGACATTGCGGCTTCCAATTAATCATTTGGAATATATTGAAATAGAAACACCGGATAATAAAAGAGGAACAATTGCTTTTCAAACGCCGGGATCGGCAGAGTATTCCCAATCAATTTCTTTGCGTACTTCTGTGCCTCTTCAAAGAGGCCGTGTAGACAGGGAACGGCGCGGTTTTTACTGGGCATGGGGCGGTATCTGGATATCTGGAATTGCCGCATGGCTTGCTTATTATAATTTAATGAGTATAGATTTTGCCATTAACTATCATTATCTTAATACAGGTACGTTTAGTCAGAAATTTTACAATGATCACGGCAATATGTATAATATTTTAAACGGAACTTTAATGGCAGTAGGCGTTATTTCTGTTTATGGAGTTTACCGTTTTGTTAGATATTTATATACAGCAAATAAAGGCGCAACGCCTTCTATAGCGCCAGGCAGGAGATAAATGAAGTTCAGCGATAAAATTAAAAACTTTTTTTCCGGTAAAAATATTTTAGATAATGAAGTATTTGACGATCTTTGTGATCTTTTAATAGAAGGGGATTTTGGCGCTTCGCAGGCGTATCAAATGGCAGAAATGCTGAAAATGCGGTGTAAAAATAATGTTAACGAAGATATGCCGCAGATTCTTTCTTCTTTATTGGAAGATGAATTAAATAAGGCAAAACCTGCAGATATTTCCATTTCAGATAAGTTTACCGCAATTTTAATTTTAGGCGTAAATGGCGTTGGAAAAACAACTACCGCGGCAAAACTTTCATATTTATATAAAACAAGTTATAATAAAAAAATAATTCTTGCAGCTGCAGATACATTCAGGGCAGCCGCTATAGACCAATTAAAAATTCACGGGCAGAAACTTGATGTGCGCGTTGTAGCGCATAAACAGGGCGGAGACCCTGCAGCAGTTGTTTATGATGCATTGGATGCGGCATTATCAAGCGGCGCTGATGTTATTATTGCGGATACTGCAGGAAGAATGCATACAAAATCTGCGCTTGTGGAAGAACTTTGCAAGATTGACAGGGTAGTTGAATCAAAAGCCGGCGGCGCGCGTTATTTAAAGTATCTTGTTCTTGATGCAACAACAGGAAGAAACGCATTTGCACAAGCAGAAATATTCAACTCTGCAGTTGCATTGGACGGAGTTATTCTGACAAAATATGATTCAACTGCAAAAGGCGGAGTTGTTTTTTCGCTTGCATCCGAATTAAAACTGCCTGTAACATATATTTGCACAGGTGAAAAATATACAGATATGGAAAAATTTGATAATAAAAAATTTGCCAGGGAGTTTGCGGGAATTGCGTAAAAACAAACTACTTGCCGTTTTTATTGTTTTTCTCATTTTTGCAGGTATTATTGCACTGACTCAGGAACTGGAAACTTTTTTCCCCGGCTTTAATTCAGAAAATAATGAAAGTGACGATTTATTTAATTTGTCTTCTGCCAAAAATCCGGTTCGGTGGTTTCGTTCCAATGCCGGAGGTATGGCGCTGGAAGAAATAGATTCAAAGTTTATTGCTTTGCGGAACGAATATGCACTTTCTGTAGATTCTGCCTATTATCATGAACTTCCTCAATATTTATTAAAGTATTATAACGATGAATATTATATTGAAGTCCGCACATTATATAAAAATAATAATCAATTAAGAGCGCAATGGCTGTTTAAGGATTTAAGGGATAATACCAGGTTAAATGCTGTTTTTCTTGAATCAGAAAAGAAAAATGAAGATTCCGGCAGTATAAATAATATTAAAGGGTTTATGGAAATATTTGATGAAGAAACAAATCTTTCATCTGAATACAGGTTTTTTGAAGACGGCGGAATAAATAAAATAGAATATGTTTATAATGATAACCTTTTGATAAACTCGACAGTTTTGTTATGGGAAGACGGAGATATATACAATAAAGGATTTACCGATTATTACAGATATAACAGGTCTTTATCATTAAGATCAATAGAAAGGATATTTTACAAAGATATGGAAAGCGATGATGAATCTTTAAGAGTTTCCTTTCCAAGGTTTTTAATGGATGCGGCAAAAGAATCAATTTTTATAAGTGAAAGATTAAATCTGTATCCGTCATTTTTTGGAAATGTATATATAAGAAGCAGTTCCAAAATGCTCTTTGAAGCTGATGATAGAGGCAGGATTTCCAGGCAGACTTTATATAATGAAAATGACGAAGTAATCTGGGTTATCCGCAATACGTGGTCAAATAACCGTATTATTTCTACAACAAAAACAGAAGGTATTAATGTATTTACTGCAGAGTTTCAGTATAATTCCAATGGAGACAGGATATACGAAAGAAATATAAAAAATAATGTAACAGAACGGATTGTACGAACAGAAGGAAAGAATGAAATAGAAGAACTTTTTATGGATAATGTTATGGTTCTGCGCGCTGTTTGGGAAGACGGCATTAAAATCTCCGAAACAAGGACAAGAAATTGATGAAATCCTGGATTTTATTTGTTGCATCCCGTTATATCCTAAAAGGAAGGGCAAATTCGCCCGTTCTTGCAGTTTTAGGAATTGCAATTGGGGTGCTTGCGCTTATTGTAATTATTGCCGTAATGAACGGGTTTCAGTTAAGCTTTATAGAAAGTATTCTGGAACTGTCTTCCTATCATCTGCGTCTTGAAGCATTTCCACAGGAGCATGTTGAGGATCTGCGGGAAGTTTTTCTTTCCATCCCCGGAGTTAAAGCTGTTGTTCCATTTAAGGAATTTCAAGCGCTTGCAAGGGGCAGGAGAGCAAATCAGCAGGCAGTTTTAATAAGGGGTCTTTATAATAATACGCTGGAAAGAGATGAATCAATGAAGACCAGGCTGGAATTTGAAGAAGGTTTTTTTGATCTTTCTAAACCGGAAAATATTTTATTGGGTTCAGTGCTTGCTATGCGTCTTGGAGTAGGAGACGGAGACAGGGTTACGATATTTTCATTAACAGGGATTTTATCTTCGGAAGATGAAGCAGGAGACGAAAGCCTTCTTGTTACCGGTGTTTTTAATACAGGGTATTATGATTATGACTGCAATTGGGCATATGTTAATATAGATAAAGTATCAATGCTTGATAGTGACAGCAATTTAATACTGGGCATAAAAATATTTAACCGTTTTCAGGACAGGGTAATTCTTGAACAGGCGTTTAAAAAAATATCTGAATTAGGTTATGAAGATTTTAAATTAACAAGCTGGAGAGACTATAACCGTTCATTTTTCGGCGCTTTAAGAACAGAAAAATTATTTATGTTTATTTTGGTGGGATTAATATTTATTGTTGTTGGACTTAATATATTTCAGGCATTAAGAAGGCTTGTTTATCAAAGGCGCGATGAAATCGGGCTTTTACGCGCAGTAGGAGGCAGCGAAAAAGCAGTTCAGCTTATTTTTATATTTGATGGTGCAGTAATAGGTTTTGCCGGCGCTGTTATTGGACTTGTTTTCGGCCTATTGGTTGCGTTTAATATCCAGGAGGTTTTTTCATTTGTTGAACATATAGTAAATACAATTATAAATTTGATAAATACTCTTGCCAATTATCTTGGAATAAATAAAGCGGGAAGTTTTTCTATTTTTCCGACTACTGTGTTTTATATTAAGGAAATTCCATCGCGTGTACTACCGCGTGATGTAACAATAATATTTTTATTTGGTTTTTTATCGGCTCTTGTTGCAGCTTGGTTTGCATCAAAGAAAATAACCAAAATTCAACCGGCAGAGGTATTGCGTTATGAATAATTTACAAAATAGCAGCATATTAATAAAAATTGATAATATAGTAAAAAATTATATTTCCGGAACTGAAACGCTGCATATTTTAAAAGGTATAAATTACAGGATAGAAAAAGGAAAATCTGTAGCAATCAGCGGTCAGAGCGGCTGCGGAAAAAGTACGCTTTTGAATATTATCGGCGGTCTTGATTATGCAAACGAAGGAAGCGTTTTTATCGGCGATGATGAAATTACTGCATTGTCGGAAAAAGAAATATCATTATACCGTTCAAAAAGAGTTGGATTTATTTTTCAGTTTCATTATCTTTTAAAAGATTTTACTGCGCTGGAAAATATAATGCTTCCTGCATATATTGCAGGGTTAAAAAAGAAAGAAGCAATAGAAAGGGCAAAATCGCTATTGGCAGATGTAAAAATGGAAGACAGGAAAAATCATTATCCTGCCCAGCTCTCCGGCGGAGAACGTCAAAGGGTGGCAGTTGCGAGATCAATGGTTAATAACCCGGCATTAATACTTGCAGATGAACCAACAGGAAATCTTGATCAGCAAAACAGTGAAATTGTAGCGCAGCTTCTTTATGAGAGTGCAAAAAAAAGAGATAAAACATTAATTGTTGTAACTCACGATAAAAAAGTAGCAGAAAGGGCTTCCATACAGCTTATTTTGGAAAACGGGCAGCTTAGAGAGGAAAATAATTAAAAATGAATGCAGCTTTTTTTATTGGTTTAAGATATTTATGGAGTAAGGCACAGGAAGGCGTACGCTACCTAAGAGGAGCCGCGGCTGGGATTGCAGTTAGTCTTATTCCGATAATTGTAACATTAATTGTCTCGGATGGAATGATAAGAGGAATACTGGACCGTTATCTGGAATTGGGAACAGGACATATACAGGTTTTTGATTTAATGAGATCCGGTAATGAAGATGAGATAATAGAAAAAATAAAACAGCATAACGGCATAAGAGGCGTTTGGCCTGAACAGCGCGGTATGGGAGTGATTGCAGGACGAAGTGGAAAAACCGGAGTTACAGTACGCGCTGTAGAATCTTCCTTTTGGGAGGATCCGGGCAGTATGAATTTATTAAAAATAATAGCTGGCATTCAAAAACCGGAGACAGATCGCGATATTGTATTAGGCGAAACATTGGCTGAAAATATCGGAGTTGGGGTAGGGGATACAGTCCGCCTTATGACTGTAAGGCCTTTAGAAAGCGGCAGAATGTCTCCAAGGACAGCTTCGTTTACAGTAAGGGGGATTCTGTCCTGCGGTTATAATGAGCTTGATGCATTGTGGTGTATTATTAACTGGGAGGGCGGAAAAAGAGTTCTTTCTGCCGAGCAGTCATCGGCTTCAAGTCTTATTGTAAAAATAAATGATCCTTACAGAAGAGCCGAAGATACTGTTTTGGAATTATATTCATCTTTGGGAAGCGGATTTAATATTCTTACATGGATGGATCTTTTACGGTCTCAGTATAGATCATATAAAACGACAAAGCAGCTATTATTATTCATTATGGCACTGATAGTTATTGTTGCCGCCATTAATGTTTCTTCTGCGACAAGTATGCTTGTTCTGGAGCGGGAAAAAGACATTGCTGTCTTAAAAGTATCAGGTGCTGCCGTTAAAAATATTACAGGAATATTTCTTTGGGGAAGTTTTCTTACAGGGCTTACAGGCAGTATCATTGGAATTTCCATGGGATTACTGATAGGCAGTAATATAAACTTTCTTGTACGTACCCTGGAAAATATTTTAAGCTTTTTTACCGGTATTTTTAACGGCAGTGAAGTAAAAATACTGGATCCCGGTTTTTACCTTGAGACAATCCCCATAATAATAGACTGGAATGCCGTATTAATAATATGGCTTTCTACCATCTTTTGTTCGGTTTTGGCATCATGGATTCCGGCTGTACGCGCCGGAAAACTAAAACCTATGGAACTTCTAAGAAAGAATTAAGCTAAGCTAAGCTAAGCTAAGCTAAGCTTAGGTTTAATATTCTTCCCAGGCTTTGATTTCCAGTTCTGCTCCGTTATGCAGGGTTTCAAGCGCATCGATAAATTCCTTTGCGACTTTTATGTTTGTAAATAATGGAATATCAAAGTCAATCGCCATACGCCGGATGGTATAATCATTCTTTAATTCCAGTTCTGCATTATTTTTTGGAATATTGATGATAAGGTCTATTCCGCGCTTTTTAATCATGTCTGCAATGTTAGGATCTTTCTTTTCCAGCGGCCAGGCAAGAGCTGTTACAGGCAGTTTGTTGTCCGAAAGGAATTTAGCAGTGCCGCGGGATGCATAAAGTTCATGACCCATTTTTACAAGTTTACGCGCGGAATCAAGGAAGTCAATTTTATCTACCATAGGACCTGTCGATAATAGAACTTTTGCCTTTCCTTTTGGGATTTTATATCCAACAGAAACAAGCGCTTTTAACAGAGCATCTGAAATGCTTGAGCCTATACAGCCAACTTCTCCGGTACTTGCCATTTCTACGCCGCTGACAGGATCTGCTCCATGTAATCTGGAAAAACTAAACTGCGCCGCTTTTACGCCAACGCATCCCAATTCCAGAGCAGAAACGGTAGATTTTTCTACAGGTTCATCAAGCATTGCTTTAACAGCAAGTTCAATCATGTTAACGCGGCTTACTTTTGAACAGAACGGGAAGCTTCGGCTGGAGCGCAAGTTGCATTCAATTACGCTAACCTGACCTCTTTGCGCAAGGAACTGAATGTTAAATGGTCCTGTAATATCCAGCGCTTTTGCTATTTTTTCGCATATTTGTTTAATCTTTCTTAATGTTTCTATATACAGACGCTGTGCAGGAAGAACAACTGTAGCATCACCGGAATGAACGCCGGCATTTTCAATGTGTTCTGTAATGGCATGGAATAAAATTTCTCCCTTACGCGCGACAGCATCAATTTCTATTTCCCTGGCATTTTCTGCAAACTTGGAAATGACAACAGGATGTTCCGGCGAAACTTCAGATGCTAGATTCAGGAATTTTTCAAGGCTTGTATCATCCCATGCAACATTCATTGCTGCGCCAGATAATACATAACTTGGACGGATTAAAACAGGATAACCTGCAGTTTTTGCAAATTCTTTTGCAGAAGCATGATCTGTTAGTTCTTTCCATTCCGGCTGACCAATACCAAGTTCATCCAAAAGCGCAGAAAACTTGTTTCTATCCTCTGCCATATCAATGGACTTTGGCGTTGTTCCGTAAATATGAACACCTGCATCTGAAAGTTTTGTTGCAAGATTATTTGGGGTTTGTCCTCCCATTGAGACAATTATGCCGTTGGGGTTTTCTCTTTCATAAATATCCAGAACACGTTCAAGGGTAAGTTCTTCAAAGTACAATCTGTCGCACATGTCATAGTCTGTAGAAACGGTTTCCGGATTACAATTTACCATGATCGAATACCGCCCCAGATTACGCGCTGTCTGCACTGCGTTTACACAACACCAGTCAAACTCTACACTGGAGCCAATTCTGTAGACACCGGAACCAAGAACCATAACGCCGCGCCCGGAAGAAGTTACATCGTCTATTTGAGGCGCACTTCCCGGAGCAGATGCGTTTCCGTAAGTCATATAAAGGTAATTATTTTTTGCCTGATACTCAGCTGCAAGCGTATCAATTTGTTTTATTGCAGGAAGGACCCGGTGTTCCTTGCGGATCGCGCGGACTTCCATTTCTGATAATTTTATAAAACTGCCGATCTGAGCATCGGAAAAACCATACTGTTTAGCCTGAGCAATAAGTTCTCTTGTTATGCCTTTTTTTCCAGCTTCGCGCAGTTTTTCTTCTGTTTTTCTGATATTTGCAATTTTGTGCAAAAACCACTTGTCTATCCTTGAATATTTGTGAATCTTGTCTACAGTCCAGCCTTCGGCCAAAGCGCGGTAAATGACATATATTCGCCTGTCTGTAGGACTTAGAAGTCCTTCGCGTATCTTAGCATCGATACTACCAGGACCTGAAAAATTTCTTCCGCAGAGGAAATCATCGCCGCAAAGGCCAGGTGCGCCGATTCCTGTCATACGAAGAGCTTTTTGAATTACTTCTTCGAATGTTCTTGCGATGGACATAGCCTCGCCGACAGATTTCATTTCTGAACCGATCCGAAGGTCTACATTTTTGAATTTTGTTAAATCCCAGCGTGGAACTTTTGCTACAATGTAGTCCAATGCCGGTTCAAAGAATGATTTTGTTGAGTGTGTAATTCTGTTTTCTATATCCAGCATTGAATAACCAATGGCTATTTTTGCCGCGATAAACGCAAGAGGGTAGCCGGTTGCCTTGGATGCAAGGGCAGAGCTTCGTGAAAGTCTTGCATTAACTTCTATGATTCTGTAATCTTCAGAGAACGGATCAAGCGCATACTGGATATTACATTCACCTACTATACCAAGGTGACGGATTACCTCTATACCAATTCTTCTTAATTTGCCAAGCTCTGAATCTGATAGTGTCTGCGCCGGGGATACTACAATACTTTCGCCTGTATGAATGCCGAGCGGATCAAAGTTTTCCATACTGGCAACCGTTATACAGTTATCGTAGGCATCTCTGACAATTTCAAATTCAATTTCTTTCCAGCCGCCAAGCCATTCTTCTACAAGGATTTGCGGAGGTCTGTCAATTTCGTTTTTTCTGGCAAAAACCATAGTACATCTTTTTGTAAGTTCGGCTTCGTTGCGGCAAATGCCTGAACCTGCGCCGCCTAGAGCAAAGGCAACACGCGCCATTACAGGAAAGCCGATTTCATTTGCTGCTTTTAAAGCGGCTGCGGTATCTGTTACAGCAACGCTTCTTGGAGAAAGAGCGCCTATTTCGTTAAGGCGTTTAACAAATAATTGACGGTCTTCTGTGTCTTCGATTGTTTTTACAGGAGTGCCGAGAACTTTTACATTATTTTTTGCAAGAGTGCCTTCTTTTTCAAGAGCAACGCCGCAGTTAAGCGCTGTTTGTCCGCCGAATGAAAGCAACAGAGCGTCCGGTTTTTCTTTTTCTATTACTTTGCGGACATATTCCGGCGTTACAGGAAGAAAATAAGTAGAGTCTGCCATTCCTTCGCTGGTTTGAATTGTTGCAATATTCGGATTAATTAAAACTGTTTTAATGCCTTCTTCGCGCAGCGCTTTTATTGCCTGTGAACCAGAGTAGTCAAACTCTCCGGCTTGTCCTATTTTTAATCCGCCTGATCCCAGGATAAGAATTTTCTGCGGTAATTGTAATTTTCTTTTATTTTCTGATTTCATTATTTTTTCTCCTTGACTTGTCCGATAAAGCGGTCAAAAACAAATTCTGTATCTCTCGAACCAGGGCATCCTTCAGGATAAAACTGTACGGCAGAAAACGGTTTGTTTTCACAGATAATTCCTTCGGCAGTTCCATCATTGGCATTAACGAACCATAACTTCCAGTTTTTTGGAAGCGACTCGGCGCGTACTGCATAACCGTGATTCTGCGTAGTGATATAACACTTGTTTGTGCCGTCTTCGGCTGCATCATAAATATAACTTGGCTGGTTTTGCCCCCTGTGTCCAAAAGGCAGCTTAAAAGTATCGGCTCCTATTGCAAGTGCAATGATTAAGTTTCCAAGCCCCAAACCAAAAACCGGTTTATCCGAGGATAATGCTTTACGGACAAACTCAATTAATTTTTTATATTCTTTTGGATCCCCAGGTCCATTGGAAATTATCAGTCCGTCATAATCAATTTTATCCAAATCGTGATTGCAGGGAATGCGGCTAACCTCAACGCCTCGGTTTATAAGACAGCGGATAACATTTGCTTTAACGCCGCAGTCTATAAGGGCAATCTTTACGCCTGCTTTTTTTGAAGCTGGAAGATATGTTTTAATTTCTTTCAGATCTACACCGTCGTGGTTTGACGAATTTATTTTATTTATTGAAATATCGCCAAAACCGTCGTTTGATTTTTTTTCTATAATGATTTTTCCGCGCATTGTTCCGCGGTCGCGCAGGCGGATAGTAATGGAACGTGTATCAATGCCGTAAATGCCGGGAACATTTTCCTTTTCCAGCCAGGCAGATAATGACATTTTCATGGAGTAATGGCTTGGTTCTTCGCAAAGATCGGAAACAATAAGACCGGAAACATGAACTTTTTCCGATTCAATAATATCGGGAATTCCAAATTCATCAAAAAAAGGCGCGCCGTTTTTATTCACAGGCACGCCTATATTTCCCGCCATTGGCCAGGTTGATACAAATATTTGCCCCTTGCATCCAGGATCTGTCAGGTTCTGAATAAGCCCGGACATGCCGGTATTAAAAACAACTTCCCCTGCGATGTTTCGGTTCTTGCCAAAAGCCCATCCCAAATATTCGCTTCCGTCTTCCAGAACAAGTTTTGCCTGAAGTTTTTCTGTTTTATTTCCCATATATTCCTCTCTTCTAGATTACTTACTTTAATCTTTCTGCTATAACGTCAATAAATTCCCATGAGTTTAAAATTTTAACGGGCGGCGGATCTGCAAGTTTAGCTAAATCACCTGTCATAATGCCGTCTTCTATCGTGGATAAAACTGCATTTTCTAGTTTTTTAGAAAAGTTAGCTAACTCGGGTAAATTGTCAAGTTCTGCACGCTTTAAAAGCGCACCAGACCAAGCAAAAATTAATGCCGCAGGGTTTGTGCTTGTTTTTTCGCCTTTCTGCCAGCGGTAGTAGTGCTGCTGAACTGTTCCGTGCGCCGCTTCATATTCAAAAACACCAGTGGGAGAAACAAGCACGCTTGTCATCATTGCAAGGCTTCCTGCGGCGCTTGCGATCATGTCGCTTTGAACATCGCCGTCATAATTTTTACATGCCCATAAAAAACCGCCTTCGCTTTTTACAACACGGGCGACGGCGTCATCTATTAATGTGTAAAAATATTCTATACCTGCACTTTTGCATTTATCTTTAAACTCGGTTTCGTATATTTCGTTAAATATATCTTTAAACCTGCCGTCATAGGTTTTAGAAATTGTATCTTTTGTTGCAAACCAAAGAGGGATTTTATCCGCTATAGCATAAAGAAAACATGCGCGCGCAAAACTTTTAATCGATTCATCAAGGTTATGCATTCCCTGAACAATACCGCTTCCTTTAAAATCGGCAACTATCATACGGCGTTCAGTTCCATCAAGCTTTGTATAAACAAGTTCAACTTTACCGGGCTCGTTTATTTCCATTTCTGCAGCTTTGTATACATCGCCGTATGCATGACGTCCGATAACTATCGGCTTTTTCCATGTACTTACCGATGGCTGTATTCGTTTTACAGAGATTGGTTTTCTAAATACTGTGCCGTCTAAAATTGCTCTGATTGTCGCATTAGGACTTGGTAAAAGATATTTAAGATCATATTCTTTTTGCCTTGCAGCATTGGCGGTAATTGTTGCACATTTTACTCCAACGCCGTATTTTTTTATTGCTTCGGCAGATTTTACCGTAACCTCGTCATTGGTATCATCGCGGTTTTTTAATCCAAGGTCGTAATATTCGGTTTTTAGGTCAATAAACGGTAAAAGCAGTTTTTCCTTAATTATACCCCAAAGAACGCGGGTCATCTCATCACCATCTATCTCAACAAGGGGTGTTTTCATATTGATTTTTGCCATAAGAACCTCAATTACAGAGTATAGCAAAAATACAAATGTTAGTAAATGGCAAATCGTTTTATTCTAAGAGCATTCAGCAAAACAGATATTGAGCTTAAACACATAGCTGCAGCGGCAAACATTGGATTTAAAAGAGGACCGCCGAAAAGATACAAAACCCCAGCTGCAACAGGTATTCCAAGCGCATTGTATCCGAATGCCCAAAACAGGTTTTGTTTGATTATTAACATTGTTTTTTTGCTTAAATTTACAGCGGCAGGAACATCCATTGGATCATTTCGCATTAAGACAATGTCTGCCGCTTCAAGCGCCACATCTGTTCCGCTTCCTATGGCTATACCAATGTCTGCCTGAGCAAGTGCGGGAGCATCATTAAGGCCGTCTCCTACCATTGCAACTTTTCTGTTTCCTTTCTGCAGGTTTTTAATGATGGTTGCTTTGTCTTGCGGAAAAACTTCTGAAACTACACGTTTAATTCCAGCTTCTTTGGAAATAGCGTCGGCTGTAAACCTGTTATCCCCAGTAATCATAAGTACATCGATACCTGTACTTTGAATCTTTCCTACAGCAGCTTTCGAATTTTTTTTAATTACATCCGCAACGGCAATGATTCCAGAAATTTTTCCATGAATAGCGGCAAACACAGTAGTTTTTCCTTCCATTGCAAGCCTTTCAGAAACAGCTTCTAATTTACCAAGGGTAATGTTGTATTTTTCCATAAGTTTTTTATTTCCTGTAATAACAGGAACATCGTTAATAACTGCTTCTATGCCGAGGCCTGGTAAAGCCTTAAATTCTTTTAAGGCTGATAATTCAATACCGCGTTTTTCCGCTTCTTTTATAATTGCAAGTCCTAACGGATGTTCGCTTCCTTTTTCTGCTGAAGCCGCAAGCTGTAAAAAATTATTTTGAATATCCGATGAATCTTTCCAGTTTCCAACGCCCCATTCACTGTTTCCGATAATAACATCTGTAACAACGAGTTTTCCTTCTGTAATTGTTCCCGTTTTATCAAATACAACAGTTTGTATCTTGCATATTGTTTCCAGAGCCTGACCGCTTTTTATTAAAATGCCGTTTTCGATACCTTTGCCGGTTCCTGTCATAATGGCAGTTGGAGTAGCAAGCCCAAGCGCACAGGGGCAGGAAATAACCAAAACAGATATAAAAATTATCAATGAAAATTCAAGCGCTGACTGTGAATGCGGAATAGTTACAAATCCTGCAGAAGCTGCCGCATACCAGAAAATGGCTGAAACAAACGCAATAACGCAGACAATGGGTACAAAGTGCCCTGCTGCAATATCGGCTAATCGCGCTATGGGCGCTTTTGAGTTTTGTGCATTTTCTATAAGTTTGATAATTTGGGCAAGAGCAGTTTCCGAGCCTGTTTTTTCCGCTTTAAAATGGATTATACCATTACAGTTGATAGTTCCTGCATAAACAGAATCACCGGCTTTTTTATCGGCAGGAATGCTTTCACCTGTAAGCATCGATTCATCAATAACGCTAATACCTTCTGTTACAATTCCATCTACAGGAATCTTCATACCCGGCTTAATAAAAATTATGTGACCCGGTTTTACTTTATCTATGGGAATTTGTATTCCTTTTCCGTTTTCAATAATAATTGCAGTTTTTGGAGACAGCGACATTAATTTTTTTATTGCTTCTCCTGTTCGTCCGCGTGATATGTTTTCAAGTGTTTTACCCAATAGAACTAAAGTGATAATAACAGCCGCGGTTTCAAAGTATAATGATTTTGCCGCACCATGATTTCCAATTATAATCTGAAACGTATTATATAAACTGAAATTAACAGCGGCAGTTGTGCCAATTGCAATAAGTGAATCCATATCCGGTTTTAAAAAAAATATTTTTTTAAAACCGGAAGTATAAATTTTAATTCCTGCAATAATAACCGGAATAAGCAAACATAATTGAATAAATGCATATAGAAAAGGCGCTTTATCCGGCGCAAAAAAGCCGGGAACCGGCAGTGAGAACATTGGAGCCATTGCAATGTAAAACAGGGGAATTGTAAAAGATGCAGCAAATAAAAGCTTTCTTTTTAATAGTTTTATTTCCATATGGGCGCAGCAGGAAGCGCAGCTCATACTTTTTTTGTCTCCTTAAACAGTTCCTCTGTTAATTTTTTTATTAATTCGCCTATGGAAGAAATCTCTATATTTGAACGTGTTGATAAATCACGCAGAGTAATAGGATCTTTTAAAGGATTTTCTCCTGTTACAATTACAAAACGCAGGCCTTTCTTTTCTGCTAAAACAAATTGCTTTACAAGATTTTTTTCGCCGCACGGCTCTATAAACACTTCGCAGGGAATTCCCGCCTGCCGCAATTGTAATGCCAAACTATGATACTCACCCGATTTTTCTGCATTTATACACGCTATTGCAATAGAACAAGTATTTGCGGCAGGTAATTTACCAAGTGTTTCCAGAGCTGCAAGCATTCGATCAAGCCCGATAGATGATCCAACTCCGCTTATCGAATTTTTATCTTTTGAGTATAATTCTGCAAGGTTGTCATATCTTCCGCCTGAACAAATAGAACCAATATCAGGGAGTTCGGTTAAGAATGTTTCAAAAACAATACCTGTATAATAATCTAAACCTCTTGTAATAGAAGGGTTTAAAATAAATGGTTCTGTTTTATTATTTTCGTTTGTTGTGCCATTATTAACGCAAATATTCATGTAATCCTTAATTGCAAGTAAACGATCAGATTCGGGAGATGTACCGCCGGATAATTCAATTATACGATTTAATACATCTGTGAATGTACCCTTTGCTCCGATAAACTCAAGTATTTTATTTGCATTATCGCCGCCTGTTAATAAAGAAAGACTTTTTAATGTTTCATCTTTTCCAACTTTAGATAGTTTATCGACAGTGCGAAGAATTTCAACAGAATTATCTCTTTGTCCAATAAACGAAAGGAACCGGTTAAAAAGCCCTCGGTGATTTACATGGATTGTAATATCAAGGCCAAGGTTTAAAAGAGTAGTCCGTATTAAAAGAAGTATTTCAAAATCAGAAATAGGGCTGTCGCTGCCTATTATATCAAAATCGCATTGTGTAAATTCTCTGTAACGCCCTCGCTGAGTATTTTCGCCTCTCCATACTTTGCCTATGTGGTATCGTTTAAAAGGGAATAGAAGATCGTTTCGGTGAAGTGCTACAAAACGTGCAAAGGGAACTGTAAGATCAAAGCGAAGCGCAACATCACGTTCGCCGTTATCTTTAAAGCGGTAAATTTGTTTTTCTGTCTCGCCGCCGCCTTTGCCAAGAAGTATTTCTGCATATTCCATTGCAGGCGTATCTATTGGTACAAAACCAAATTCACGGAAAGTGTTTTCTATTTTTTCTGTAAGGTTTCGGCGTATTATTTCCGCATTTGGGAGAAAATCCCTAAAACCTTTTAGAACCTTGGGTTCGATATATGCCATACTTGTAACTATATTTGAAAGTTACAAAACGGGCAAGTGTTTTAAAACATACGTTTTAAATTAAACGAACGTTGTCAAACGTACAAGTACCGCTTAATTTTCATTGTCGGTGTTTTTTCGAACGGTTCATATCTTATCTCGATCTTGCTTAAGCGGGAGAATGCGGCAAGTTTTTTATTTACCCATACACGCAGTTCTTCCAGCGTTTGATCGATTAAGTCGGTAGCTATTTTTGCAGCTTCGTTTATTCGAACCATTGCAATAAGCTCACCCATTTTGCCAAGGTATACAAGCGCTTCTTCTACAATTTGGTTCGAACCTAAAAGACCTTCGATTTCTTCGGGATAGATATTTTCGCCGGATGGTCCCAGTATTAATGCTTTTAATCTGCCCCTGATAAAGAGCCTGTCTTTGGCGTTTATACTGCCGATATCGCCTGTTCGTAACCAGCCGTCTGATGTTATAACTTCGTCAGTTTTTTCTTTGTCGTTATAATAACCAAGCATTACATTCGGACCTTTTACAAGAATCTCGCCGTTATCGATTTTTAATTGAACGCCAGCTGGTGCAGAAAGACCTGAACCTAAAACAAAATTTAACGGTTTATTGCCTGCAACTAATGGAGCGGCTTCTGTTAGACCGTAACCAACTGCGAATGGGAATCTTGCTTTATACAGGAAGTTTTCTACTTCAGGATTAAGAGGCGCTCCGCCTACTCCAAAGAATTTAAGCTTTCCGCCAAGAGCCTTTATTAATTTTTTTCCGGCAATTCTGGCCGCAAGCGGACGAGTGAGAGGGAAATTATAAAGTTTATTTTTGCTAAGTTTCGGCGCAAGTGCATTTTTATAAACTTTTTCGATTAATAAAGGAACAGAAATCATCGCTGTTGGTCTTACAACATTTAAAGCAGGAAGCAGTACCGATGGTGCAGGCGGACGATCCAGATACGTAATGCTTGAACCGCCGAATACAGGAGCCAGAAAACCTAAACTGCATTCGTAGGAATGAGCCAAAGGCAATACAGAAAGGAATTTATCCTTTGTTGTAGTTGTTATATAAGCCAACGAAGAAAGTGAACTTGCTAAAATGTTTCTGCTTGAAAGCATTACGCCTTTGCTGTTGCCTTGTGTTCCGCTTGTGTAGATAATCGTAGCCATATCGTCAGGGCTGCGAAGCGCATAATCTTTGCTTTCATTGCAAGGATTAACTTGAATCTGCTTTTTTTCGCCGTTTTGGGAAATTGTCATATTTAAATTTGCGTTTTCATCTTCTAGCATTGTATCGATATAGATAAACGGCAATTTAGAAAACATTGGCAACTTGGCTATTTCTGCAAATTTTTCTTCTGAATCTTTGTTTAAACAAATAGCGCTAACACCTGAATGTTCAGAGATATGCTGAATCTGTTCGGCAGAAAAACCTGTTAATAGTGGAACAGACACCGCTCCTGCTAGAGCAATGCCGAAATATGAAATAGGCCATTCAGGACAATTGTCCGAGAAAAGTAAAACCCTATCCCCTGTTTCTATGCCTAATTGCCTTAAAGCTGATGCAAGCTGCCTTGAACGGCTGCCCATCTGCTTGTAGGTAACTTTTCTGGTAATTTCGCCTTCTATTAACATGGAAAAGGCAGGGTTATCTTTGTACTCAGCCGAAGCTAAAAGGCACAAATCCGCTATTGTTGCATTAGCCAATTTTTCTCTTAGATTTTTCATACTATTTAGAGTTCCTTTTATTGAAAAAAGTTGCAATTTATGCGCCAAAATGGCGTTTTAAAAGCCCTTTAAAACCAGCGCAATGGCGAGCTTCGTCACGAGCCATTTCGTGGACTGAGTCATGGATGGCATCATAGCCTTTTTCCTTGGCTCTTTTTGCAATATCGGTCTTTCCTGCGCAAGCTCCGTGTTCGGCTTCTGCACGCATTTCAAGGTTTTTCTTTGTACTATTTGTTATAACTTCGCCAAGAAGTTCTGCAAAAAGCGCCGCATGGTCGGCTTCTTCGTATGCATAGCGTTTAAAAGCTTCGGAGATTTCCGGGTAGCCTTCACGTTCTGCAACCCTTGCCATGGCTAAATACATGCCAACTTCGCAGCATTCGCCGTTAAAGTGCGCCTGTAAATCTTTTACGATATCTGCATCTGCGTCTTTTGCAATACCTACAATGTGTTCGGAAGCATATCCGCCGTCAGCAGCTTGTACGCTGAACTTGGAACTGGGAGCTTTACACTGAGGGCAAGCATCCGGCGTTTTATCGCCTGTGTGAACATAACCGCAAACTGAACATACCCATTTTTTCATATTTACCTTCCTTGTAATTGATAATAAAACTAAATTTTATCATAGCTTGTACTGTAGCGCAAGAAGAAGAGGAAATTTTCAAGAAGATTTCTCGCAGAGAAGAATTTTCCCTCTTGTTTATTTCTCATAAAAATGGTAGTATATTCATAATGAGGCATAAAACTTATATGAATTCAAATTCTCTCTCTCTCTCTCTCTCTCTCTCTCTCTCTCTCTCTCTCTCTCTCTCTCTCTCTCTCTC
>WQWU01000014.1 GCA_009785215.1 Treponema sp. | reverse complement strand
TCTGGGTCAGAGAACAGTGTGGTGAAAACGCTGTCTTTAAAATTTCTGTTAGTTTTCATAAGCAAAACTCCTAAGAAAAAGATTTGCTTATATATGGCGTGAATATGCGCGGCGCTTTAGTCAGAATAAATTTTTTGGAAGTCTTGGCGCCTTTGTGTGAGGTCTTAACTCCCGTGAAAGTCTTAAAAAATATGATAATTAACGGTTAAATAATCCGAACTTATACCCTAAACCAAAACCTAAGACAAACCTTTTGTAATGAAATTCTTTTGGGAAGGGAGATGATTCGATTTTATTCAACATATAAGTGTCAGAAAATGCCTGAAGATAATTAATATTTAAAAATAAACTGCCGGAATTGCCGCCCCTTACGCCGATATAAACACCGCCGCCAACAGAAAAATCAGGAAATTCGCTGAACATCGGAGAGACATTCAAATGATACAAGAAAGCTCCATACGGCTGAATTTTAAAAGTACTAACTTTTAAGTTTAACTTTAATTCTGCTCCTGCCGCATAATTATAAAAGTCGTTTGTTCTTGGGTCTCCCCTTGTAATCTGAAAATTAACCTCCAAACTAAGCAAGTTTAAAGGTTGTATTTCAAGGCCAACAGTAACACCCATCTGAGGCATAATTTTGTGCTCCATAGGATATGGATCGCTGTACGCATTTGGTATATTTAGCGTTCCTTCATAAGCAGAATGTCCGCCAAGAAGACCTGTCGGCTGAATGGCATAAAAGGTAATAGGATAATCAAAAGAAGCCCTTAAATATATCCATTTATTGCGCCAGCTTGTATCTACAGGACCAGAACCGGCTCTTGTAGTTGCAACCTCTGCCATTACAGACTCTGTTATCGATTCAGTCAGGGCTTCGGTTATCGCTTCAGTCAGTGATTCTGTCATATTTTCAATATCAGTTTGGCTGAGACTTGGAATTAGAACCGCTGCACGGTAAAAAACGAACTGGTTATGCTCATACATATCCTCTAAATCGCCGTAAGGCCAGCCAAAAGAGACCATTTCCATGCCTAGTTCGTTATGGGTAAGAGTTATCAGTATAATAGCTTTAATATGAGGGTCATATTCATCGTCATATGGGTGTACTTCGAACCTGAAAATATACCCTGCAGCTTCCCTATTCATGGCTATTGCAAAGCCCATTGCAGAAGCTTCCATGCGGAAGTTAGTCATAAAAAAGTTTCGTTGTTCTGCGTTGGGCGCAGTTCCTTCTATAAATATACTCCTATTGGGCAGATCTATGACGAGGGTACCGGTTTGGTAAATTTGACCGCCGGGCGGATCTGAGGCAAAGGAGTTCACCGCCAGAGTCAAAAAAACTGCTAAAGTTAGTGCCTTTTTCATAATTCGGTTCTTTTCTTAATTATAGTATATCCGCTTCTAAATTACAAATATTTAGCCTGCATCTTCTATTAAATTTTTCATGATATATTCGCGTCTTTCCGGGGTATTTTTACCCATATAAAAGTTAAGTACCTGCGGAACCTGCTTTAAGGTATTTACCGATACCGGCACTATACGCATATCTTCGCCGATAAACTGGCCGAATTCCTTGGGGCTAATCTCGCCAAGACCCTTAAACCGGGTAATTTCCGATGAAGAACCAAGAGCAGCAGCGGCTGAATCACGTTCTTTTTCGTTGTAGCAATAACGGGTTTCTTTTTTGGTACGAACACGGAAAAGCGGAGTTTCCAGTATAAAAACATGCCCTCCTGTAACAAGCTCCTCAAAATAAGAAAGGAAAAAAGTTAAAAGCAGGTTACGGATATGAAAGCCGTCAAAGTCTGCGTCTGTTGCAATTACAATTTTTTTATATCTAAGCCCTTCGATATTATTGTCTATACCGATTGCCATCATTAAATTAAAAAGTTCTTCGTTTTTGTAAATGGCTGTGCGTTTTTTTCCGTACACGTTTTCTACTTTTCCGCGGAGCGGATAAATCGCCTGTGTCATAACATCGCGGCTTGACACCATTGAGCCGGAAGCCGAATCTCCTTCTGTTATAAAAATGGTAGATTCTTCTCCGTCCTTGCCGTCCTCTAAATGATACTTGCAGTCTTTTAACTTGGGAATCTTAAGAGCGATTTTTTTTGCGGCATCCCGCGCTTCTTTTTTTACAGCATTAAGCTCTGTACGCAAAGATTCGTTTGCTATTATTTTATGTTCAAGTTTTTTGCTTGCTTCTGCGTTTCTGTGCAGCCAGTCAACTACTGCATCCCTTGTTTCCTGTACAACCCATGTGCGGACATCGGAGTTTCCAAGTTTATTTTTTGTCTGGCTTTCGAATATCGGATTTTTTAACTTAATTGCAATTGCCGCTGTTGTTCCTTCGCGCACATCTTCGCTTCTATAATCTTTTTTATAGAAAGTCTGAATCCCTTTTAAAAATCCTTCTTTAAATGCAGATAAATGCGTTCCGCCGTCTGATGTATACTGGCCGTTAACAAACGAAAAATATTCTTCGCCGTAATTATTTGTATGAGTAAAAGCAATCTCTAGCTGTCCGTTAGCTGAATGTTTTCCCTTATAGTAGCCAAGCGGGTATAATCCGTCGTCTCCGGTTTCTTCATGCAGTAAATCGTAAAGACCGCGCGTTGAAATAAATTTTTTCCCGTTAAAAACAAGCGTAAGTCCTGCATTTAAATACGCATAATTCTGAATGCGCTTTTCTATAAACTCAGCATTAAATAAAAAATCTTTAAATATTTCCGGATCCGGTATAAATTCTACCATTGTTCCGTCTTTTAAGTTTTCTTTTAATTTTCCTTTGCGTTCGCTTTTTAATTTCCCTCTTTCAAAAATTGCTTCTGCAAACTCGCCGTTTCTGATCGCAACTACCCTAAAATGAACAGAAAGCGCATTAACAGCTTTTGTACCAACGCCGTTAAGCCCTACAGAAAACTGGAATACATCATCATTATATTTAGCGCCTGTGTTAATTACAGAAACACACTCAACAAGTTTTCCAAGAGGGATTCCGCGCCCAAAGTCGCGTATTTTAACCATTGCTTTTCCGGTTTTATCAATGTCTTTTATCTGCGTTTCGATAAGTTTTCCGTTGCCCATAATAAATTCATCAATACCGTTATCGATTACTTCTTTTAACAAAACATAAATACCGTCGTCCTGGTTTGAACCGTCACCCAACCGCCCGATATACATACCGGTTCTAAGTCTTATATGTTCAAGAGAAGAAAGGGTTTTAATTGTTTTTTCATCGTAAGCGACAGCGCCTTTAGCGACAGCGCTTTTAGCTGCAGATTTTTCTGCCGCAGGTTTAGCTGCAATAACTTGTTTCTTAGCAGCAGTTTTTTTCACAGCAGCTTTAGCTGCAGTATTTTTAGATTTCTTGGCTGGCATTTTATTTCCTATAATTGTTTTTGCAGTTCCTGAATGTAGTTTTCGCTGTCACGTACATTTTCCTGTAAATCAGATATACCTTTTTCCAGTTCGATAATCTTGCTTTTTTTATCCTCTATCGATCTTTTGTATTTATCAATTTTCATTTTTTCTTCGTCAATCGCAAGCGATGCGCGTAATTTACTGATGGCTTTTTCATTATCAGCAAGAGATTGATTCAGCCTTACTGCCCTGCCGATAATTTCGCCGTCTTCTGCAGTAACGAGCGTATCAATAAAATACTTTTTATTTGGATCGATTTCTTCGTCCATTATACCTGCAGCCTGCGCTCCGAAAGTTCTGTATAAACCGGTAAGAGCTTCTTTAACATGAGTTATGTGATTTTTTACAGATTGAATCTGCTTCTGCGGATTCCCCTCTATGCCGAAAGAAGCGGAAATAATTCGCTTTTCATCTTTTAAAACAGCAAGCTCTTCCATGGCAGCTTTGGAGATACCGCGGATAACATCGATATCTGTGCGGATTCTGGCAACTTCGTCATCGTTGTTTAAAGCCTCGCGTGCACTGTAACGCTCACCAATGTTAAAATAAAGCTGTTCCTGGCTTTCCTGCGCTTTGGATAAAAATGATTTTAAAACTAACCCCTGTGCGCTTTTACCAATCCAGGAAAAAACATTACCGCCTTCTTTGTTGTCTAGTTCTTCTATGCGGGTTTCAAGTGATCCCAATTTATTGGAAAGAGCATCAGCCTGTTCCTTAAAAAGAGAAGTAAAATCGTTATAAGCGCTGTTTTCAAGTAACGCCTTTCCAAGCTTGCGGTAGATAGATGCCATCTCCCTGCCGCGTTCCCTTTCTTCGCTTTCCTTTCTTTCTACGGCATCTTCCAGTTCTTTAAAACGGCGGTTCTTTTCTTCTATTTTGACTATTGCAGCATTGGATTCTATTATTTCCTGCAAGTAAACATTATATTGATTTATATCTTCAAATTGAGCCTGCATGTCATTTGTGCGGGCATAGAGGTTTTCCCCAAAGTTTTCCAAAAGAGTATCCAGAGAAACACGGCTTTCCTGGCTGTTTTTTAAAAGATCATCTATACGTTTTTTTCTATCATCCATATTAATAATAATACGCTATTTTGTGAAAATTGGGAAGTGATAGCCGCTTTTCCCTATTGATCAAGATGTATTTTTTTTGTATAAACATAACATAAGATGGAAATTCGAAAAAAAGAGGAGTAAACATGAATTTAAACGAATTAAAACATGCAGGGTTAAAGCAGTGGGTAGAAGAAACTGCAGCTCTCATGACCCCAGATGCAGTAGAAATCTGCGATGGCAGCAAAGCTGAATACGACAGAATGCTAAAAATTATGGTTGATGCCGGATTAGGCGTCAAACTGAACCAGGATAAAAGACCGGACAGCTACTGGTTCCGCTCAGACCCTTCGGACGTTGCAAGAGCAGAAAGCAGAACCTTTATCGCAAGCAAAAACAAAGACGACGCAGGTCCTACCAACAACTGGACAGACCCTGTAGAACTTAAGAAGACAATGGAAGATCTTTACAAGGGCTGTATGAAAGGGCGCACAATGTACGTTATCCCGTTTTCTATGGGTCCTATCGGTTCTGACATTGCAAAAATCGGCGTAGAAATCTCCGACAGCCCTTATGTTGTTTTTAATATGCACATAATGACAAGAGTTGGTTCCAAGGTTTTAGACGTACTCGGAACAGACGGCTTTTTTGTACGCTGCCGCCACTCAATCGCAAAACCATTAGCCGCCGGCGAAAAAGACACAGGCTGGCCATGTGAACCGGATGTAAACAAAAAATATATCAGCCATTTCCCGGACACATACGAAATCTGGTCATACGGCTCAGGTTACGGCGGAAACGCTCTCCTTGGCAAAAAATGTCTTGCGCTTCGCATCGCTTCTGTTCTTGGAAGAGACCAGGGCTGGCTTGCAGAACACATGCTCATTTTAAAACTTACAAACCCGCAGGGCAAAGTTAAATACATCGGCGGCGCTCTTCCTTCAGCTTGCGGAAAAACAAACCTTGCCATGCTGATTCCGACACTTCCCGGCTGGAAAGTTGAAACAATCGGCGATGATATCGCATGGATGAAATTCGGCGCAGACGGTCAATTATATGCAATTAATCCGGAATGCGGATTTTTCGGCGTATTACCCGGAACAAGCGATCATTCCAACAAAAGCGCAATGGATTCAATCAAGAAGAATACTATCTTTACAAACTGCGGTCTTACAGAAGACGGCGATGTTTGGTGGGAACAGATTGGCTACGGCGCACCCGGCGAAACAATCACCACATGGAAAGGCGAAAAGATTCCTTCACCAAAAACTGATAAACCGGTTGCAGGTCAGGAAGTTGCACACGTTAACGCACGTTTCACAGTTCCTGCTTCACAGTGTCCGGTAATCGCTTCTGAATGGGATGATCCAAAAGGCGTGCCGATAAGCGCATTCCTCTTTGGCGGCAGAAGAGCTGCAACAATCCCTCTTATTAATCAGGCAAAAAATTGGGTACACGGCGTATTCATGGGATCAATCACTGGTTCAGAAATTACAGCCGCCGCTCTCGATCTTCAGGCTGGTTCTATCCGCCGCGATCCGTTCGCGATGGTTCCTTTCTGCGGTTACCACATGGGCGATTATTTTGCACATTGGCTCAAACTTGGCAAAAAAGCACAAGACGAAGGCAATGGCAATAAACTTCCGCAGATATTCTTCTGTAACTGGTTCCGCAAAGATGCAGACGGCAAATTTATGTGGCCGGGCTTTGGCGAAAACAGCCGTGTCCTCGCATGGATTTTTGACCGCTGCGACGGCGCCGCTAACTTCGTTGAAACTGCAATTGGCAACCTGCCGAAACCAGGCAGCATAACACAGCCATCAGATGTAAGCGATGCTACAATGGCAGAACTTATCAAATTGGACGTAGACGGCTGGAAAAAAGAAATTGCAGACGTAAGAGAAAATCATTATTCCAAGTTTGGCGACAAAATGCCGAAAGAACTTACAGAACTTCTCAGCGTACTGGAAAAAGATTTAAGTAGTCTGTAAGAAAAGACCTTTAATATTGATCCGGCCACTTGAACCAAGTGGTCGGATTTTTTTTGGGATAAATAATTCCACTTGTTATCTAAAAACAGTTATAGTATACTCTGATTAAGGAGACTATAAAATGCCGCTTATATCTCAATTTTACGGAATATTAATTTATATATATAAAGAGTTGAACAGTAAACATCATTCACCACATTTTCATGCCAAATATGCTGAATTTGAAGGAGTTTTCGATTTTAAAGCTAATCTTATCGAAGGTGATTTACCAACTAAGCAAAGAAAGCTTGTGGAAGCCTGGGCATTGCTCCATGAAGATGAGTTAAATGCTGCTTGGGTTGCCTGGAGTGAAAATGGTGAAATAGTTAAAATTGATGGATTAAGGTAATTTACATGATAAGACCAAGAGCCATAGATGTAAAACCACACCCAGATTATTGTTTAATAATAACATTTAGCAACAACGAGAAACGTCTCTTTGATGTAAAACCTTACCTTGATTTTAAACCGTTTATGGAATTAAAAAATTTAACATTATTCAATACCGTAAAAACAGCAGGGTTAAGTGTTGAATGGCTGCATGGGCAGGATATTTGCCCAGATGAACTCTATTTCAACAGCTTACCAGTTAAATAAGTCTATCTTCCCAATGCAGTTCACATAAATAATTTCACTAATTACTGAACAGTTTCGCGGAATAACTCTCTGTTCATCATCGAAAGTACAAGTACAGAGCCTGACGGCAGTTTATAGGGAACTGTAAAGTCTCCGCCCATGTAATTAACAGTAAAAAGTCTTTGACGTTCTCCGTCAGGAAGATGCGCATCCAGACGCACTGCCAGCGGATACGGATTTGGCGGTATAGTGTAACGGAATAAACCGAATACTTCGTTTTCTGCTATTCTTTCAGGACGCGTTACAGTAATTTGAACAGGCGTGTTCAGGGAGATTGCCGTACCTGCCGATGGATTCTGCGCAGTTACAGTTTCCCCGCTGTCGTCTCCCCTTTCCCTTATTATAAAATAAAAATTAATACCGGTGTTGGAAATTAATTCCAGTGCACGCGATAGTGAAACTCCCTGTAACTGAGGAACAGAAACAGTCTGATTCTCTCTTCCCCTGCTTACAATAAATTCAAGATTCATAGGACCGGATATATCTGTTCCCGGAACCGGTCTTTGCTGAAGAATAGTTCCCGGGTTTTCTGATGAAAACTCGTAGATAATCGGTTCCCTAATCGTAAGCAGAGGAGCTCCCCCTGCTGTTGCATTAATTGTTTGAATATCAAGCCGCACTTCATCAACATTACGGCTGACAAAATTTTCGACTCTGTTTACAATGACTCCCTGGCTTACTATAAGACGGATTCTGCGGCCAGCTTTAACAATCTGCCCGGGTCTTGGATCTTGTTCAAGGATAAAACCTCTATCCCTTGAAGTCTGTGAATAACGAAGCTGGATACGCGGATACAATTCTTTTACCTGTAATTCAAGCAGGGCTTCTGTTAATTCCTTTCCTGTCACATCCGGAACCATGGTCTGTTCATTGCCGCGAACAGCGATAAAAAAGACAGTAACTGCAATAATGCCGACAAAGATAACAAGACCTGCTACTGCCATAATAAACATTTTAAGGTGGTCTGCTACATAATCTTCTATAGAGCTTAAATCAAATCCCATATCTTCCTCTTATAATTGTGAACCCGGAAAATCCCGCGCTCCGTTTAAAAAATCACGCCAGAAAAGCGCTTTTTTTGCCTGATATTGTAATTCAGACACAATAAGCACCCCGTCTCCTGTTTGAATAAGTATACCACATTGTTTATCTATTCCCAAGACCATTCCGGGTTTTCTTTCACTGCTTAACGCCGCATCCATATAACCCCTGTACACATCTGCCTTTAATATTAATAGTTCCTTCCCGTTATGAAAAGTCCTGCAAAGCGGCCACGGGTTAAATGCCCGGATTTTTGCATCAATCTGAGCAGCGCTTAAACTCCAGTCGATTATTCCATCATTCTTTTGAATCAATTTACAATAAGTGGCATTTTCATGTTCCTGCGCCTTTGTTTCAATTTTCCCTGCCGCAATTTTTAAGAGAGTCTCCGGCAGCATTTCTGATGCTATTCTGGCTGCAGTATTACTTAAGGAATCCGATGTTTCAGAACCTGTAAGTTCAAACTGTTCAACTGCCAGAATATCCCCGCTATCCATCTCTTGTGCCAGAGTCTGAATGCTGACACCTGTAATTGTATCGCGGTTTAAAATTGCCGCCTGTATGGGCGACGGCCCTCTGTATTTTGGCAGTAAACTTGGATGAATATTGATCCCTCCAAGAGGAAACAAAGCCATAAACTTTGGTCCAAAAAGCCGTCCGTACGCAAACGAAACAAGCAAATCAGGTCTTAATGCGGCAATCTGCTCTCTTGCGGCAGCGTCAAGTTTCGCTGGTTTTATTAATAATAATTCTTCCCTCTGTGTCCTCTGCGCCTCTGCGGCCTCGCCGATTTCAGTTGGCACCGGCGTACCATGCCTGCCTTTCGGAGTATCAGGGTTAGTAAGCACACCGCAGAGATCGATCTCTTTTAATTCTGATACCGCGATTAACGAAGGAACAGCAATACCGGCGCTTCCGGCAAATAAAACCCTCATTCTCAGCCCTGGATTTTTTCGTATTTTTCTATCAATTTTTCTTTCTTTCTCTGCGGTAATCGATCTAAAAAAAGAATTCCCTCCAGATGGTCGTATTCATGAAGTATAACTCTTGCAAGAAGACCGTCTGCTTCCAGAATAAAAGGACGCCCTTTTTCATTCCATGCCTGAATTTTTATTTTTTCTGAACGAACAACTGATGCGTAAACCCCGGGAATTGAAAGACAGCCTTCTTCATATTTTGATGTTTCATGAGACGTCTCTAATATCGATGGATTGATAAATACGCGCTTTTCATCATCCTCGATATGGACAACAAAAATTTGCTTCATAATGCCGATTTGCGGCCCGGCTATTCCTACACCCTTGTTTTTTTTTACAGCATCAAGCATCTGTTTTGCAGTTTTAACAATTTCATCATCGATAGATTCGATTTTTTCAGCTTTTTGCCTGAGCAGTTCATCGCCAAGAGTGATAATTTGCATAAATACAGTCTACAAAAAAAAATGCTTTTATTCTATACTAAGGTATGTTTAACGATTGTATTATAATGGCCGGAGGATCCGGCACAAGGTTATGGCCGGCAAGCAGCTCACGGCTTCCAAAACAGTTCTTACCTGCCGCAGATAATAAGAGTTTTTTTACTCTTGCTTTGGAACGGGCTTTGGCTCTGGGTGAACGAGTAGTAATTATTACAGGGAATTCTCATATTCCTCATGTAATAAGAGATGCTTCTAAACTGGAAGCTGCAGAAAGAAAACGTATTTTTGTGATTGGAGAACCTGTCGCAAAAAATACTGCTCCTGCTATTGCCTGCGCCGTTGTTTATTCGCTTCTTTCTGCAAAAAATAATCAGGATAGAAATATGCTTGTTCTGACAAGCGATCATATTATAAAACCATTAAAAGTTTTTAAATCCGATTCCCTTTTGGCGGCAAAAGCTGCTGCCGGTAATCAGCTTGTTGTTTTTGGCATACCGCCGGCACGCCCGGAAACAGGTTACGGCTATATAGAAATTTCCGCCGGAAAAGACAATGTTTTTGATGTCGCCGCATTTCATGAAAAACCTGACGCCGAAACAGCAAAAAAATACGGCGCTAGCGGTAAGTTTTTCTGGAATTCCGGAATGTTCGCTTTTAACTGCTCTTTTATGATTGAACAGTTCCGTTCGCTTGCTCCGGATGTAATTCAGCCTTTTGACAAATTAAAAGAGCCAAAAGCTGCAGATTATACCGCTAAAAAAGGAATAAAAGTTTTAACAGGCTGGAAAGGTTTAAATAATGCATACAAAAATACAAAAGGCATCTCATTTGATTATGCAATAGCCGAAAAATGCAGAAAAACTGCGATGGTTCGCACTAATTTTGACTGGATCGATATAGGAAACTGGGAAGAATATGTAAAACTGGGAAAAAATGATGAATCACAGGTGTTTTCTGTTGATTCTAACGCTTGTTATGTCGATTCTGACATCCCTGTGGCGTTAGCAGGGGTTGATGACTTAATTGTAGTAATTAGAAGCGGAAAAGACGGGTCTGTGCCCTCTGCCCTGATAACAAGGAAAGGACAGACTCAAAAAGTACGGAATATTACCGATAATATAAAAGCCGCAGGAAGGGGCGAATTATTATAGGAATAGACAAAATTAATATTTTTTGTCTATAATAGGGAATATGGGAGTACTAACAAGCCAAAAGATAACGGTTTATTATGACCGTTATAAAGAAATAAATGTGACCTTTACCAAGGAAATGATTCAGATCACAGGGCTTCAAACACAACAAGTTCATTTAAAGTGCGGCAACGATTTCTGGCCTTGCGTAGTTTATACCGCATCTTTCTCCGGCGCAAAAGTTGTCGCCAACATAAAAACAGGTCTTCTTGCAAAACTTCAGGCTACAAATAACTTTGTTAACCTCCGTTTTTGCTTCAGGCCTCCCGGAGAATCCAATACAGTAACATTCTTTGTTGCCGCGCGCGTTTTGGCTGCTGTACCTTACGGCAATTCTCAGGATGTTAATATGTTTACATTGACATTTTCCAACCGCCCGCCGGACGATTTTATCGAAATTATAGGGCGTGTTCTGGATGCGAATGTAAATTCGGCAAAACGCAAAGAAGATCGCATTCCGTTAACAGCGGATAATATGCGCAAATTAAATATTTTATCAACTGAAACATCTGTAAATATTCAGGGTGTTCCCCGCCGCTGTATTTTAAGAGATGTTTCTTTTTCCGGCGTAAAAGTAATAATGATGGGCGTTGCAAAGTTCCTTCTTGAAAAAGAAGCTGCAATACGAATTGATTTTAACGATCCAAGAGAAAGTTATTTGATAAAGGGAAAATTTATCCGCGCAGAAGATGTCGAGGGAAAAAAAGAAATGGTTGCCCTTGGATTAACTTTTGATGAAGCTCATGTTCCTATGAGTTTTAAAATACGCCTAAACGATATGCTTACAACTAATCGCGCGGATAATCGTGTAAATCAAACAGACGAAGAGCATAACGGCGCTTAATTACATGGATCGCTTAGTCTTTTTGCCTGTTCCGGAAAGTTATAAAAACCAGCATAATGATATAGGCGGAGCTTTTTCGGTAAATCCGGATATTCCGCTTCCGGCGCTGATAAAAAACGATACAGATGAATCCGGCTTAACAAATTTAAATTTGGATATGATAATCTCCGGAATGTTACGTGTTATCGAAGAAAAGAATGTAAAACAGGAATGGCTGGACTACTACTGCGCTTTTGTATTGTTTTTAAGACCGGATATTCTGGAAATCTGCCAAACCCATGAACATAAGAATAATTCTTGAAATAAGAGGTTCTCGCAGAGTCGCAGGGGCGCAGAGGACGCAGAGCAGAATATGGCAGAAGATTAATTAATACTTTCCTTCTCCCTCATTTTTCTCTGCGATCTCAGCGTCTCCGCGAGAGGTCTTCTATAAATTAATCCGGCAGGGCGAGGTTTAATACTTCTTCGAAGCGTTCAACAGCATGAAACTCAATTCCCTTTTTTACATGATCCGGTATTTCATCCAAATCGCGTTCATTTTGTTTTGGAAAAATAATATGTTTTGCTTTATTTCTCCGCGCTGCAATTGTTTTTTCCTTTAAACCGCCGATTGGAAGCACTTGCCCGGTAAGCGAAAGCTCTCCTGTCATAACTGTTTTTGGCGTGATAATTTTTCCGCGTACTAATGAAAGAAGCGCAATTGCCATTGTAATACCGGCAGAAGGCCCGTCTTTGGGAGTTGCGCCTTCCGGAATGTGCAGATGAATATGATTTTTTTCGAACCATTCATTTTTTATTCCGTATTGAGTTATTGCAAGTTTTTTGGCGATTGTCATTGCAATCTCTGCGCTTTCTTTCATGGTATCGCCCATTTTTCCCGTTAAGTTAAATCCTTCCTTTCCGGGAACAGATACAGCTTCTATTACAAGAGTATCGCCGCCCATGCTTGTCCATGCAAGACCAACAGACATTCCGGGTTTATCAGCAGTTTTTATATCATCTTCGCGGAATACAGGTTTGCCTAAATGTTTTTCTACAAGTTTTTTATCAATATTAAAACGCGCAGGTTCTGCAGTGCCTTTTTCTTCTCCTCTTGACGCGGTGGATTCCTGGGTATCAACTATTTGTTTAGCAATCTTGCGGTGAATCTTATCCAGGTTTTTTTCAAAGTTCCGCACTCCTGCTTCCCGCGCATAAGCGTTTGTTATATGTAAAAGACTATCCTTTGTATATTTAACCTGATTCTTTTTAAGGCCGTTTTTTTCCAGGCTTTTCGGCAGAAGATAACGTTTTGCAATTTCCAGTTTTTCTGTGTCAATATAACCGGGAAGCTGAATAATTTCCATTCTATCCAAAAGCGGAACAGGAATGGTATCTAAAGTATTTGCTGTTACAATAAAAAATACATGAGAAATATCAAATGGCAAATCCAGATAATGATCCCTAAAAGAATTATTCTGTTCCGGATCCAAAACTTCCAGAAGCGCACTGGCAGGATCGCCGTGGTAACTTTGACCCATTTTATCGATTTCGTCTATCATAAAAACAGGATCTTTTGTTTTAACAATTTTTAATCCCTGAATTATTTTCCCGGGCATTGCTCCGATATATGTGCGTCTATGCCCTTTTATTTCCGCTTCATCCCTCATTCCGCCGACAGAAAACCTAAAAAACTGTTTTCCCAAAGCGCGGGCGATAGATTTGCCAACAGAAGTTTTTCCTACTCCGGGAGGCCCTACTAGGCAGACAATTGTTCCTTTTGTATCTTTTCTAAGTTTTCTAACTGCCAAAAACTCGACTATCCGCAGTTTTACATCTTTTAAACCGTAATGATCCGCTTCCAGAATTTCCTGCGCATTTTTTAATTCAAATTCTTCCGGCGCAGGCTCGCTCCACGGAAGTGATGCAATTACATCAAGATAGTTTCGCGTAACGGTAAATTCTGCCGAGTTAGGCTCCATCATGCTGAACTTTTCCATTTCCTGCTCAACAGCTTCTTTAACTTCGCCTTCGAATTTAAAGCTGTCAAACTTGTCTTTAAAACGCTGATAATCTGAACTTTTTGCATCGATAGTCTGCCCAAGCTCGCTTTTTATTGCTTTTAATTCTTCTTTTAAAAAATATTCCCGCTGCGACTTTTCTATTTTTTCGTTTATTTCCCTTTGTATCTTTTTTTGTATTCTTAAAAGTTCCTGCTCTTTTTTTATAAAAACAAGAACTTGTTCCATTCGCTTGCGTACATTTATAATTTCCAGAATTTTCTGCTGTTCAGCTCTGTCTATATTTAATATGCTTGCGATAAAATCCGCAATTTTTCCGGGATGATCAATATTTATCATATTAAGGCGCATTTCTTCGGAGAACAATGGATTATTCTCGCTTATCTGCTTCATCTCGGAAATTAAAGCACGCGTGAGCGCTTTAACTTCGCTTGTACTATCTTCTTCTTCTTCCAGATATTCTACAGCGGCAACAATCGGGTTGGTAGCATTAAGCGTTTTTTTTACTTTAAAACGTTTTAATGTAGATATAAATATGTTAACGCCGCCGTCCGGAAGATTTATCTTTTTTACAATTTTTGCAACTGTGCCGACTGTATATAAATCGGTAATTGCAGGCGTATCAGTTTCATTCTGCATCATTACAAGGCCGATAAGCCCGTCACCTGCATTTGCATCTTCTACAACTTTTACATCGGTAGGGTTACCTATCATAATGGGCGTAAAAATTCCGGGAAATATCGGACGCCCCATAAGAGCGACAAGATATAATTTATTGGGAAGAAGCTGATCTATTGGTATTATTTGATCCGACATTTATTTCGTATTTTCTCTCGCTGAGGCGCAGTGACGCAGAGGACGCAGAGAATTCAAAAGAAGAAAATCCCCTATTTACTCTCTGCGATCACTGCATTCCAAAGGAATGTTACGCCTCTGCGCCTCCGTGTGAACTCTTCTTATTAATTCTTAATGTTGTAAAAGGCTTTTTTGCCTGCATATTGGCTGACACCAACAAGTTCATCTTCGATTCTAATAAGCTGATTGTACTTGGCTGTGCGATCTGAACGGCTCATTGAACCTGTTTTAATCTGCCCTGTTTCCAATGCAACAACAAGATCAGAAATAAAAGCATCTTCTGTTTCGCCAGAGCGGTGCGAAATAATCGCGGTATAACCTGCTCTTTTTGCCATTTCTACAGCTTCATAAGTTTCTGTTAGAGTGCCAATCTGATTAACCTTAATTAAAATTGAGTTACAAGCGCCCATTTTAATTCCTTTTTCCAGAAACTTGGTATTTGTTACAAAGAAATCATCACCGACAAGCTGAATTTTTGAACCAAGGGCTTTAGTTAATTTTACATAACCTTCCCAGTCATTCTGATCCAGAGCGTCTTCTATCGATATAATCGGAAATTTGTTAATCCACTTTGTGTAAATTTCGATCATTTCGTCTGCGCTGAAAAGTTTATCAGGATTTGATTTCCAGAATTTGTATCCTTTTTTTCCGCCTTCGTCAAAAAGCTCTGAGCTTGCGCAGTCAAGCGCGATCATAATCTGTTCGCCGGGTTTGTATCCTGCTTTTTCGATTGCTTTCATTACGTATTCAAGAGCTTCATCATTATTAATATCCGGTGCAAAACCGCCTTCGTCGCCGACTGCTGTGCTTTTTTTTGCATCATGAAGAAGTTTTTTAAGCATATGGAAAATTTCCGCTGTCCAGCGTACTGCTTCTCTCATTGATTCTGCGCCAACCGGCATAATCATAAATTCCTGAAAGTCGATTAAGTTATCAGCATGTTTACCGCCGTTAATAATATTTGCCATAGGAACAGGTAAAAGGTTTGTATGGAAACCGCCGAGATATTTGTACAATGGAACACCCAGGTATTCGGCTGCAGCGCGGGCAGTTGCCATCGATACACCAAGAATAGCATTTGCGCCAAGTTTACTTTTGTTATCTGTACCGTCAAGTTCGATCATTGTTTTATCAATATCTACCTGATCAAGAGCGTCAAAACCTTCCAGTTCAGGCGCAATAATTTTATTTACATTATCAACAGCTTTTAAAACGCCTTTGCCAAGGTAGCGTCCTTTATCGCCGTCTCTAAGCTCTACAGCTTCATGTTCACCGGTAGAAGCGCCTGAAGGCACTGCTGCACGCCCCTGAAAACCGCCTTCCAGAATAACATCAACTTCTACAGTCGGATTTCCCCGTGAATCGATAATTTCACGAGCTTCTACATATTCAATTAAACTCATATTTTCCTCCAGATTGATTTATATGTTAATGTTGCTTTATTTTTGCAATCTAGTCAAGGATGCCAAAAATCGATACAATAAAAATAACAGATATGAAATTTACAGATTTTAACCTGCATTCCGATTTACAAAAAGGCATTGATGAAGCCGGATATATAACCTGTATGCCTGTTCAGAAACAGGTAATATCACATGTTTTTGGTGTAATAAATAATGATAGTCATGGCAGCAAACCTTCGCAGGATTATCATGCTTCGCAAGATTTATATGTTCAATCCCAGACAGGCACAGGAAAAACTGCCGCTTTTTTAATCGTTATCTTTGAGAGAATGCTTACAGAAGAAACACTTTTTAAACGCAAAGCGCTGATAATGGCTCCCACAAGGGAATTGGCTGTTCAAATCGAAGAAGAAGCAAAAATATTAAGTAAATATCTGCCTTTCAAAACAGGCGCATTTTACGGCGGTGTCGGTTATGCGGCTCAGGAGAAATTATTACGCGATAACGTACAAATACTTGTGGGCACTCCAGGCAGGGTTTTGGATTTAAACAAATCCGGCAAAATGAACTTAATGGACATTTCGTTTTTGGTTTTAGATGAAGCGGACAGAATGTTCGACATGGGATTTTATCCAGATTTACGAAAACTAATTAAAGTAGTGCCAGCTGCCGATCGCCGCCAAACAATGCTTTTCAGCGCAACATTAAATGCATGGGTAAAAAATCTTGCATGGGAATATACAAAATCGCCGCATGAGATCGAAATAGAACCGGAAGTAGTAACAGTCGAAGAAATTACTCAGATACTTTACCATGTTCCGTCAGAAGAAAAGATGCCGCTTTTGCTCGGTATTTTAAAACGCGAACAGCCGGAAAGCGCAATTATTTTCTGCAATACAAAAAAAAATACAGAAATTGTCGCAAAGCGGCTTAAGATGAACGGTTACACCTGCGAATTTATAATCGGTGACTTACCGCAGGTAAAACGCCTTAAAGTTATCGATAATGTAAAATCCGGCAAAATTAAAATGCTTGTCGCTACAGATGTCGCGGCGCGCGGTTTAGATATAGAAAGCCTTTCGATGGTAATAAATTACGATGTTCCATCAGAAGCGGAAAATTATGTCCACAGAATCGGCAGAACTGCGCGTGCAGGAAAGACAGGTAAGGCAATAACTTTATCCAGCGAACGGGATGTTTATGAACTGCCAGCCATTGAACGCTACATTGGTAAAAAAATTCCATCGGAAATTGCAATGCAGGAAAACTATGCCGATGATAAAAGCGCGGGTTTAAGGATACAGACTGATAGATATGAGGATAGACCGAAAGATAATAAGAAGAGAGAATTTACAAAGAAGAGCTCTCGCGGACATCGAACCGGAACCGACACCGAGACCAAAGGTCGAGGTTCCCCTCTGGCAGGTTCGACAGAGACGCAAAGAGATTTTAAGAATAAGAGTTCACGCAGAGACGCAGAAACGCAGAGATCGCAGAGAGAATACAAAAGAAAAGAGACGCAAAACACAGATCTTTCGAAACTTTCGATGGAAGACAGGATGGCTGTATACAAGAAGAAGTATTCTAAATCACATTCTTCTTCCCCTGCGTCCTCCGCGCCTCCGCGCCTCCGCGAGAGTTCTTCTTTAAAAGATCCAAAACCCGAAAAAAAAGGAATATTATCAAAACTTTTTGGAATATTTAAAAAGAAGGAAAATAAATGATTACTGTTACAGATGTTAGTCTTGTATTCGGCGAGCGGACACTTTTTAAAGATGTAAATTTAAAATTTACTCCCGGTAATTGCTACGGTATAATAGGCGCAAACGGAGCGGGAAAATCAACTTTTTTAAAAATTCTTTCCGGCGAAATTGAACACGACAAGGGTGAAATTTCCATTGCAAAAAACAATCGAATTGCCGTATTAAAGCAGGATCACTTTGCTTACGAAGAATTTCCTGCAGTTGAAACTGTTGTTATGGGTTATCCAAAACTTTATGCCGTGCAGAAAGAACGCGAACTAATTTATGCAAAAGAAGATTTTACGGAAGAAGACGGTTTAAAGGCAAGCGAACTTGAAGCCGATTTTGCCGAACTTGGCGGATGGGAAGCCGAAGCGCAGGCAGGGCAATTACTATCCGGCCTTGGCTTAGATGAAAGCGATCACGGCAGACTAATGGCAGAACTTGATGAATCAAAAAAAGTGCGTGTACTTCTAGCTCAGGCGCTTTTCGGCAATCCTGATATTTTACTTTTGGACGAACCGACAAACGGCCTGGATCTGGAATCCATCTCATGGCTTGAAGATTTTTTAATTGATTTTCCCAACACAGTTATTGTTGTTTCTCACGACCGCCACTTTTTAAATGCAGTTTGTACAAATGTCTGTGATATTGACTTTGGAAAAATAACGCCGTATTCCGGCAACTACGATTTCTGGTATCAAATGAGCCAGATATTACAGCGTCAGGCAAGAGATCAGCTTAAAAAGCGCGAAGAAAAGGCAAAAGAATTAAAGGATTTTATTCAAAGGTTTTCATCTAACGCAAGCAAAGCAAAACAGGCAACAAGCCGTAAAAAAGTTCTGGAAAAACTTGATCTTGACAATGTTCCTGTAACAAGCAGAAAATTTCCGTATGTTGGATTTAAACCTGAGCGCGAAATAGGCAATAATGTTTTACGAGCAGAAAAATTAAATTATTCATTCGAAGGTACTTCTTTGTTAAAAGATTTTTCTTTAACTGTAAACAAGGGAGATAAGATTGCTTTTGTAGGAAATGAACATTCTTCAATATCTGCTTTCTTTGATATAATTACAAACGAAAAACAAGCCGAAAGCGGCGATTGTTATTGGGGGCAGACAACATCTTTTTCCTACTTTCCAAAAGATAACTCGCACTTTTTTAATTCAGATTTATCAATTACAGACTGGCTGCGCCAGTATTCGCCGGATCAGGATGAAACATATGTACGCAGTTTTCTCGGCCGTATGCTTTTTTCAGGCGAAGAAGCTCTTAAACCTGTAAATGTTTTGTCCGGCGGCGAAAAAGTCCGCTGTATGCTTTCTAAAATGATGCTTTCGGGCGTTAATGTTTTAATACTGGATGAACCTACAAATCATTTAGACCTTGAAGCAATTACAGCCCTTAATGACGGTCTTTCGGCTTTCCCCGGAGTAATTCTTTTTAACTCGCACGATCATGAATTTATTAATTCGATAGCAAACCGGATTATAGAAATTCTGCCGCAGGAAAAAAAGGGAGACAGGTTTATCGACCGCATGATGTTATTTGATGATTACCTGAAAGACCCAAACATAAAACAAATCCGCGCCGAGGCTTATAACAGTACGTTAAGACTTTAGAAAAATCTTTAAATTACTGAATGTTAATATAAAATCTTTCCAGGTATGCAATCCTGCGCCGCGCTTCATTAAAACGTCTGCTTTGCGGATACTCGTTCGTTAAACGGCGGTAATAATCCAAAGAAAGAAGAATATTTCTGCTTGGACTGTTTGCTTCATAAAATTGCCCGTAAAGCCAGTAAATTTCATCACTGCCGCCGGGATAATATTCCATATATTGATTTAATAATGAAATTGCAGATGAAACATTTCCTGCATCAAAAGATTCCTGCGCTCTTTGGATAATAACTTCGGGTGTTAGTCTTGGCATGGAAACTTCTTCATTTTGTGCAGTTAATTCAGACGTTGCGGCATTAGATACAACGGCGTTAGACGCAGCGGCTTGAGACGCAGCGGCTTGAGACGCATCCGCCGCTGACGGAGATATAACTGTTTGCGGCTGTGTAACAGGTAACTGCTGAGCCTGAGGAGCGCTTGCAGTTTGTGCAGGCGCTCTTTCCTGACTCGGCGTTGCAGCATTCGGCGCTGGTGTACCGGAAACAACAGGTTCGCCGGAAGGCATAACGCCGCTTCGAATTTGCGCTTCTTCAAGCGGTGAAGGCCAGCGAGGCTGAGCAACTACCCTGCCCCTGTCAACCGGCGCATTAAACCATCCTGCACCAGCTGCCGGAGCTTCTCCAACAATTACCTGAACATGATCATTAAGTATATAATCTCTGATAAAATCCTGTCTGTAAAATTTTAAAGTATAAGTTCCAGCCGCTTCCAGCGCAAAAATAAAACTTAGACCTTCTGCATCATTGCGCCGCGAACTATAAACAATGCCGCGCCTTGATGCAATTTCTCCCAAATAAACCCAGCCCGTTCCCCGGAAAGGTATTTCTAAAACTTGACCAACTGTAGCGCGTACAATCCTTGAATAAACTATTTCAGTATCAAGGGGAGTTATTCCCATTTGAGTTAGATTATCTATCCGCGCGGCAGGTACAGATTGATCATTACGAGAAAAACCGGTGTGCGTTGGTTCATTCGTTTCTGCAGTTTCTTCTATTATTTCTGCTGGAAGCGGCACAGGTATAGGTACAGGAGGCGGCGCCGCTGTCGGCGGCACTTGCGGTATCGCTGGCGGCGACGCTGGCGGCGACGCTGGCGGCGACGCTGGCGGCGACGCTGGCGTCACTGCTGGCGGTACTGCTGGCGTCACCGCTGGCGGCGGTGTTTGTATCGGTGTTGTAACCACTGGCAGCGCAGAAGGTTCTTCTGCTGCAATCTCTATATCTGCCAAACGCCGTTCCATTTCTGCAAGCAATTGTTCCATACCTGCCAATTGCTGTTCCATTTCCGCCAATCTTTCATCGGCTTCAGCTAACAATATACTGGTATCAATAATCGGCTCTTCTTCCGCCAGCAGAATTTCTTCGGTTTCATAAAATAGTTCTGTTTCCAGTACTATTTCTGTTTCAAGTTCTTGTTCAGGTTTTACTTCCATTACCAATAACTTTTCTTCAGCAGCATACGGCATAGTTTCGCAGGAAAGGAAAACTATCAATATTATCAAACTTATTAAACTAAATCTTTTCATGGAACACGCTCCAAAAAGTCATCTATTGCTGTCTCTATCATTTCACGCCAATGCTCTTCTCCGAATCTTAATGGATCCAACCAATGCTCTTTTGCATCTTCTTCTGTCCAGCTTGTCCGCTGTTCTCTTTCAAGAAGCACACCAGGAATATAATCAGGTTCATCGGGGAAAAACAGTTCATGAGCCGGAACAGGCGAAAAAATGGAAATTCTATCAGGAGGTCCCGGCAGTCCATTCCTTTCGCGCCTATTTATATTCAAGGACATTAAAACAGAGATTGTTAAAATAGAAGCAAAAGCAATTGTACAAAAAACGGCAAAACGCCGTTTCTGTTCTGCGCTTAAATTTAGAAAAATATCCTGAATTTTTTGGATAAATAGATTAAATTTTTCCAATTTCCCCTCGTTATTATTATATCATAAATGATCAGGAAATGAAAGTCATTTTTCCGCTTGCTTAAAGCCGGTTTTTCTGCTATCCTTAATTATGCAAGTAGAAGTAAATGCGCGAGGTAACGGAGCCTGCCCGTTTTGTTCGTTTGCTGGAAATTGTCATGTTCAGGAAACACTTATTGAAACTCTGGACAGTTTTTCCTGTGAAGACAACCCAATGGAATTGGTAATTTATTCCTGCCCCTATTTTGATGAGAAGTAAGGCTGAATCATGAGTGAACGTTTAGTTTCCCTTTTAAAAAAATATGATGAATTGAATGAACTTATTCAGGATCCCGATCTTGTAAAAGATCAGAACCGGTACCGCACAATAATGAAAGAACATTCACATCTTTACGAAATTGCAGAACTGCATAAAACAATAGAAAATCTGGAAAAACAAACAGAAGAAACAAAAATATTAATTCACGATGAAAAAGATTCCGATATGAAGGAACTTGCGCGCGAAGAACTAAAGGAACTGGAAAATAAACTGGAAATTGACAAAGAAAAATTAAAGTTTTTGTTAATACCAAAAGATCCATTGGACGAAAAAAATATCATTATGGAAATTAGAGCCGGAACAGGCGGAGATGAAGCTGCGCTTTTTGTTGCAGACCTTTTCCGGATGTATTCCCGTTTTGCAGAAACCAAAAACTGGAAATTCGAAATAATGAACATTAATGATACAGAGCTTGGCGGCATAAAAGAAATTGTTTTTTCAATAAGCGGCGATAATGTTTACGAGAATCTCCGGTATGAATCCGGCGTACACAGAGTGCAAAGGGTTCCTGCTACAGAAGCATCGGGCAGGATACATACATCGGCAGTAACAGTAGCCGTTTTGCCGGAAGCAGATGAAACAGAAATTGATATAAAGCAGGATGATCTCCGTATCGATGTAATGCGCGCAGGCGGCCCTGGAGGGCAGAGCGTAAACACAACAGACTCTGCAGTCCGCATAACTCACTTGCCGACAGGACTTACCGTTCATTGTCAGGACGAAAAAAGCCAGATAAAAAACAAAGCAAAAGCAATGCGAATACTCCGCGCGCGCATTTACGAGATGGAAGAAGCAAAAGCAGCGGCAAAAAGAGCAGAAGCAAGAAAAAGTCAGGTAGGCTCCGGCGACCGCTCCCAGAGAATAAGAACATATAACTTTCCGCAAAACCGTCTTACGGATCACCGCATTAATCTAACTCTATATAAACTTGATCTTGTAATGCAGGGAGATACATTGGAACTTTTTGACGCGCTTAAACTTTCTGCAAAAGAAGAACTTCTGCAAAGCAGCGTAACTGCAGAAGATAATGAAGATTAAGATATGTTTGTCCGCGAAGCTTATGCGCAGGGCAGCGCAGATTTAAAATATGCAGGAATAAAGACTCACGAGCTTGATGCATCTTTATTGCTTGCGTTTGTTTTAAAAAAAGACCGGACATTTATTATAACAGCAAATAATGAAAAAATTTCAGATAAATACTGCGCTGTATACTGCGAATTAATAGAAAGAAGGGCAGGCGGAGAGTGTATTGCTTATTTAACAGGTAAAAAAGAATTCTGGGGGTTAGAGTTTTTAGTAAATAAAGCGGTACTTGTACCAAGACCCGATACAGAGACACTTGTAGAAACAGCGATTGGATTAATATCTCACGCAGAGACGCAAGCTGCTAGCGCAGCCAATATTAAGAGCAAAGGACGCAGAGAGGAAATAAAGGTTTTGGATTTGTGTACCGGCTCTGGAGCTATTGCAGTTTCTTTAAAACATGAAAAACCTGAATTAGAAGTTTATGCAACAGACATTTGCCCTAATGCTTTAAAAACTGCTAAAGAAAACGCAGAAAGACTATTAGGTAAAAATAAAATTCAATTTTTTCTTGGAGACTTATTTTATGCTTTCTCTTCACCTTCTCCTGCCTCCGCGCCCTCTGTGTCTCCGCCGAACCTGCCAGAGGGGAACCTCGACCTTTGGTCTCGGTGTCGGTTCCGGTTCGAAGTCTGCGAGAACTCTTCTACTCAAAAATTCGCATTAATCATCTCTAATCCGCCGTATATTCCATCGGCAGAAATTGAAACCCTCTCCGCAGAAGTGCAAAATGAACCTAGGCTTGCATTAGACGGCGGCGCTTGCGGATTGGAAATAATTAAACAAATAATAGATAAAGTGCCAAATTACCTGGAACAAAACGGCTTTCTTCTGCTGGAAGCAGATCCGCGGCAAATGCATGAGATACAAATTTTACTTGATAAAAAAGGGTTTAAGGATATACAATTATATAATGACCTTTCCGGCTTACAAAGGGTAATTGGAGGAAGATATGAAAAATAAACTATTATTTACTTTAATTCCTTTTCTTTTATTTTCCTGCTATTCCAGGCCAAGTACGCCGGAAGACTATCTTTCCTCTCCCCGGAGCCATACTCTTACTTTTGTTGCAGTAGGCGATAATTTAATACACGATTCGTTTATCAGAGACGGATTAAAAGCAAACGGCACATACGATTTTACCCCTGTTTATTCAGAAATAAAAAGTATAGTTAAAAACGCAGACCTGGCGTTTATTAATGTAGAAACTGTTATGGCAGGAACAAGTTTTGGTTATTCTGGATTTCCGTTATTTAATACACCGCAGGCAATGGCACATGCGATTGCTGATACAGGATTTGAAGTTTTAAATCTTGCAAACAATCATGCAATGGATATGGGAAGAAACGGTCTTTATGCAACGCTCGATTTTTTGGATACTTTTGAACAGTTTTTAGTGATTGGAACGCGCAAAGAAGGGCCAAGTGCGCGGATAATTACAAGAAACAATATAACTCTTGGATTTTTGGCATATACATTCAGTTTGAACGGGATTCCTCTTCCAAGAGATAATCCAAACCTTGTTTCCATGATTGACAGAAACAAAATGACTCAGGAAATAAATGAATTGCGCCCATTATGCGATTTTTTAATTGTTTCCATGCATTGGGGCGCAGAATACTTACTGCAGCCTGATAGATCACAGACAGACCTTGCTCAGTTTCTTGCACAGCATAACGTAGATTTAATAATCGGTCATCATCCCCATGTATTACAGCGTTTCGAAAAAATCGCACGCCCGGACGGTAAAGAAACTTTATGTTATTATTCGCTTGGCAACTTTGCATCTCATCAGCGGGAAAGAGAAAGAATTATCGGCGGAATGATGGTAATAACCTTTGAAAAAAACCCAAAAGATGAATTATTTATTCATAATATAGGTTTGATACCGGTCATAACTCATTACGACCGCAGTTTTAGAAATACAAAATTATACCCATTGTACCTTTATTCAGACGAGCTCCTTGCGGCTCACGGATTAAGGGCTGCAGACAATAATCTTACAATGAACTTTTTTTACGGTGTTCTGGAAAGAATGAACACAACTATTTTAATGAGAAATCCATTTTAAAGAAATTAATTAAGAAAAATAATCTGCAGCTTTAACAGCTTAAGCTGTTGCTTCAGAAGCGCTTTCAGTTTCAGCCGCAGGTTCCGCTGCTGCAGATACAGTTTCTGCTGCCGGAGCTTCCGCCGCAGGCGCAGGAGCTGGTGACGCTGCCGGAGCTTCCGCCGCAGGCGGCATTTCAACAACCGGCAGCTTTTTTTTGCCGTTTTTTACAGCAGCTTTGCATACTTTACAAATTTTAAATTTTTGCCCGCCTGCTTCCTGTTCATATAAAGTTTTTACATTATTTCTATTACAAACCGGGCATTCGCCGCGGCCATGAGCAAATTGATCTCTTATTCCTTTGCCTCTATGTGCTTTTGACATCTATTTCCCCTTTTCACCTTTCTGAGCTTCACTCTTCTTGGCTTTCTTTTTTCCTTCTTCTGCATCAAATTTATAATCTACAAGTTCCAGAATAACTATTTCTGCCGCATCACCTTTTCTTTCGCCAAGTTTAATTATGCGCGTATAACCGCCTTTGCGGTCTTTCATTCTGGGAGCAATGTTTGTAAATAATTTTGCAACAATACCTTCATCGAATAACCGGCTGGAAACAATTCTGCGGTTATGAACAGAATCTTCTTTTGCACGGGTAATCATTTTTTCTGCTGTTCTGCGAATTTCCAGCGCTTTTGCTTTTGTTGTTTTTATTCTTTCCTGCCTGAACAAAGATGTTACCATGCTTCGTTTGAGCGCCTTGCGATGCGCAGCAGTCCGCTGCAGCGGGTTAAATCCTTTTCTATGCTTCATCTTCAGTTTCCTTTACTTTAGTTTCAAAACGGGCATTCTTCAGGACATTTAAATCGGTTATTCCAAAACTTAAATTCCATTCTTTAAGTTTTTCCTTAATTTCCTGAAGCGACTTTTTTCCAAAATTACGCGTTCTGGCAATATCATCTTCGGTCTTGCGTGTAAGTTCACCTATTGTTTTTATGTTCGAGTTCTTCAGGCAATTGGAAGAACGCACAGACAGTTCAAGTTCCTCTACAGGTGTATTTAAAATCTTTCTTATATGATCGTTTTCATCATCCAGATCATCTTCTATTCCCAGATTGTTTTCATCAAAATTGATAAAAACAGAAAAATGATCTTTAGCAATTTTTGCAGCTTCTGCAAGCGCATCTTCCGGTTTTACTGTGCCGTCTGTCCAGATTTCAAGAACAAGTTTATCATAGTCATTGCGCTGGCCTACACGGGTAGATTCAACATTAAACTTAACCTTTTTAACCGGCGAAAAAATTGCATCTACAGGAATTGTATTAATAACTTCGATGTAGCGTTCATTAACCTCTGATGGCACATAACCGCGTCCAAGATCAATCTGAATCTCAAACCTGACACTGGCGTTATCCATTAATGTCATTATATGCTGACCTGAAGATAAAACATCTACCTGACCAGGCCGTGCAAAATCATCGCTTTTTATTTCCTGCTTACCCGACCATTCATAAAGCAAAACATCCTGCTCTGAATCTTCCGGCAGTCTAAGACGAATTTGTTTTAGGTTGTTAATAACTTCTAGAGTATCTTCGACAATGCTTGGAATTGTTTCAAATTCGCTGGAAACATTATGAGTTGTTCCGTTAACATCTATCGATTCTATCTTTACTGCGGTAATGGCATACCCCTGGATAGAAGAAAGGAGAACTCTTCGTAATGTATTGCCGACAGTCGTACCAAAGCCCGGTTCAAACGGAGAAGCAACAAATTTGCCATAGCTCTGGTTAAGCTCTCCATGTTCAAAAGTAAAGCTTTTCGGGCGCTTGAATCCTTGCATAAGGTTCTTACGAGCCATTTTTTCCATCCTTATTTAGAATATAATTCGATGATCATCTGTTCTTTGACATCGCCAAGGTCGGTAATATCGCTTCTTCGCGGAGACGCTAAAAATTTTCCCTTCATCGAATCGGGATCGACACTGAGCCAGGGCATTACGCCAGACTTGCCATATTCTCTTAACGCATCTTTGACAACCGTTAAATTCTTGCTTCCTTCCGCAACGCTAACTTCATTTTCCGGATTAACAAGATAAGAAGGTATAGTAATCCTCTTGCCGTTTACCAGAATATGACCATGTAAAACAAGCTGTCTTGCCTGGCTTCTGGACGAAGCAAAGCGCATTCTGTAAACAACATTATCAAGCCGTCTTTCCAGTAATACAAAAAGGTTTTCGCCTGCAATACCGGACATACGCTGAGCGCGATCAAAGAAAAGCCTGAACTGCTTTTCCATCATCCCGTAAATTCTTTTTAATTTTTGCTTTTCGCGCAGCTGAACGCCGTAATCAGATCTCTTTCCAGGCCTGGATTTTGGATCCTTTCCCGGAGCTGAACGCTTTTTATTCATAGGGCACTTATCGCTTTTGCAGCGGTTCCCCTTAAGCATTAATTTTTTCTGTTCTACACGGCACATTCTGCAAACAGGGCCGGTGTATCTTGCCATATGCTTCTCCTCTATTATATTCGACGAGTTTTTCTTGGTCTGCAACCGTTATGCGGAATTGGAGTAACATCACTTATTGACTTAACCTTGATGCCCATAACTCCAAGCTGCCGGATAGCCGATTCTCTGCCAATACCCGGTCCCTTAATAAAAACATGCACTTCCCTTAAACCTGCCTGTAATGCCTTTTGAGCGGCAGTTTCTGTTACAGACTGAGCGGCAAAAGGAGTCGATTTTTTAGCGCCCCTAAATTGCAGCATACCGGAACTTGCCCAGGAAACAGTATTTCCCATTAGATCGGTAATTGTAACAATAGTATTGTTGAAGGTTGCCTGAATATAGACATTGCCCTCGTATACTGATTTTTTCTCTTTTTTCTTTTTTGTAGTCTTTGCAGCTGTTGCCACTTATTCCTCCAATCCCTATTTCTTCTTACCGGCAACGGTTTTCTTTTTACCCTTGCGAGTACGTGCATTTGTTCTTGTGCGCTGACCACGAAGCGGCAATCCCTTACGATGTCTCAAGCCGCGATAACAGCCAATATCCATAAGCCGCTTTATATTAAGCGCAACTTCTGTGCGCAGGCGGCCTTCTACTTTATAATCACTTTCTATTATATTTCTAAGTTCGTTTAACTCTTCCTGCGAAAGATCATTCATCATACGCATGGGGTCGAGTTTTGCTTTTGCAACAATCTCATCCGCACTTGATCTTCCAATTCCAAAGATGTAAGTTAATGCGATATTTACATGTTTATTCGGGAGGTCAATCCCTACAAGACGCGCCATAATCTCTCCTTTCCTAGCCTTGTTTTTGTTTATGCTTGGGATTCTGGCAAATAATACGAATAATCCCATTACGCTTTATTATTTTGCACTTATCGCAAATTGGCTTTACGCTGGTTCTAACTTTCATATCTAATAATCTCCTAAATCCTTAAATCCTTCAACCCTTATTAAAGGTTCCTACCGCGTAATTTACCGCGTTTTACCAATCCTTCGTGATGGTGCATTTTCAACAATCCCTCAATCTGGGTCATTGTATCAAGCCCTACGCCAACCATAATGAGAAGTGAAGTACCGCCCATTAGATATGCAACAGATGACGGTATTCTAAACGCCAGCTGTATAAGAGTCGGAGTAACTGCAATAAATGCAAGATACAACGAACCTGGAAGAACGATGCGATTCAGTATCCTTGTTAAGTGTTCTTCTATTTTTTCACTCCTGATACCTGGAATAGATCCGCCGTTTTCCCTTATTTGTTTAGCAATTTCTATCGGGTTAAGAGTAACCTGTGTATAGAAATAAGCAAAAAATACAATTAAAAATACATATAAAATATTATATAAAAGACTCTGAGGGCTAAGCGCATTTGCCACCGATGAAAGCCAGCTGGTGCCGTCGCCGCCAAGAGACTGCGCAATCTGCATAGGGAACATCAAAATTGATGATGCAAAAATAACAGGAATAACGCCAGACGGGTTAATTTTAAAAGGTATATATGTGTTCTGAGCGCCGTACATTTTTCTTCCTACTACCCTTTTTGCATAGTTAACAGGAATTTTCCGCTGACCTTGCTGTTCAAACACAACCAAAGCAACGATGCCGACAAACATTACAAGAACGATAATAACAAAAACAGGATTAATTTCTCCGTTTCTCATCATTCTGAACAGCTGGAAAAGCGCATCGGGAAGACGCGCAACAATACCTGCATAAATTAAAAGCGATATTCCGTTTCCGACACCGCGTTTTGTAATCTGCTCACCTATCCACATAAGAAACATTGTTCCTGTCGTAACCGTAAGTATCGATATAAGCGTGAACTGGAACATGTTTACATATAAAAGATTTTCTACCTGTCTGTCGATATATCTTGCAAACTGACCTACAGCGAGAGCCTGAACAATACAAACTACAACAGTGCCGTATCTTTGCCACTTCTGAATCTTTTTGCGTCCGCCGTCCTCTTGCGATATTTTCTTTAAGTTCGGGAAAACAATTAACAAAAGCTGCATAATAATTGACATGGTAATGTAAGGCATAATTCCAAGCATGAATACAGAAAAGTTAGAAAATGCGCCGCCGGCAAAGAAGTCCAGGTAATCAACAATCGGGTTGCCTGTTCCCTGAGACATAAAGAAGCGTGATAATTCCCTTACATTAATTCCAGGTATTGGAAACACAGCTCCGATTCGGAATACTACAAGCATTCCAAAAGTAAAGAGAATGCGCTCGCGCAGTTCTTTTATTCTAAACATTCCAACTATAGGATTAGCCATTTACTTTTTACCGCCCGCTTTTACGGCTTTTTTACTGCCCATTTTATTTTTAGGCCGAATTTTCTCCGGAGCAGGAATAACAGTAACTTCGCCTCCTGCTTTTTCTACCTTTTCTTTTGCCGAAGCTGAAATGGAATCTATTTTAAATTTTAGATTCTTTGACAAATTGCCATTTGCTAATATCTTAACAGGCAGTGAGCCTTTAATAAGTCTTTTTTTATGCAAAGAAGCCATGTCTACAGTTTCACCTGATTCAAAGCGTTTATCTATTTCGCCAAGATTAACTATCTGCCATTCCTGTTTAAAAGGATGATTGGAAAAGCCTCTTTGCGCGAGTCTTCTATATAAAGGCATCTGACCGCCTTCAAAACCAACATACGGATTACCTCCGCCTGAGCGAGCCTGCTGACCTTTTTGCCCTTTACCGGCAGTAGTACCGCGGCCTGAACCCTGTCCGCGTCCGACAATACGCTTTTTTTTGTTCGCGCCAACCGGTGCGTGTAAATTAAAATCGTGCGCCATTATTTTACATCCTCTACTGTTACTAAATGAGAAACAGCTTTTACCATTCCCATAACTGCGGGGTTTGATTCATGTTCTTTTACAGAGCCTATTTTACGAAGACCCAAAGAACGGACTGTGGCGCGATGCTGCGGAATCTGACCGATAGTACTGCGTACAAGACGAACCTTTATCTTTGCCATAACAACCTCACTAACCCCACAACTCATTCAGGGATTTGCCCCTGTTTCTTGATACTGTCTTGGCATCCATCATCTTGCTGATGCAATCGAATGTTGCTTTGACTACGTTATACTGGCTGGAAGAACCGATAGATTTTGAAAGTACATCAGTAACTCCGCCGGCTTCCATTATTGCCCGAACAGGACCGCCTGCAATAATACCTGTTCCGGAACGTGCAGGTTTTAATAAAACATGAGACGATTTAAAAAGACCGGTTACTTCATGAGGAATAGTTCCGTTTTTGATCGGAAGAGCAATCATGTTGCGTTTTGCTTTGTCTATACTTTTGCGGATAGCTTCCGAAACATCATTGGCTTTTCCAAAACCGTAACCTACTCTTCCCTTGCGATCTCCAATTACAGTAAGCGCAGAGAATGAAAAGCGTCTTCCGCCCTTTACAACCTTGGCGGTTCTGTTAAGTTTTACAAGTTTTTCTACAAATTCTTTTTCGGCAGGTTCTCTATCACCGCGATCACGATCGCGTCCGCGTCCTCTGCGGCCTTCCCTGCGGCCTTCGCCTCTGCCTTCATGACGAGGTACTTCCGCAGAAGCTACGATAGAGTCACTATCTGTATCAACTTCCTTTTCATCGACATTATCTTCTGTCAAATTGTCGTTGAGCATATCTTTCGATTTTGCCATCATTCCCCCTGCTGCCAATTCAGCTAAAAATTGATTCCCGCTTTCCGGGCACCATCGGCCAAAGCCTTAACTACTCCATGATATAAATATCCGTTGCGATCAAAGACGACAGTTTTAATGTTTCTTTCCAACAGACGTTTTCCGATTATTTCACCTAACTGAGCGGCTCCCGCTGCAGTTGCTTTAATATTAACTAAATCCTTTTCCAAAGACGAAGCTGAAACAAGAGTAAAACCCTTACTATCATCTATTACCTGAACAGAAACACTGCGATTACTCTTTGTAATTGTCATTCGCGGACGTTCCGCTGTTCCGGAAATTCTTTTTCGAATGTGAATTTTCCTTCTAAGCCGCTTTCTGTCTTTTTCCAGCATTTTCTGTAACATAAAATATCCTACTTAACACCTGATTTACCGACTTTACGTCTGATAATTTCATCTTCATAGCGAATACCTTTACCTTTATAAGGTTCTGGTCCTCTTAACTTGCGGATCTGCGCCGCAAATTCTCCGACACGCTGTTTTTCTACTCCAGATATTGTAAGTTTTCCGCCCTGGTCAACAGCAACTGTTAAACCTTCAGGAATAGCTACAAAAATATCATTTGAGTATCCAAGGCTCATAGAAAGGAGTTTTCCCTGAACTTCTGCCTTGTAACCAACGCCGTTTATTATAAGCGTTTTGTTAAAACCTGTTGTAACGCCAATAATCATATTGTTCAGAAGATTGCGGTAAAGACCATGAAACGCCTTTGATTGCTTTTCTTCATTTTTTCTGCTAACAACGATTTCTGTACCCTTGTCTTCAAAAGCTATTATGGGATGAAATTTTTGTTTTAATTTTCCCTTTGGGCCTTCTACGGACATTTCTTCGTTCTGAAATGTAACTTTGACCCCACCGGGAATCTTCACCGGTATTTTTCCGATCCTTGACATATTAACCTCAATATGGTGCGGCAATGCCGCACATTATAATCGAATATGAAACCTGTTTCATAAAACCCCTTAACCTTACCTACCAAACGGTGCAAATAATTTCACCGCCGACTTTTTTCTCGGCAGCTTTTTTGCCTGTTGTAACACCCTGTGATGTAGAAACAATCAGGGTTCCGTAGCCGTTTAATACTCTCGGCATGCTTTTATATCCCATGTATACGCGGCGTCCTGGCTTTGAAACCTTTTCTATGCCGTGAATAATCGGAGCCGTGCTGTCATCATACTTTAAGAAAACTCTGATAACATTCGCGCCTTCCTGATTTGCCTTTTTAAAATTCTTAATATACCCTTCGGTCTTCAATATCTTGACTATTTCAAGCTTAAGCCTGGAGGTGGGAATATCAACTTTTTCATGCTTTGCCATGCCAGCATTCCTAATCTTTGTCAGCATGTCTGCAACTGGATCTGATATACTCATCCTATTCTCCTACCAGCTAGATTTTGTAACGCCGGGAATCATCCCTTCGCTTGCGAGTTTCCGGAAGCATAAGCGGCACATTTCATATTTCCGCAAAAAACCCCTTTGTCTTCCGCAGATCCTGCAGCGATTTACCTTTCGTGTTTTATACTTAGGTGTTCGCTGCGCTTTCACTATCATTGCTTTTCTTGCCATTCTTTAAGCTTCCCCCTATTTCCTGAAAGGCATTCCAAACTTCGCAAGGAATGCTTTCGCTTCTGCATCTGTTTTTGCCGTTGTTGCAATTACAATGTTTAATCCGGCAACTTTTTCTATCTTGTCAAAATCAATCTCCGGGAAAATAATCTGTTCCTGAATTCCCATTGAATAATTTCCGCGGCCGTCAAAAGCATTCTGATTAATGCCATGAAAGTCCTTAACACGCGGAAGAGCGACATTAACAAGCCTGTCAAAAAACTCATACATCATTTTACCGCGAAGAGTAACTTTCGCGCCGATTTCCTGACCCTGTCTGATTTTAAAGTTTGCAATACTTTTTTTGGCTTTTGTCTTTACCGCTTTTTGCCCTGTAATCTGAGTTAATGTATCTACAGCGGCATCCAAAAGTTTTTTGTTCTGCAAAGCTTCGCCAACGCCCATGCTTACTACGATTTTATCCAGCCTGGGAATCTGCATATTCGATTTGTAGCCGAACTCTTTAAACATTTCAGGAGCTATCTGCTCTTTATAAATTGTTTTAAGCCGGGGTACATAGTTCTTACTCATTACAAGACCTCCCCGCATTTTCTGCAAATTCTAATTTTATTTTCATTATCAAACTTAAAACCTATCCTTGTTGGGCCGCATTTTTTGCAAACCACCATTAAATTGGAAGAATGAAGAGGAGCTTCAACCTCGACAATGCCGCCGCGGTCTGACTGTTTTCTTTTCTTCTTTGCTTTTTTTACAATGTTTACGCCTTCTACGACAATTCTATCCGCATCGCGCATAATCTTAAGAACTCTGCCGCGCTTGCCTCTGTCTTTTCCGGCAATAACTTCGACAGTATCTTCTTTTCTAAGTTTAAATTTATGTACAACTTCTGCCATAATAACCTCTATTCCTATAATAACCTTTGGTTATAAAACCTCTGGGGCTAAAGAAACGATTTTCATAAACTCGCTTCTTTCCCTTAATTCACGCGCCACAGGTCCAAAGATACGCTTTCCCTTTGGATTTAATGCAGCATCGATGATAACGCAGGCGTTATCATCGAACCTGATATAAGTTCCGTCCGGGCGGCGATATTCTTTGTGCACACGCACTACAACCGCTTTTTCTACAGCGCCTTTTTTTATGGTTGATGTCGGCAGCGCTTCTTTAACCGCAACAACAACAATATCGCCAATTCCAGCATACCTTCGTTTGCTGCCGCCCAGAACTTTTATGCACTGAACTAATTTGGCGCCTGAATTATCTGCCACATTCAGGAAGCTTTCACCTTGAACCATCTTCTATCTCCCTTTATTTGGCGCGCTCAATAATTTCTACAAGCTTCCAGCATTTTTCTTTGCTGATAGGCCTGCACTCTATTACACGGACACGATCGCCGATCTTTGCTTCGTTCTTTTCGTCATGAGCCTTAACTTTTTTGGTTCTCTTGACATACTTTTTATAAAGAGGATGCAGCTTTAATGTTTCGATAGAAACAACAATGGTTTTTTCCATTTTATCGCTCTTTACTGTTCCGATAAATTCTTTTTTTCCGCTTGCAGCTTTATCTTTTGCTATTGCTGTTTCTGCCATTATTTAGCCTCTTTTTTTTGCTCTGCTGTTTCATGCGCATGAATTAACATATTAAGCCTTGCAATCTGCCTTCGCATATTCCGTTTCTGCAAAGGGTTATCGACATGACCTATAACCATTTTAAAACGAAATTCCATATACTTCTTCTTAAGCTCGTCTCGTTTGACTTTTAACTCGGGATAAGACAAGGTTTTAAATGAATTTTTCATCCTGCGCCTCCTTAAGCCCCAAGTTCCATTTCTGAACGTGCGACAAACTTTGTTTTAATCGGCAGTTTAGAACCTGCCAAAGCCATTGCTTCTTCTGCAAGAGCGCGGTTAATACCGCCGCCCAGTTCGAACATAACAGTTCCGGGTTTTACTACTGCTACCCAGTATTCCGGAGCGCCTTTCCCCTTACCCATGCGGGTTTCCGCAGGTTTTTTGGAAAAAGGTTTATCACAGAAAATGCGTATCCACATTTTACCGCCGCGTTTTACATGACGGTTAATTGCAACACGGGCTGCTTCTACCTGCCTGTTTGTGATCCACATCCTGTCCAAAGCAACAAGAGCGTAATCACCAAACACAACACTGTTACACCTTGTAGCGTTGCCGGGCATATTGCCCCTTTGCACCTTGCGGCGCTTTACACGTTTTGGACTTTGCATAACTACCTATCCCCTCGAACCATCAGTCCGGCCAGGAGCTCTATCGCGTCGTTTTCTGACGAGAGCGCCTGCGTCTTCTTTCTGTTCTTTACCGTACTTCATGCCGTTATAAACCCAAACTTTTACGCCGATTGAACCAAAAGGAGTATGAGCTTCGGCGAATCCGTAATCAATATCTGCTCTTAATGTATGAAGAGGAATACGTCCTTCTTTGGCTTCTTCTGTGCGCGACATTTCTGCTCCGCCAAGACGTCCGGAAAGCCTTACTTTCACGCCCTGTGCATTGCCTTTTTTAATGGCATTTGTAATCGCCTGCTTCATTGTGCGTCTGAATGAAGAACGTGCAAGCAATTGGCGGGCAATATTCTGAGCGATAATCTGTGCATTATTATCTGCATTGCGTACTTCTTTTATTTTAATCTGAACTTTTTTGCTTACTTTCTTTTGTAAATCGTTGCCGATTTTTTCTATGTTTGCGCCTTTAACGCCAATGATAACACCGGGTCTTGCTGTGTGAATTGTAATTGTAATACGCTGAGGATGACGGATAATTTCCAATTCTGCAATATCTGCGCCTTTGGTTTCGGGCATATCCATAATAATCTTGCGAAGCTGCAAATCTTCATGTAGAGCATCGACATATTCTTTTGGATCGACATACCAGCGGGAACCCCATGTCTTATTAATTCCGATTCTTAAACCGGTCGGATTAACTTTTTGTCCCATTATTTAGCCGCCTTTTTTGAAGGTTTCTTTGCATCACCCAATGAAGCCGTTTTAACAGCTTCATCAATTACTACAGTTATATGACATAATCTTTTTAACTGCATATCCGCGCGCCCCCTGCCGCGGAACCAAATTCTTTTAAGACGGGGGCCTTCATCGATATATATCTCACGCACATAAAGCATATCCTCATCAAGTTTTTTGTTATCGGATAACGCATTGGAAGCGGCAGACTTAACCGTTTTGCGGATAAGCTTTGCTCCCTTGTGAGGCATATTTTCCAAAATGGAAATAGCTTCAGGGTATGTTCTGCGGCGCACTAGGTCTGCTACCGGCCTTATTTTAGAGGGCGATCCAATTAAGAATTTACTAATTGCCCTGTAACCTGTTTTTTCTTTCATAATCCTGCCTATTTCGCCGAAGCCTTTTTATCGGAGCCTGCATGCCCGCGGAAAATACGCGTAGGAGCAAACTCGCCAAGTTTATGACCAACGAGGTTTTCCGTAATATATACGGGAACCCATGTTTTACCATTGTAAACAGAAATTGTTCCGCCTACCATCTCAGGAATAATTGTTGAACAGCGGGAATAGGTTTTTATCATCTTCCTTTCTCCCGACTTACTCAATTCCAGTACTTTTTTATACAGGCTCTTTTCGATGAAAGGACCCTTTTTAACAGATCTTGACATAATCCCTCTCTACTTCTTCTTACCGCGGCTGACAATAAACTTTGATGATGGTTTATTTTTCTTGCGGGTTTTATATCCCTTTGTCGGCTGACCCCAGGGAGTTACAGGGTGTTTACCCTTACTTCTTCCTTCACCGCCGCCATGAGGGTGATCTACAGGGTTCATTGACATACCGCGTACTGTCGGGCGAATGCCTTTCCAGCGCTTGCGGCCTGCTTTACCCATATTTGTATTCATGTGGTCTTCGTTTCCAACACTGCCGATTGTCGCATAACATTTTTTAAATACCATGCGCATTTCGCCGGAAGGAAGTTTAACTGTTACATACTCGCCTTCTTTTGCAGCAATAAGAGCGCTGGCTCCTGCAGAACGAACCATCTGTCCGCCTTTGCCCAATGTAAGTTCGATATTGTAAACACTAAATCCCAATGGGATATTTTCCAATGGAAGAGCATTACCGGGCTCAATGGAAGCATCAGGGCCGCTGATAATTGCAGCGCCTACCTTTAATTCTTTGGGCGCTATGATGTAGCGCTTTTCGCCGTCTTTATAATGAATAAGAGCAATGTTTGCACTGCGGTTGGGATCGTATTCCAATGTTGCTACTTTACCCGGAACGCCGAATTTATCACGTTTAAAATCGATATCACGGTATTTGCGTTTATGTCCGCCGCCTTTATGCCACATACTGATACGGCCGTTTGAATCACGGCCTGATCCGGTTTTCTTTCCTCTTGTAAGGGTTTTTTCCGGTTTAATGCCTTTAGTAAGGTTTGAGTTATCTACGCTGGTGTACTGACGCATTCCCGGTGTTATTGGTTTATATGTTTTAATAGCCATAATTTTCTACTTTAAACTCCCTCGAAGATTGCAATCTTCTCATCCTTGGGAAGCCGCACAATTGCTTTTTTCCAGGTAGAAGTATAACCAGACCGGTAGCGCAGTCTTTTTGGTTTACCGCCTACCACCATCGTTGTACAAGAAACAGGATTTACATTAAACAGTTTTCTTACTGCTTCTTTAATTTGCGTCTTTGTAGCAGAAGGAGCTACTTTAAAAACATATTTTCCTTCTTCCCTAAGCTGATTTGCTTTTTCTGAAAGTACAGGTTCGATCAATATATCTTCGTATTGCATCATTTTTCTGCTCCTTCATTTCCGTAAAAATCATTAAGATTTTTTGCCGCAGTTTCCAGCATAATTACCTGACGTCCGTAAAAAAGTTCATGAGCTTCCAGCCTGTTATAGGAAAGGTATTTAACCCATGGAATATTCGCTGCAGCGCGTTTGATTTTTGGATCGTCATCTTTAAGAATAATTACAGTCCTAAGTCCGGGATCAAAGTTTTTTAGAAGCGCTGCAAGATCTTTTGTTTTACCGGATTCTATAGAAAAGTCTTCGATTATTTTTAACATGTCGCTTTGTGCTTTTAAGCTAAGAATTGATTTAAGAGCAAGTCTTTTTGCTTTTTTCGGCATTGAATAGGAAAAATCTCTTGGTTTGGGACCAAAAATTGTTCCGCCGCCGACAAGGATTGGGGATTTTTTATCGCCTCGGCGTGCACGCCCCGTACCTTTTTGTTTGTATGGTCTTGCATTTGAACCATGAACTTCGGCACGGCCTTTTGTAGAAGCACTGCCGATTCTTCTGTTTGCAAGCTCATTGTTTATGGCATACCATATTAAATCTTCATTAACAGGCAGACCAAAAACATTATCATTAAGAACCATTGTTCTTACTTCTTTGCCTTCTTTTGAATATACTTTACAGTTCATATTTACCGTCCCTTCTTTACCGCAGTGCGGACAAACACAAGACCTTTATTGATACCGGGAACTGCGCCGTGTACCATAATAAGCTGTTTTTCTGTATCTGTTTTAACAACTTTAAGGCTTAATACAGTTACATTCTCCCGCCCCATGCGGCCAGGTAACTTTCTATTCTTAAAGGTTCTGTGCGGGTAAGTGTTCTGACCTGTAGAACCAGGTTCACGATGAAATTTGGAGCCGTGAGTTTTACGTCCGCCGCCAAAACCATAACGTTTAAAAACACCCTGAAAACCTTTACCTTTGCTTACACCGGAAACATCAACATATCTGATACCTTCCAGTACTTCCAAACCAAGAGAATCGCCAACTGCTACTTCTTTTTCAAAGTCGCGCAATTCGCAAATATTTTTCTTTGGTGTAATATTTTCCGGAAACTGCCCTGCTCTGGCTTTTGTTACTCGATTTTTCTTTGCTTCGTCTATACCGACAACTACAGCAGCATAACCGTCAGCTTCTTTTGTCTTTGTGCCAATAACTACATTTGGATCCACTCTCATTACCGTTACCGGCATTAGGTTTCCTGAATCGTCAAAAACCTGAGTCATTCCCAATTTTCTGGCATATAGCCCTAACATTGTATTGCTCCATCCCGCACGCTATCCAATCTAACTACATAAAATAGTCAGGCAGACCGTCTACGGCTATTATTTTCTTACCACTGCTTAGCAAAGCCAAGCTTTTAAGTGGTCAGATTTATTGTTTAATCTCTACATCTACACCGGCAGGAAGTTCCAGTTTCATTAATGAATCCATAACTTCTGCAGACGGATTAACAATATCGATTAAACGTTTATGAGTCCGCATTTCAAATTGTTCGCGGGCTTTCTTGTTTACATGAGGTGAACGTAAAACTGTCACCTTATTAATTCTTGTTGGCAGCGGAATTGGACCTGTTACTTTTGCTCCGGCTTTTCTAACTGCCGTTGCAATAGATTTCGCGCTCTGATCTATTAATTCAACATCAAAACCGCGCAGTCTTACGCGTATTCCTTCCTTGGCCATCATTCCTCCGTTAGCCTGAATGACTGCCTAACCGTTTTTAACACGGTCAGGCAAATCAAATTAAAATACCTATTCTTCGATAATCTCTGTAACCTGACCAGAGGCTACTGTTTTTCCGCCTTCGCGGATAGCAAAGCGAAGTCCTTTTTCCATTGCGATAGGATAGATAAGTTCGCCGATAACTTCTGAGTTGTCGCCGGGCATTACCATTTCCTTGCCTTCCGGAAGTTTTACAGTACCTGTAATGTCTGTTGTGCGGAAATAGAACTGAGGTCTATAACCTGTAAAGAACGGGCTGTGACGTCCGCCTTCTTCTTTTGACAGACAGTAAATCTGACCTTTGAATTTGCTGAAAGGTTTAATTGAACCTGGTTTTGCAAGAACTTGTCCGCGTTCAACGTCTTTTTTGTCTACGCCGCGAAGAAGTGTACCAACGTTATCGCCGGCCTGTGCGTCATCAAGTAATTTATTAAACATTTCGATACCGGTAATAACTGTTTTCTTTGTTGGTTTAATACCGATAATTTCTACTTCGTCGTTAAGCTTAAGAACACCGCGTTCTACTTTTCCGGTTACTACAGTACCGCGTCCTTGAATTGTAAATACGTCTTCTATCGGCATAATAAACGGTTTGTCCTGATCACGTTCCGGATTCGGGAAGTATGTGTCCATTGCTTCCAAAAGCTCATCGATACATTTTGTAGCATCAGGATTATCGGGTTCTGACATTGCTTTAAAACCTGAACCTTTGATAATTGGAATTTTGTCGCCAGGGAAACCATTAGCTGTAAGAACATCTTTTACTTCTTCTTCTACAAGTTCAACAAGGTCTGGATCATCAAGAAGATCGATTTTATTTAAGAAAACGATCATGTTAGGAACGCCTACCTGACGTGCAAGAATAATGTGCTCGCGGGTCTGGGGCATAACTGAGTCAGGCGCTGATACTACAAGAATTGCGCCGTCCATCTGAGCAGCGCCTGTAATCATGTTCTTGATATAGTCGGCGTGTCCAGGACAGTCGATGTGCGCATAATGGCGCTTGTCTGACTGATACTCAAGGTGACGTGTATTAATGGTAATACCGCGTGCTTTTTCTTCCGGAGCATTATCAATCTGATCGTAACTCATTACCTTGTCGCCGAATTTCCTGGCGCAGTGCTGGGTAATAGCTGCAGAAAGAGTTGTCTTTCCGTGATCTACGTGACCAATTGTTCCAACATTCATGTGTGGTTTGGTTCTATTAAATTTATCCTTTGCCATCTGTGTCCTCCTTACTGAACACTAAATATATTTTCTTTGTACTTTAAGTACATTTATACTGTTTTGAGGAGGAAACGATAAAAAGCGGAAAATCAGCGGTTTTAAATACGCAATATCCACATCGTTCCACCTGTTTCACCAGCGGCTAAAACCAGCTGCCGGCGAACGGTTTGGAATCACAAACCTTAAATTACCAGCGATAATGGGCGAATGCCTTGTTGGCTTCGGCCATCTTATGTGTATCTTCCTTCTTTTTGAAGGCAGTACCAGTATTATTATAAGCATCCAGAAGCTCCGCTGCAAGACGGTCTCCCATGCCTTTTCCTGAACGTGCACGCGCTGCAGCTATAATCCATCTCATGCTAAGAGCTTCGCGTCTTGTTTCCCGGATTTCTACAGGAACCTGATAAGTCGCACCACCTACACGCCGTGACTTAACTTCTATTACTGGTTTTACATTATCTAAAGCTTTTAAGAAAACTTCAAGTGGTTCTTTATCAACCTTTGCCTGAAGCACTTCTAAAGCGTCATGAACGATACGAAGACCAAGTGACCTTTTGCCTTCCCACATCATCCTGTTAACAAACTTGGAAATAACCACACTGTTGTATTTTGGATCGGGTAAAATGCCTCGATCTATTGTTTTTTTCTTTCTTCCCATATTTCACCTAAGCCTTGGGTTTCTTTGCGCCGTATTTTGACCGGCCGCGTTTGCGGTCTGTAACACCCAAAGTATCTTTTGCGCCGCGAACAATATGATATCTTACACCAGGAAGGTCTTTTACACGTCCGCCCCTGACTAATACAACTGAGTGTTCCTGTAAATTATGTCCGATTCCCGGGATATAAGCTGTTACTTCCGTACCATGAGAAAGACGTACACGGGCTACTTTCCTAAGGGCCGAATTGGGCTTTTTGGGTGTTACCGTCATTACACGGGTGCAAACTCCCCTTTTTTGCGGGCAATTCTTTAAAGCCGGGGATTTAGTCTTGGTAGTAACCTGTTGCCGTCCAAAACGGACCAATTGGTTAATAGTAGGCATTCTTCAACAACTCCTTAAAAACTCCCTTAAGAAAAGGGGGTGAAATCAAAAACTATCAAAATAAGAAAAAAGAGTCAAGTGGTTTTGTAAAATAAAGTAAAAAAATATCGAAAAAATTCATGATTAAAATTGATAACCAGCCATTAAAAAAGGCCTTATAATACCTGGCATGGGGTTTTCTGCAGAAAATAAATGGATAAAATCAGTTCCCAGGCTGATATATGCCGTTTTATGCACAAAAACCTTGGCGGAAATTCCTGCAATTCCCGATGGAAAAATATTTGTAAATTTATCTGTCGGGGGGCCTAAAGTATACTGATAATGAAAATCCTGCATCGCTGTGATCCCGGCTCCAAGGTTTACATTAACTGCAAATTTCTTTTTCAGGAAATAGACCTGGTATAAACATGATAGGTGCCCATTATATAAAAGAGCAGAGGTAGAATAAAACTCCCGTTCAGAAGAAAGATATGAAAAAGATGCCGAAACTTCTGCACCCAAATTGCCCCAAACACGTTTAAACGGCACAAAACTTACCTTTGTTATAATTCCAAGAGGAAAAACAGCCGAAGGAAAAGGCGCGTCTAAATCGCCGTCTTTAAATAAATAACCATAAACTGGAAACAATGGAGCGTATCCCAGGGAAAGGTTTATATCAAAGGGCTTTTTGTTGGCAATTGTAAAAGTTCCAAGACTGTAATCAAGACCGCCGGGATTCTGCACATAAACCTCGAATTTTCCTGTAAAAAGAGATACGCCGGAAAATACCAAAAAAGCCGAGGTTCCATCGGAGGTAAACCTTATAGGTCTTATCATCCTGTTTCCGTCAACAAGGTAAAATTCCGATTCCGGCAGAAAATTGCGTCCGCGAACGGTAATTTCCCACACTTCATCTTCGTCAAGATAAAATGCACCCGGGCTGAAACCGGAAAGCACCGGCTGTAAAGCAAGGTATATCTCGAACTCGCGCCACCTTGTAATATAAGCATATTCATCAAAAAGATCGTAAACTTCTACATGATACCTGTAATAACCTACGGGCAGTGAAACCTCGGCATAATTGGTTTCTACGCTGCGTCTTTCTATTTCCCTGTATACACCGTTCGCTTCTCTGCGCTGGATAACAACCATATAACGCAGAGCAAGATCTGCATCATCCCAAACAAGACGCTGAATAAAACGCGGTTCTCTTTCGGTTCTATCAATATAATAATTTACTGCATCAACTGGTACGTTTTCTTCACGCGGATATGTATCTGTTTCGGAATCAATATTGATGTTTTGGGCATGGGTTATAAATAAACTGGTAAAGAAAATCAATATAAAAAACAAGTATTTTTTATAAACCATATAAAACACCTGAATCTCTTGTTTGTATCTGCGGCGGAGGCGGTATATCGATAATCAATCTGTTCTGCTGTGTCTGACCGCGCTGTTCTATAAAACCGCTGTCTGCAAAAACTGCTTCTACCTGCCAGTAAAACTCTCCGCGTCCTAAAAGGCGCAGGTCATCTACTGTATAACTGTTCTGCGTGATTACAGATGATTCAATTACAGATCTTTGCGCTGCTCCCCTTCCCTGACTTATTGTAAAGAGGTATCCGTTTGCTCCGGGCACAGTGTTCCAGGAAAAATTTAAACTTCGCGTTACTCTTACATCGGCAGCGCCGACTGTATATCCGTTAACAGGAGTTTGATTCTGCGGAAGCGGAAGCAGCGGAATTGGAAGCACCCTAAAAAACGCAGGAGTGCGGGAAGAAATATCAAAACCTTCTATAGTTTGCGCCCGTATCATCCAGTAGTAATCTCCAGCGGCAAGACGAGGCAGGGTAAACGTACGATGTTCATCGTTACGATGTATATCGTTACGATTTTCTTCGTTTATAACTGTAACTATATTTGTCATCCGCGGATCTCTTGCAATTACCAATTGGATATTATAAGGAGTTTCCAGAGATGACCATCTTGCTGTATCTGGCCTTCTGGAAGCATCCAAACCTGCATAAGTAAAACCGGAAACCGGATGCTCCGGCTCGACAGGCTGAATATGCCTGAAAATTGTTGTCTGTGACGAAGAAAGCCCTATTCTACGTGATGTAGAAATACTGTCTCGCGCTAATGCCTGAACAGTCCAGATATATGAGCCTTCTGCAATATTATCAAAGTCAATATATAACGATGTATCAGTAACAAGCGTTTCCATTACTGCATTCTGCGGATCATCCGCCCTAAACATTCTAAAAGAATAAAATTCTGCATCCGGAGTTGTTTCCCAGCTAAAACTTACAGGTTCGCCGTACTGGATTATTACCCTTCCGCTGTCGCCCGATGATATTCCGCTGTCTGGAGGGTTCAGATCCGGCGGCGGCAGAGCATCGGCCACTGTAAAACTGCGGGCAGCAGTTTCGAACTGCTGTGATCCGCTGACACCTGTTAAACGCCAATAGTACAAACCGCTTCGCAGGCTGGAAATGTTAAAAGCTTCTGAAACTGCAGAATCATTTATTATAAATGAAGAAAAATCCGGTGAAAGAGAAAGCTGAAAACGGTTATCTGTCAGATTTGTTCTCCAGGTAAAACGCATATCGGGCAAAAGGTTATCTGCAACTGTATAGTTATCGGGAGGGAAAATTTTGCGCTGTATTATTTCTCCGTGTCTTGCAGTGAAAGACCTTGGCGCGGACAATGGAGATTGGGCGCCGTCCGGGCCTGTTTGTTTAACTGCCCAGTACCATGTGCCGGGCGTAATTACAGTTTCATTTACACCGTAACGGTAAAATGTATCAGGAACTGTTAATTCTATAACAGGAGAACTCATGTTTCTGTCTGCAGCGATTAACAGTGTGTAAGAAACTGCTTCGTTTTCTCTTCGCCATGAAAATAAAATATCGCGTCTTCCTGTTTCTATATTAAGGATAGCTTCGTTTGCAGGAGCTGAAAGCTGGGGAGCTGATAATTCTGCGCCGCGGCGGATAGTAAAAGAACCTACCTGTGAAGAATCTTGAAAATTTACTGAAGTATCACGTCCGTAAACCGGCGTTACGCGCCAAAACCAAGTACCTTCGCCCAAAGCCGAAGAAGAAACTGATACATCTCTTGTATCACTTGAGCGCACCTGCTGATAAATAGCAGGATTTTCGAAAGAACTGTTATTTGCAGCTTCCAGTATGTAAAAAGAAGCGTCTCTGGAAGGTGTCCACTGAAAACGAACAGACGGCAGGCGGCTGCGGTACCGGAATTCCTGCCCCTGTAGCGGGCTTTTTAAATTCGGCAATTCACTATATACGACTGTAAGCCTTGAATACTGATTATTCTGGTTTTGCTGTGTCCTTTGTGTTTCAGCAGGTGCAGAAAGCGGAAAAACACGCCAAAACCAGATTCCTTCCGGGATATTAAGCGATATTCTTGAAGCTTCTGTATCTGCAGTATAGGAGATACGGTTAAAATTCCTGTCTGAAGCTACTTCCAGGCGAGTTTGTCCTTCGTTTTGGTAGCCGATTTTATTCCAGGCAAACTCGATATTGATAAAATTTGAACTTTGAGTTAATAAACGAGCACCCGGAGGCGGAAAAATTGCAGCAGCTCTTGATCTCTCCACTGTTAAACCTGATACATTCAAACTGACGGCTTCACCAGCATTTAGCGTACCGGAAAATGCTCCTTCCTGTGCCCCAAGAACAGCATTTCCTTCGCTTACTGTTAAATCAAAAGCGCCGTCATTAAAAGCAGCCATTTGAACAATTGACCCGGAATCGATATTTAATGTATTGGTTCCCGATGTTATCAGCATTGCTGAATCATCTGCTGTATTAATACTGATACTGCCCGATGTAAACTCTATTTGATTTAAAAATATTTGTACTAATGTGTTCGGATATAGTTCGATGATATCACCGCCTGTAAAACTTATTACAGCCTCCGATAAATCTGCAGTGCGGATAACGTCTCCGTTATAAACAGGAGAACCGTTTCTGAGCCTGTCCCATAATACTCTGTCTACAAAACGGCGCTGTGCAGTATTGTATCTGAATGTTATTGTTCCTATCTGAGTTTCACCTAACCTTAGAAGCGTCATGTTTAAATCGTTCCAGAAAAAAAGAAGACATAAAAAAAATCCAATGACGCATAAAAATGTTACAATAACGTCAGTAAGTAAACTTTGCCTGAGCTGATACTCAAAGCGCGGCTCTTTCATGTGTTGCCGCCTCCTGCGGAGCTGTCATCTCCTGCGGAGCTGTTACCTATTTTATATTTTTTTTCTTCTGAATCTAAATCTACATTTGTATCCGGAGGCTGTATTCCCAAAAGATTTCTAAGCTCTGCCAAAGTCTGCGGGCCCTGCGCTTCTTTTAAATTAACTACTGCAAAAATGCGTACAGGTTTTTCTTTTCCTTTTACAGTAACAGACGGCATTTCTTCTGTTATGAACCGGTCTCCTGTAAGATTATATGTGTCTTCTGTAATTAGAATATCTGTTCCAAGCGGTTTATTTAAAGCTTCTGTACGGCTTGCAAGATTAACAGGATCTCCTATAACCGTATACTCCATGCGCTGTTCGCTTCCAAGCTGACCTGCTGTAACAATACCGGAGTTAAGACCGCATCCGATTTGTATCGATGGGCTGCCAATATCGCCTGTTTCGCGTTTATTGTTTAATTCCAAAAGAGCTTCACGCATCATTATAGAAGCTCGCACTCCGTTAAAAGCATCTTCTTCCGGGCTTCCTGCAGAATATGCCGTTCCCCAATGCGCCATTACGGCATCGCCTATAAATTTATCTACAACACCGCCGGTTTTTTCTACACAATCTACCATTCTGGTAAAGTATTCATTCAGCCAAAAAACAATTTTGTCGGAAGCTCCGTCTCCGAATGCTTTTGTAAAGTTTTCTGATTTTTCCGTAAATCCGCGGATATCAGAAAAGAAAATTGTAGCGTGTTTCGGAAGTCCGCCGGGTTTTATTTCGCCGCGCATTGCACGTACTGCGATTTCGCGGTTTGTAAACCTGCCGAATATTCCAAGAGCGCCGCTCATCTTCTGGAAACTTTTTGTTAAATAACCTACTTCGTCTTTTGTTTTTGGTTTTAAATGCAGTTCAAAGTTTCCGCCTTCTATCTGCGCTGCTGCTGCCGCAAGAGCTTTAAGAGGAACACTTACTGTTTTACTAAAAAACCAGATAAAAATAATTGACAGGAAAAGAACTGCGCCTGTTAAAAAGATATTGCGCCTTGTTGTTGCTGCAATTCCTTCGAACACAATATTGTAAGGTATTATTGTAACAACTGCCGCGTTTGCCCAAATTTCCCTGTATGCGCCAAAGTATCTTTGGCCGTCTGTATCCCTGTAGAGTGTCTGTAAATTGGAAGACGGGCTTTCCAGCATACTGATAATAAACGGAGAGCTTGCAGCATTAACAACTGAACGTATTAATTCATAATCGGCGTGGACAAGATAATCGCCGTTATTATTTATCATATAGGAAAGATTTGTGCCGGTAGCAAATGTTTCTGTAAGCGAATTTGACGAAAAGAAAACGACAGCCGCGTTTTCTTCGCCTGTCTCCTGCCATGGGAAAATCAGCGCCAGTACCGGACTGCCGAACAAGGGAGCGGCATTTATAAGGAGGGTTTCGCCTGCGCAGGATTGTTTTAGTTCATCCTAATGAACAGAAAGAAAAACGCCAGTTACAGAAAAATCGAGTTCATTTGAAAGAAAAAACCTTTCATTTGTAAGGCTTCTTATTAAATTATAGCCGTTTGCAGTTTCGCGAACCACGCCGATAAAAGCAATCTGCTGGTTTCGTTCAAAGAAAAAGTCCGATGCCAAGCGCGCAACCGGCGAAGCTGTGCCTGCCGCATTTATGGTATCAAGTAAAACCAGGGTATTTGAGCGCACCATTGTTAAAAAGTTTTCGGCTTCCTGGGCAGATCGCCTGTTTATTGTATAATTGTTGTCCTCGGCAGTGATTCGTATATCGTTAGAAATTAGCGCCGAAGCAAGTATTGTTATTGCTCCCAGCGATAATAATAATAATGCCGTTATGATAATTATCAATTTTGCGCCGATTGGCCGCTCTATCTTATCGAACTGGGTATTAAAAGGGGGATTATTGTCCATTTTTACACCTCATTTTAGTAAAATGTACAATATTGTAGAAAAATAATCAACTAGCGTTTTTTTATGAAGAGTTCACACGAGGGTGAAGAGTTCACACAAAGGCACAGGGGCGCAAAGGACACGGAGGTTTTTAAATAAACTTCACACAAAGGCACAGAGGCACAAAGTGCTATTCGCAATCTAAACTAATCAAGTAAAAACTGCGAACAACTATACTACGTTATAATTTATTTATTTCCTCGTACGAAAGTTCAGTTATTTTCTGGATAAATTCTGGAGTAGAACCCTCTGCTAAAAGTTTTCGAGCAATAATGAGTGTTTTTTCTTGGATTTTTTCCATACTTCTTATTTTTTCTTCCTCACAACCCCTTTTATAAGCAGCTATGTTTCTATATCTTTCGTCGATTCTGTCTTTTTCTCTGCTTACATTCCGCATATATTTTAGCCAGCTGCGATCGTGTTTTTTGACTTCCTTATCCGCTCTCATTATTCCCTCCTCCCTAAAGCATAATTCTTTAATTAATGGCTCCATTCCGTGTTCGTGTCTGTACTTTAAAAATATACAC
>WQWU01000013.1 GCA_009785215.1 Treponema sp. | reverse complement strand
GAAATACATGCCTCGGAGGTATTAAATATGCTGTTGGAAGAATGGAATCTGGAAGATGCAAAGAAGGTCTGGTGGGAAGAAGCCCGCGAAGATGGCTTAGAAGTAGGCAGACAAGAAGGCAGAGAAGTAGGCAGACAGGAAGCTTGGGAAGAATGCAGTACACATAAAGACAATGAAACAGCAAAGAAACTTTTAGCTAAGGGTTCTACGCCAGAGTTTGTACACGAAATCACCGGGCTCTCTCTAGATGAGATAGCAAAACTGTAATTTCATAAAAGGTGCATATGCTTGCAGGTGTGCTTTTGCTACTTTGTAATTAACCAGGAAAAAATAGCTATAACTATTAAAAGAGCTATAAAGGTTAATAAGTATGTCCAAAAAGGAAGCGGTTCATCTGCAGGGATATTTTTGCGGCCTGGTTTTTTCTTTGCTGGTTTAGGCGTTTTCGGTTTGGGAGGAGCGGAATAACCGCACATGGGGCAGCCGCTTTGAAACATTCTGTCCGGCCCTGAATAATCGCAGATTGGGCAGCGCACCGAAACAAAATTTCTGCCGCAATACGGACAGGTTTTTAAATCATCCCCTACTTCGTAACTGCAGTTATCGCAAAAAAATAACGGTTTTTGTTTTGGCATTATGCTGTTTGCGCCGCCGGGCATTTTGCGCAAGGTGCGCTGTCGCCTGCTTTTGGACAAGCTGGTTTTGATTCAGGTTTGACATCGTTTTTACTTTTTTTTCCGTCGTTTACATAAAAACCGGAACCTTTAAAAATAATACCGGCTCCGCCAAAGATAATCCTGCGGACTTCTTTTCCGCAATCCGGGCAATCTTTCAAGGGCGGTTCGCTCATGGATTGAAAAGCTTCAAAACTATGTGAACAGCTTTTACATTCATATTCATATGTTGGCATAGTTACCCTTAATATAATGAAATAATTTCAAAAAGTAAAGATAGCTCTTTTATACCAAGAGGCGCTGTTTTTATATCGAGGTTATTCCCGTTTTGAACTGGCGGATTCGCCGTTAGCAGCATAAAAAACTGATCATCGGACACAAAACCGGAAGCCAAATTAAGGAGAGCTGCCATTCCGCGAGCCTGCGAGGGGTTATCAAACTGAAACCTTAATACTGCTTCATAAATGTTTTCTGAACCTGCTGTGGATTTTCCTGCGGATAAAAAATTAATAAAAAGCTTTTGTACAGGGAACCTGAGCGGTACTCCCGCTTCATTCATCAATCTGGAAATTGCAGGACCAGGGTTTTCTATCCAGCATGAAAGAAGAGCTGCCTGTCCGAAATCGCCGAATCCTTCCGGTATTTGAGCGCCCGGGTTTCTATAAACAGGGTCAGAAGGCGAATCATTTAATGATGCCAGAACAAAAACCTGTCTGGAAGAAAGTTTAATGGAAAGTTTGTCAGGCGCCGAGTGCCAGTATTTATATCCGTCTGCGGCAGTTCGTTCTTTCCAATTTTTATTTGATCTGAATGCAATTCTAATACGTGAACTGGGATAGTTTCCCCATGTTACAAGCTGAAACCGCTTTGCACTGCCAGGAGGAAAAAAAGCCGCTGCAACAAAATCTGTTCTGTCTAACATTCGGCGAATCTGCCTGTCTTTTAATTCTTCTATTGGTAAAAGTTCGATTATCTGCCTTGCCTGTTTTACATTGGAAAAAATATATACCGATGCGCCGGTATCAAGCGGAACAAAACGCGATTCCTGCAAAAAAGCCTGCGGCGCTTTAGGCAAACTTTGACAAGAGAAAAAAACCGCAGATAAAAATATAACACAGAAAAGACTTATATTTTTTGGATTTTTACAAACCATGTATCTTCTCCATCTGCAAGAGGGGAACCTTTGCCTGCCTTACTGTCAGGCTCGGCTGCAGTTCCTAACGAAATCTGCCCGTCTGTTTTTACCCATTCGGCTTTTGGCGCAAGCGTTTCTTCTGCAACGGTTTCCTTAAAACAATCCCATGCTTCTTTTAATGATTCCGAACCATGAACAAAAAGTTCTATACGATCTGTTACAGAAAGTCCAATTTCTTTGCGCGTGTTTTGTATTCCGCGGATTAAATCGCGTATATCGCCTTCCATACTAAGTTCGCGCGTTATTTCTGTATCAAGACCTATAGTAAGAGTTCCTTCGTTTAAAACACGCAAAGATGCTTTTTCATTGCGGCGGATATCAAGCTTTTCTGCAGTTATTTCCAGCGGCTTTACACTGCCGTCTTCGCAGGATATATCTATAGAAAGAGATGCGCCTTCCATAACGCTTTGAATCTCGGAATGCGAAAGTTTTTCTATTTTTGCTGCGGCGGCTTTCATATCTTTTCCAAGTTCTTTTCCCAGAATGCGGAAATTTGCTTTTACTTCGTATTCGATTAAATCTTCTTCGTTTTCGGAAAAAACAAGTTCTTTAACATTTAGTTCTTCGCGGATAATATCTGACATTTCGATTAAAGATTTTTTTTCTTCCTGATTGCGCGTAACAAGTTCTGCTTTGCGAAGCGGCTGCCGCATTTTTATATTGTACTGAGAACGAAGGGAGCGGCCTATCGAAACTGCAGACATAACAGATGCCATGCGGAACTCCAGCGCTTTATCACGGCGTTTTTCGTTTACATCAGGGAAATCGCAAAGGTGCACAGATTCAGGATCGTTATCTTTGCGCAGATTCTGCCAAATTGCATCGGTTATAAACGGCATAAAAGGGGCAGAAACAGTTATAAGTGTTTTGAGCGCTTCGTACAATGTACCGTAAGCTTCCAGTTTGTCGCTGTCATTTTCGCCGTCTGCACCGGCAGAACGCCAAAAACGGCGGCGCGAACGGCGTATATACCAGTTATTAAGAAGGTCTATAAATTTTAAAATTGGATCTATAGCGCGTGAAAGATCGCAGGAATCAAGAGCGCCGCCGGTTTTTTCGATAAGGGTTTGTGTTTCAGAAAGTATCCATTGATCCAGCGGATTAACGCATTTTTCCGGCGCGGATGCGGGTGTAACATTATCGATATTTGCGTATGTTACAAAAAAACTATAAGCATTCCACAGCGGAATTATTAAACTTTTCATTACTTCGCGTACGCCATCATCGCTGTAACGAAGGTCGTCTGCTTTTACAACAGCGGAATGCACAAGGAAAAGACGAAGCGCATCCGCGCCGAACAGGTTAATAACTTCGTTAGGGTCTGTATAGTTGCGGAGACTTTTGCTCATCTTTTTTCCGTCGGCTGCCAGAACAAGACCGTTAACAACGCAGGTTTTAAACGCAGGTTTTTTAAACAATGCAGCGGCAAGAACTGTAAGGGTATAAAACCAGCCGCGTGTTTGATCCAGTCCTTCGCTTATAAAATCGGAAGGAAAGTGACTATCAAAAAATTCCTTGTTTTTAAAAGGATAATGGCTCTGTGCATACGGCATTGCGCCTGATTCAAACCAGCAGTCTAAAACTTCCGGAACACGTATCATTTTACCGCAGCATGAGCCGCCGTTTTTACAGCACGGAATTGTTATTTCATCGACATAATGTTTATGTAAATCCTGCGGGTATACACCTGAAAGTTTTTCAAGCTCTTCGCGGCTTCCTATACAAATTGTTTTTCCGCATTCATCGCATCGCCATATTGGAAGCGGGTTCCCCCAATAACGGCTTCTGGATATTGCCCAATCGCGTGCGCCTTCCAGCCACTTGCCGAATCGCCCTTCTTTTATATGTTCAGGCATCCAGTAGATTTGACTATTTGCTTCCAGCATGTCATTTTTTATTTTTTCTACACTGACAAACCATGAACCAACAGCACGGTAGATAAGCGGGCTTGAACATCTCCAGCAGTGCGGATATGCATGAAGAAGCTGATCGCGTTTTACAAGTTTGCCTTCTTGTTTTAATTTTTCTATGATTCCCTTGTCTGCATCCTTTACATATAAACCGGAAAAATCTGTTACTTCTTCAGTAAAACGGCATTCGGCATCTACAGGGCAAATTACAGGTATGCCGCTTCCTTTTAATACACGGGCATCGTCTTCGCCGAAACCAGGAGCTGTATGAACAATACCTGTACCGTCTTCTGTTGTAACAAAATCGCCAAGGAAAATACGAAATGCATTCGGAGTATCTTTAAAATACGGCAAAAGCGGTTCATATTGAAGCCCTAAAAGTTCTTCGCCTTTTTTATGCCAGATTATTTTATATTGATTATTAACTTCTTGATTAGCTGCATTGCCGGTTTCGGTTTTGTAATAAACAGGCAGTCTTGCCTCTGCAAGAATATAATTACACGATGCAGATAAATCTTCTATTAAAACATAATCAATATCCGCGCCCACAGTTAAAGCAAGATTAGACGGAAGCGTCCATGGAGTTGTTGTCCAAGCAAGAAAATATGAATTTGGCGGAATATCTTTTTCATTTTTTATTTTAAACCTTACGGTGATAGCAGGGTCATGTACGTCTTTATACCCGCCAAGGTTAAGCTCGTGGTTGGAAAGAACTGTAGCGCACCGCGGACAATAAGGAAGAATGTAATGCCCCTCGTAAAGCAAACCTTTATCCCAGAGCATTTTCATAACCCACCAGATTGTTTCCATGTAATCCGGTTCCATGGTTTTATAGTCATTGTCAAAATCTACCCAGCGTCCAAGGCGCGTAATTGTCTGACGCCATTCTTGCACATAACGCAGTACAGAAGCGCGGCATGCTTCGTTAAATTTTGCAATGCCGAATTCTTCTATTGCAGTTTTGGAATTTAAACCAAGTTCTTTTTCTATTAAGTTTTCTACAGGCAGCCCATGGCAATCCCAGCCGAATCTTCTTTCTACTATTCTGCCTTTCATGCACTGGTATCGCGGAATTATATCTTTTATTGTATTGGGAACAAAATGCCCAAAATGCGGAAGCCCCGTAGCAAAGGGAGGTCCGTCATAAAAAACAAACTCTTTTGCGCCCGGCTGGTCTTTCCGCATTTTTAAAGATTTTTGAAAAATATCATTTTTTTCCCAGAATTCAAGGATTTCTTCTTCTAGTTTAGGAAAATTGACTCTAACATTTACTGGCTTATACACATGTCTCTCCTGTAACTTTAGTTTTTACACGGATCAATTTTTGTTAATCAATATTTTTACGGCTTCTACCGCTGTTTTAATTGCAGCTTCTGTATCGTGGCAGTGAGGGTTGCTCATGCCTTTTTTTTCGCGTTCTTGATTCCATACAACGTTAAGCACACAGCCGGAACGTGCGCCTAAAATCTGACTTACTATATACAAAGCTGCACTTTCCATTTCCGATGCAAGACAGCCGGCTTTTTTCCAGGCTTCCCATTTGCTGTTAAGTTCATAACCTGCGGGCATACGATCCGGTGAATGCTGTCCGTAAAAAGAATCTTTGCATTGAACTATTCCTGTGTGCCACGTTAAACGCAGATTTTTTGCAGCTTCTACAAGAGCGTTTGTAATATCCAAGTTTGCAACAGCAGGAAATTCAATTGGAACATACTCGCGCGTTGTTCCTTCCTGACGGATTGCACCGGAAGCTATTACTATATCACCGCCTGTAACAGGAAGAGCCATTCCGCCGCAAGTTCCTACTCTTATAAAATTAAAAACGCCTGTTTTAAACAGTTCTTCTATTGCAATAGCTGTTGAAGGGCCGCCCATTCCTGTAGACATTACCAAAACTTTTTTGCCGTTTATTCCGCCCAGCCATGTTGTATATTCGCGGTTTTGACAGTAAAAATGCGGGTTTTCCAGATGTGATGCAATTTTTTCTACACGCCCTGGGTCGCCGGGGAGAATTGCGTATAACGCACCATGGCTGTTATCAAAACCAATATGATACTGCTTTTCCATTTTTTCTCCTTTATCGGCTGCTTTTACCGGCGTCCTTTGTCGTAAGGTATTCCTTCTGCTTTTGGCGCCTGAGAATACTTTGAACTAAAAGCCAATACAATTAAAGTGGCAATAAAAGGTATCATTTTGTAAAAATAAGCAGGTATATTAATTGCTACAAGGAATGAAATGCCGGAATAAGAAGATGATATTGCTTTCATTAGACCAAAAAAGAATGCAGCTACAAGAATACGGCCGGGTTTCCATTGCCCGAAAATTAAAACTGCAAGAGCCAAAAACCCATAACCGGAAACTTCCGGATTAAATTCTATTGATGTAGGAATTACAAACACAAGCCCGCCGAGTCCTGCAAGCGCACCTGAAATCATTACACCTGAATAGCGCATAACGTATACATTTATGCCCAGAGAATCCGCCGCCTGCGGATGTTCGCCGCATGAGCGCAAGCGAAGCCCAAAGCTGGTTTTGTAAAGTAAAAATGCAGAAAATGCAAGAATAAAAAAACCCAAAAAAGTAGTAAAATATGTATTCCTGAACAGCATTGGCCCCAATACAGGAATATCGCCGAATAGAGGAACTTTATCTATGCGGAATTGATTCACAAAAGGTATTTGCTGTACACTGCGTATTGTCCGCGCAATATAAATTGCAACAGCAGGAGCGAGCATATTTATTGCCGTACCGCTGATTATCTGATTAGCTTTTAAATTGATGCTTGCATAGGCATGAAGAAGCGAAACTGCAACACCTGTAAATGCGGAAACAAATACTGCCATTATTAAAACACTCTGCCCGGACATGGATTGCTGTGCAAAGTTAATAAATAAAATACCAGCAAATGCACCTATAATCATTATTCCTTCCAGAGCAATATTGATTACACCGGAACGTTCAGAAAACATTCCGCCGAGCGCAACAATTAAAAGAGGAATGGAAAAAAACATTGTTTGCTGAACAAGAAAATAAATTAAATTCATGCACTGCCGCCTTCTTCTTTCCTGTCTATTTTTCTTCTTTTATTAAAGGAAACAATAAATCCTTTTACAAGAAGCGCAAAAGCGCTAAAGTAGATGATAACGGCTATTATAATTTCTATTACCTGAGGAGCAAAATCGTATAATTGCATATTAAAGCCGCCGACATTAAGGTATGCAATAAAAAGTGCAGAAAAAATAATTCCTATGGGATTGTTCAGCCCCAAAAGAGCAACAGGAATGCCGTTAAAACCTTCCTGTGCAAGCATATCTACAACGGTTATATTTATTCCTGAACCAGATAAAAACAGAAGCGCGCCGCCAAGACCTGCCAGTGAACCTGCTATAGTCATGCTAAGAATAATACTGCGCTTTTCGTTAATTCCTGCATACCGCGCTGCATCGCGGTTATAACCGCATGCTTTTAATTCATAACCAAAAGCAGTTTTTTCCAAAATAAAATACATTAGTACTGCAAAAACAACTGCAATTATAATTCCGGAATTAACGCTGGAAACAATAAAACCATCCAAAAATATTTTATCCATTCCCAATTTGGGAAGATTTGCATTATCCATTACGCGCATACTCTGGTTCCGCATTGAGTCGTAAACTGTCTGCGTAACTAAATAGTTTACAAGATACATACCAATATAATTTGTCATGATACATGCTATAACTTCATTTACATTAAAGAGCGCCTTAAAAATTCCGGGAATAGCTCCCCAAAGAGCGCCTGCAAGCAAAGCTGCAAGAAGAGCAGTTATCCAAAGTAAATGCCCTGGAATAAAATCGCATCTAACGCCGACAAGCACTGCAGCATAAGCTCCCACAATAAACTGTCCTGCAGCTCCAATATTAAAAAGTCCTGTTCTTGCAGCAAAACCAACAGAGAGTCCTGTAAGTATTATCGGAGTTGCAAAATAAAGAACCTGGCCAAGGTCGTTCATCGTAGAAAAGCCGCTTATAAGAATGGTTTCAAAAGCATATACTGCCTGAGATGCGTTGCTTATAAGCAAAATTATAAACCCTGCCAGAAGACCAACAAAAATTGCTGCTCCGGAAGATATAACATCAAACATTGATTCCGGAATAATCAGCTTTTTTTCCGGAAACCACTTTTGAAAGATATTCATTTTCATGCAGCGTCCTGTTTGGAACCTGACATATATAATCCAAGCTCCTGAAACGTTACTTCTTTTGGTTTTACATCTGCAACAAGTTTTCCTTCGAATATGACAAGTATTCTGTCGGAGACATCCATTACCTCATCAAGTTCCAGTGAAACTAGCAATACTCCCCTGCCCTTATCGCGCTCCGCAATAAGCTGTTTGTGAATATATTCACAAGCGCCAATATCAAGCCCTCTTGTCGGCTGTACTGCAACCAAAAGCGGCGAGTCGCGCGAAATCTCCCGCGCAATAATAGCTTTTTGCTGATTCCCGCCGGACATACTGCGGACAATTGTACGCGAGCCGCTGCCGCAGCGAATGTCAAAAGTTTCTATTAAATTATCTGCAAAATTGTTAATTTCGCCGAATTTTAAAAATCCGTTTTTCTGAAACCTTGGATTAAAATAATTCTGCAAAACAAGATTGAACGCAAGATTATAGTCCAATACAAGCCCGTGTTTCTGCCTGTCTTCCGGAATATGCGAAAGTTTTCTTGAACGAATATCGCTGTGAGTAATTTCATTTCCTTTAAGAAAAACACGGCCGCTGTCCGGCGGAAGCATTCCTGCAATTGCAGAAACAAGTTCCTGCTGCCCGTTTCCGTCTATTCCTGCTATACAGACAATTTCGCCGGAACGAACGTTAAAACTTGCATTGTTAACTATTGCTTTTCCGTGAGTTTTGCTGTTTATGGTAAGATTTTCTACTTTTAAAATTGCTTCGCCCGGCTGAGTTTCTTTTTTTTCTACAGAAAAATTTACTTTTCTTCCTACCATCATCTCTGACAATTCTTCTTTGGAAACAGAACTTACATCTACTGTTCCAACGCACTTTCCTTTTCTAAGCACAGTACATCTGTCTGCAATTGCTTTTATTTCATCCAGTTTGTGCGTAATAAAAAGAATCGATTTGCCTTCTGCCACAAGATTTTTCATTATATGCATTAACTCTTCGATTTCCTGCGGAGTAAGAACTGCCGTAGGTTCATCAAAAATTAAAATTTCATTTTCGCGGTATAACATTTTTAAAATTTCTACTCTCTGCTGCATTCCGACAGTAATATCACAAACGAGGGCATCTGGATCAATTTCAAGTTTATAATGCTTTGATAAGTCCATTACCTGTTTGCGTGCACTGTCTAATTTCAGAATGCCGTATTTGACAGTTTCTGCGCCAAGAATAATGTTTTCCAGAACTGTAAAATTATGAACAAGTTTAAAGTGCTGGTGAACCATGCCGATTCCCAGTTTTTTTGCATCGTTCGGTCCAAGTATACGAACCGTTTCTCCGTTTTTTTTAATTGTACCCTTTTCGGCCTGATAAAGTCCAAAAAGGATACTCATAAGGGTGGATTTTCCCGCCCCGTTTTCTCCCAGTAATGCATGGATTTCACCTTTTTTTAACTGAAGCGTAACATCCTCGTTAGCAACAACACCGGGAAATACTTTAGTAATCCCGGTCATTTCAACGGTAAAATCCATTTTAATTACATTACCTAACTTCTGTAATTCTGACGATACGTACAGGAACCACTCTTGGGCTTCCGTCTTCTGCCAGATTTTCCATCCTTTGAATTTCAAGATTAGCAAGTCTTTGATAAATTGCATTATAGTCAGCTAAACTGAATGTATCAAATTTTGATGTTTCCATTGGAAGTCCAACGCCGTTATTTGCCGCTTTAAAAACAAGTGTTTGCCCGCCGGGGAATCTGCCTGCATAGAAATCTGAAATACAATCATAAACAGATGACTGAAGCCCTTTCATTGCAGATGTTATAACGGTGGGGGATTCGCCGGATTGATCAACATCAACACCGATTACTTTTTTGTTTGCCTGTTCTGCCGCTGCCATTACAGAGTTTCCAACTGCGCCGCCGCAAGCAAAGATAATTTCTACGCCGCTGTTAAACCATGAAGCTGATAAAGCCTGAGCTTCCGGTGTTGCGGAAAAACCGCCTGTATAGTGATAATTGATAGTTACAGAGCCAACCGGCAGTCCTAATTCCTGAGCTGCATATTCTGCGCCCTGAACAAAACCGTAACCGAAACGAACAACTGCAGGAACAGCCATTCCGCCGACAAAACCAAGTCTTCTGTTTCCGTCTTTTACTGCTGCATATCCTGCAAGGAAACCTGCCTGATCTTCTGCATAAAGAACGCCGACAGTATTGTTTGCAGTTCTAAATATCGGACCATTTGCCCAGTCGCCGTTATTTGGTACGCCGTCTACAAGAACAAAATGTACTTCAGGATAGCGATCCTGCGCTACGAAAATTGAACCTTCAAAAAGAAAACCTGGAGTTACAATAAGTTTTGCGCCGCCGCGTACTGCAAGGTCAATTGCCATAAGATAGGCATTTTCACTCTGTTCTGCAGGCTGATAAGGTCTGTGGGATATATTGTGTTCTCTTGCATACTTTACAAGGCCTTCCCATGAACCCTGATTAAACGATTTGTCATCGATAGTGCCGATATCAGTAATAAGCGCAAGTTCGAATGCTTCTACATTTCTCTGGCTAGGCCCTCTTGTACAAGCAGCTGCAAACAATACAAGAATTGCAATTAAAATTACACCGGTTTTTTTCATTGATATTTCTCCTGTTTTAGATTGGATTATTTTACTCATTGTAGGAAAATTCAGATTTATTGTCAATACGTCACTTACGTAAAACATCACGTACGTCACTTACGTGAGATATCCCGGAAAATATTTAAACAAAAAATTTTATTCCATTCTCCAGTTACCTTCAGATAAAACATATCTGCCGGCTCTTCTTCCATTACTTGCAAAAAAAGCATCAAAATTATTTGCCGTTGTATAAAGAATGTTTCCGCTTACATCGGCAAATACAATATTACCTCTTATTCTGCCGTCCGATGAACGCGCATCAAATGCCCGGTTTCCAAGTCTTTCCAGCGATGCAGGAATCGTAACACTTGTAATAAAATTATTATAAAACGCGCCGTCTCTTATGGTTGTAACCCTTGTTCCAATTACTACCGATGTAAGCCTATTGCCGGAAAATGCGCCTTCTCCTATCGTGGTTACATTTGCAGGAATATCGATATTTCTTAATCTGTTGCTGAAAAATGCATAATCGTCGATTACCAGAACAGTATCGGGAAGAACTATCGTTTCTATCCGGTTATCAGAAAACGCGCCTTTGCCTATTGCAGCAATACTAGAACCTAGCGTAACATTTATCAGCCTATTGCTTGTAAACGCTCCCCTGCCAATGCTTGTTACATTGTTTCCGATCACCACAGTTTCCAGTCTATTGTAGGAAAAAGCGCCGTCTCCTATTACCGTTACAGAATCGGGAATTGTGACTTCTCTTAAACCTTTATTAATAAAAGCGCTGTCGCCGATTACAGTAACTCTCTTTCCATCGATGGTTTCAGGAATTGAAAGCGTATGAGCCCTGCCAGTTGAGCCTGTGATTGTAAGCCCTGTATTATTTTCTTCTACAGTAATCCGCAAGCCCGGGTCTGCAAAAACACATAAGGCAGGAATAAACAGTAATAATAGAATTAATCCTTTTTTCATTACATTAATTATAATACCGGAAAAATGCTAATTCAAGAGATATTCAAAAAATATAATGGGCAGTACAAGACTCGAACTTGTGACCCCCAGCGTGTCGAGCTGGTGCTCTAACCAACTGAGCTAACTGCCCCAACATTCAGCATCTTTAAAAGATGCTGGAGGCTGGGTAATCTTATTTAACTCGTTCGCGGATAGCGACGTTAACTTCGATCTTTAAATTGGGACCAAGTTCCATTGGAACAATAAGGGCTTCTACTTCGCCAAGGTTAGTGGAAACTTCCATGTTATCGCCTGTAAAGAGTGCTGGCGGAGTAAGGTCAAATTTAAAGCCAAGATCATGAAGTTTTGTTACTGCCTGAGCTGTAATCATATTCGCAAGTTCCTGGATAGTTGCCTTGGCAAGTTCGTCAAGAACTGTAAAATTTTCATTGTTCATTTTACCGGCTACAAATAAAGCAGATTCTTTTGTCATATCAAAAAGAACGCGTCCTTCTACATCACCGGCAAGACCGACAAGAGCGGCTACGCCCATGATGGACATTGAAGTAGGCTTAAGATAAATATCCCCGCGCTTAACTTCTGAATTCAACACTTCTTTTAATACAGTAAAAGCAGATTCCACAAAGGGGTTGATATACTCAACTCTCATAATTCACTCCTTCCAATTTTGTATGTCTGTTCGACTTTTTTCAAAACAATCAATTGCTATACATGTAAGCTGACACCGGATCATCTGCAACTGACTGCCAGCCGCCGCCTGTTAATACTTCGTTTCTTCCCATGATGGCAATTCCGCGGTTTTTTAGCTTTTCAGTAAAATCCGCTAAAATTCTTGTTTGTTCCTGCGCCGGCAGAAACGAAACAATATCCCTTGCCAGAATAATATCAACATCAGGCAGGGTATTTTCGTTAGTTATATCATGGTATTCGAAAATAATCGAGTCCTTTATAGACTGATTAAATGAATAACCGCTTGATCCGCGTACCATAAAAGGTCTGCAGAATTCCGGCAGTTCTTCAAGATCGAAAGACATGTTAGGCGCCTGCGAAACAGACATTATATCATTATCGTTTGCCCATATCTTGATATGTGCATTAGGATACCTGGATTTAAGTATACAGGCAAATGAAAAAGTTTCATAGCCCTTTCCGCAGCCAACATTCCAGACATTAATATTTCCGGCAGAATTTTCCGGCAAGGCTTTCTTAACTGCATTAGCATAGGAATCGCTCCAGAATTCACCTGAACACGGAGACGGGAAAGTATTAAGGAAGTCATCGGCTTCCGTTGCGCTTCGTAACTGTAAACCTTCGCCCGAGCGGCCGGCGCTCCATTCGGCAAAACGTCTTCGCAGCCATGTTTCGTTAATACCGGAAACAACAAATCTGCGTAAAGCGGAAAGACTTTCCTGGATAAAACCAATAGCTGAATCGGCAGTTGCCCGCTGAGACGCTGCCTGATCTCCGGAAGGAGAAGCCGGAACGAAATATTCTCCATCGCTGACTGCAGCGCGTGATTTGTTTTTTTCTTCGTCTGAAACTGTAAAAATGCGGACAACATCCAAAATGATGTAAAGGTCACCCTGCTTTTCTACAACGCCGCTTATAAACTTGATATTAATGTCGCCGAAAATAGGATGAGGCGGCTGAATCGATTCTTTTGTTATTCCTACAACTTTATCAATTTTATCTACGATTGTTCCGTAAACCTGATCATTAATATGCAGAATAAGCATATTTTCCAGATTGTCACTTCTGCTTTCTACAGATAAATGGAAAAACTGCCTAAGGTCGATAATCGGGATAATATCACCGCGGAGATTATACACACCGCGTACATAAGATGCCGCATTAGGTACATATGTAAACTTGTCTGCCTTTGCGATTTCTTTAACATTCATGATATCAACGCCGTAATCTTTTCCGGCAAGCGAAAAAGTTACCATTTTAAAATCGACATTTTCTACGCGTTCTTTCTGTTCCTGCAAGTCGGCGTTTACCTGTTCTAAATCTCTCATTACTGCCGCCATATTTTACCTGCCAGTTGTAGAAGCTTCGCGGATCCTGCGCTGCTCCATTTCTTTTTTAAGCCCCAGCTCCAGAAGCTGGCTTACATCGATAATGAGAGATACTGATCCGTCTCCCAATATTGAAGCACCGGCAATTCCCGGTGAATTGGTAAATTGATCGCGAAGCGGTTTGATAACAACATCTTCTTCACCGATAAGGCTGTCTACCATAAAGCCCATCTTCTTTTCCGCTGTTCCGACAATTACTATAAAGTGATAATCCTGTTCTTCTTCGGTTTTAATTCCAAACAGACGATTAAGCCGTAAAAGAGAAATAACATCGTTACGGATATTAAATACTTCGTAGTTATCTATCCTTTTAATTTCATCCGGTTTGATACGTAAACTTTCAATAACAGATGTAATTGGTATGGAATAAATTTCCGGACCAACGCGGACAAGTAATCCCTGAATAATCGCCAATGTAAGAGGCAGTTTAATAATAAACTTGGTTCCTCTGCCGCGTTCTGAATTAACTGTAACGGTTCCGTTAAGATCATCAATCTGGCGGCGTACAACATCAAGACCTACACCGCGGCCGGAAATGCTTGTAATTTCTTTTGCAGTGGAAAAACCAGGTTCAAAAATAAGATTAAATGCTTCGACATCGGTAAGGACCTTATTCGGACTAATTATGCCGCGTTCTACAGCTTTTGCTTTTACAGATTCAACATCGATACCTTTGCCGTCGTCTGCAATTTCAATAACAATCATGTTGCCTTCGTTTGCAGCTTTAAGGAGAACTGTTCCTTCTTCCGGTTTGCCTGCAGCGCGTCTGTCTTCTGAAGATTCAATTCCGTGATCTATAGAGTTGCGCACCGAGTGCATGATTGGATCAAGCAGATCTTCAATAACCGATTTATCAAGTTCTGTTTCTTCACCTTCTATGACAAGGTTAATTTTTTTATTGAGCGATTTTGAAAGATCGCGCACAAGACGCGGGAAGCGGCTGAATATCTGGCTGATCGGCACCATGCGGATACGCATAACACCTTCCTGAAGTTCGCCTGTAATGCGCCCAAGGTTTTGCGCTGTAGAACGGAACTTGGCTATACTGCTCTTAAATGAAGTTTCAAAGCCGTCGAACATTGTAAAAACATCGCCGTAAGAATCATTAATTTCTTTGCGTATATCCTTGATAGACTTTCCGTTTTGAATACTGTCAAGGTAACCTGGCAGGCTGTCAAAAAGACTCTTAATTTTTTCGCGGTATTGGGTTTCAATATCCCTTAACTGAGTTGTAAGAACGCCAAACTGCATATTAATCTGATTAAAAGTCGCCTTTGTAATAACTGTTTCAGAAACAAGGTTAAGAAGGTCGTCTATCCTTTTGGAGTCTACGCGTAAAATAGAACCGGCTTCTTTGCCAGCTTTTTTTGCATCTTCAGAATTGCGATCCGAAGCTGCACTTTGTTGTCCTGCAGCTGCCGGAGCTGAAGCCGGTGCGGCAGTTTGCGCTGGTGCTGCAGCTTGTGCCGGTGCGGCAGATTGCGCTGGTGCGGAAACTGGTTTTGCAGCAGGAGCCGGAGCTGCCTGAACGGGCTCTGCAGTCGCTGCAGCAAGTTTTGATATATCTGTTACATCTGCTCCCACGCTGACATCCGGCAAAATTACAGAAGTCTGTATTCTCTGCGGATCTTCCTGAGAAGCAATATAAAAATCTACAACAGGGAAAAAATTATCAGCATAAAGCTGTTCAAAATCCGGAACTGTTTTAAGAACTGTTCCTTTGCTTTTAAGAACTGCATATACCTGAATACCGCTGACGGTCTTCATTAAGCTGGTTTCATCGAACTTAACTGATACTCTGTATATGGGCATTAAACCTTCTACTGCATCATTTAATTCTGCCAGTTCATATTCTGATAATCCATGACCAGGTGATGATGAAACAGCTGGTGCAGGAGCTGCAGGTTTTGGCGCAGGAGCTGCAGCTGCAACTGGAGCAGAAGGAGGAGGGGCAGAGGCTTTTGCTCCTTTTTGAGAAGCCAGCAATGCACGAAGTTTACCTTCTATCTCTGAAGTATCATCCTTATAGACTGATCCTTCCATTCTTTCATCAAGCATCGCTTTAATAACATCGATAGCTCTAAGAAGGGTATCAACTACATCTTCATTTACAGAGATTAGATCTGAGCGGATTGCATCAAAAACATCTTCTACAAGATGGGTAAATTTTGATAATTCCATCATTTCGACAGTCGCCGACCCGCCCTTTAGGGTATGAGCCGCGCGAAAAATCTCGTCCACTGCGTCTTTATTGGCGCCTTCTTTTTCAAGAACCAATACGTTTTGTTCCAATGTATCTACTTGCATTTGGGCCTCGCTGAAAAAGTCCTTGAGAAGTTCTTCATTGTTGGGATCAAGATAATCACTCATGTATATAAATATCTGATAAAAAACTGATAAAGTCAAGATAGAGATTCGAGAAAATTAGAAGTTTTTACTCAATATATTGAAAGAAAAGCCACCAGGGATGGAAAAACGGACTATTTCACGTTAAAAGCCCTATTTTACAGCGGATAAAACGGGCGAAATGGTGTATAAACTGGAGCCGTAATCACCAAGCAGCCTTGTTTTGTTGTTATACGGTCTTCCGGTAAATTGATTGTTTAGAAGAATGCCTGCATTAAGGACACTTCCGCGGCATTCATATGTTTCGACACAATCGGTTAATGTATAATGACGGTTTACCGTTCGCAGTATAAAACCGTTAGGATCAAGGGTTATTGGCATAAGGTGTTTTACAAGACCGCCGAAACGCCTTATATATAATCTCTGCGGACGGGTTTTAATACTGTAAGCGGTTTCGTTATTAAGACCCGAAACCCGCAAAACATCGGCTTGTTCGCCGATTCCGGATTTAAACTGGAAAAAGCCGGCAACTGCTTCATCTTTGCCGCGGCTGAGCCAGGTTATTTTTTCCGCCTCGCCTTTAGCGGCAGGCAGGCGCTCAAATATTCCGTACTGCAGCGTCTTACGGTGTTTTTTATAAAAAATAATTTGATCTTTAATTTCGCGCTTTTCTGCAGGTGTAAGAAAACGCAGATCCAGTTCGTATCCCAGGCTTCCAAAGCAGGCAACATTATAACGTGTAGACAAAGGCGTATCACGTAATGTCTGCTGATGCGGAGAATCCGATACATGAGCTCCCATAGTTGACTGCGGATACAAATGTAAAAGGCCGCCTTGTATCTTCAGGCGTACTGCAGGATCAGTACAGTCCGATGTCCAAATCTGCGGAGAAAAACAGAGCATTCCAAGATCAAAACGATTGCCGCCAGAAGAACATGATTCAAGCAATATATGAGGCCTTGGTTTGAAAATACGGTTAAAGATATCATAAAGCCCAAGTATATACCGGTGAAAAAATTCTCCCTGAAAATTTATATGTTCTGACCAAAATTCGCTGATATGCCTGTTCATATCCCATTTCACATAACTTGCTTTTGTTTCGTCTAACACTCTGCCGACAGATTCTACAATATAATCGCGCACAGCCGGATTGCATAAATCCAATACCAATTGGTTTCTTCCCAATGTTGATTCGCTTTTGGGATGAGACAATGCATATTCAGGATGCAAGCGGAAAAGATCAGAATTTTCGTTTATCATTTCCGGCTCAAACCAGATGCCGAACTCCATTCCCAAACGCCGGATTTTTTTTGCAAAATTGCCAAGCCCGAATGGAAACTTTTTTCTGTTTACTGCATAATCGCCAAGCCCGGCATCATCATTGTCTCTTCCTTTAAACCAGCCATCGTCCAAAACAAAAAGTTCCATGCCGAGCTTGCGCGCCTTTCGCGCAAGAGAAAGCAGTTTACCCTGATTAAAGTTAAAAAAACACGGTTCCCATGAATTATATAAAACCGGACGATCCTTTTCCTGCCATTGTCCGCTTACAATATTGGTATTTACAAAAGAATGAAAATTGCGGCTTAAACCATTAAAGCCATCGCCGCTGAATGTCATTACGGCTTCCGGTGTTTCAAAAGATTCTCCTTTATTTAACAGCCATTCAAAACAATGCGGGCTTATACCTATCCCAACACGTACAAGTTCATGGCTGTTTAACTCTGCAAAACCAAAATGATTGCCGGAATAAATAAGGTTAAAGCCGTATACTCTTCCATGGCTTTCCGATGTGCCGTTTTCGCACAGTAAAAAACCGGGGTTTTCTTTATTTCCGCTTGAACCTGTGCGGCTTTCATTAACAAAAACTCCAGGCTGCAAAAGACGATCATGTCTGTGCGCTTCCCTGGCCCAGTCACCGTTAAAAGTAATCAGGTTAAAGTTCATATTGGGCATATCCAGAGACATGCTTAGAAGACGGCGGATAACCAGGGGATTGTCATTATTTTCCAGTATAATACGGCGGGTAATTACATTTGATTTTTCGTAAACTGTATAAATCAATGTAATAAAAACATCAAAAGATTTATCTTTTAGTTTAATTGCAATGGAAGAACATTCATTTTCTTTTCCATTTGCGCCGGGCAGCTCTTTCATTGGAATTGTTCCGTCTTTAACAGTATAACTGTCAAAAACAAAATCGCAGACATATCCGGAATCGAGCCCGTTGGCTCCTGCCGGCATTTTTATTTCTGCGGGAGAATAGCGGTAATCGCCTTTGCCTATTCCTGACCATTCCAGACACATTACATCCAGACAGTATGTTGGGTCGTCCTTGTCATAAGAAACAACTGTAGAACCTGCCTGAGTTGTGCGTTTGTGCGAAAGCGCTTCGGCATCCTGAGCCGAAGTAACCTGCGAAGTCAGTTTGCTGCCGTAGTAAACATGCTCAAGGTGGCCATGTTTTGTGTTCCGAAATATATATTCGGTATTATCAGTTTTTAAACAAAAAATATTGCCGTTTATGGTTATCATCTTTTTATTATAGCATGAATTTAAAAAATACATTACAATAAACCGATGGTTGAGACACTTACAGAAATTGATATTGTTATCCGCCTCTGCCTTGCTTTTGCCGCAGGGGGAATTATCGGCTTTGAAAGATCCAGCCGCCGTCAGGTAGCCGGGCTTCGCACTCATATATTAATATCTTTGGGAGCTTCCTGCCTTATGTTATTGTCGGTTTGGCTGCCTCAGAAACTGGGCGAAGGCGATCCGGGAAGAATTGCGGCGCAGGTCGTCGCAGGCATGGGTTTCCTTGGTGCCGGAGCAATTATTAAACTTGGCAATAATATCAGGGGGCTTACCACTGCAGCATCACTCTGGCTTACTGCGGCTGTAGGGCTTACTATCGGCGCCGGAATGTATATTGCCGCGTTAACGGTTGTAATACTTGCTCTTGTAACCTTAATAGCTCTTCATGCAGTCGAAAGAAAACTATTTCCCGAAGATAACTGGAAACAATGATTGAAAATCAATATTGTTCTGATAATCAGCATCTTACAGTAAGTCATCTTACAGTAAGCCAGCTTACTGAACAAATTCGTTTAAATCTGGAAAACACATTCTCGTTCGTCTGTGTCGAAGGAGAAATTTCAAACTGCAGGCCGGCAAGTTCCGGTCATCTTTATTTTAATTTAAAAGATTCCGGCGCAAAAATTGATGCTGTAATGTTTAAAAATAAATTAAAGTATTTAAATTTTGAACCAAAAGACGGAATGCTTTTACGGGTGCGCGGAAGTCTTTCTGTTTATGCTCCGCGCGGAACTTATTCCATCGTCTGCGAAGAAATGGAAATTGCAGGAGCAGGCGAAATCCTTGCCATGTTAGAAAAGAGAAAACAAAAACTTGCAATAGAAGGGCTTTTTGACAGTGAAAAGAAAAAAGAACTGCCGCGTTTCCCCGCAGTTTTAGGAATTATAAGCTCTCCTACAGGAGCGGCAGTTCATGATATTTTAAATATAATAAAAAGACGGGCGTCCGGCATTAAGGTAATAATTCTGCCTGCTCCTGTGCAGGGAGATGAAGCCGCTCCATTAATTGCAGCACGAATTAAACAGGCTAACCAATGGAATCTGGCGGATGTATTAATCGTTGGAAGGGGCGGCGGCTCTCTGGAAGACCTTTTGCCTTTCTCCGAAGAAGAAGTAGTCCGCGCAGTTGCCGGATCCGGTATTCCGGTAGTAAGCGCTGTGGGTCATGAAATTGACTGGGCTCTCTGCGATTTTGCAGCAGATCTGCGCGCGCCTACTCCATCGGCCGCCGCCGAACTTGTCAGCGAAAACCTTATACTGGTTCCGGATTTTATTCAAAGAACTGCGGCAGATTTATCCAATGTTATGCAATCGCGGCTGGAAAAAGCAAGGCTTCTTTTAAAACCATTCGATATACAGGATATGGAGTACCGCTTTAGAACTATTCTTCAGCCGCGCCTTGTCCGCCTGGATGATGCAAAAGAGTTTTTATTAAAATCAGTATCCGATAAATGCGCGGTTTTACGCAATAAAATACAGCTTACATCTGCCTTTATCCAGGCGGGAAACCCGTTAGCTGTCATGGAGAGGGGTTTTTCTGTAGTGACTGATTCAAACGGAAATGTTGTTCGTAATGCATCAAGCGTAAAAACAGGCGATAGGCTTTTAATTAAGCCGCTAAAAGGAAAAATCGGCGTTGAAATAAAAGAAATAAGTGCAGAGTAACAGAGAGTGTAATAAGTTAATTTATAAAGGAGAGCGTATGGCAAAAAAAGCAGCAGCACCGGCAAGCGGCAATTTAAAGAGTTTTGAAGAACGCTTAGGAAGGCTGGAAACGCTGGGCGAACAGATCCGCAAAACTGATATTCCGCTGGAAGAAGCATTATCTGCTTTTGAAGAAGGAATACGGCTTGCAAGATCTCTGGAAACAGACCTGGAAAAAATAGAAAATCGTATTGATATACTGATGAACTCTGCACAGGCGCCTGCATCTGAATCTCCTGAACTGGAACTTTTTGATTCGGGAGAATAAAAATGTCTCAGATAAAAGTACTGCCGCCGGAAGAAGCAAAGCGCATTGCCGCAGGCGAGGTTGTAGATCGTCCTGCTGCGCTTTTACGTGAATTTTTGGATAATGCAATTGATGCAGGCGCCGCAAACATCGAGGTTTCCATAGAGGACGGCGGCTGCAAAAAAGCAGAAGTATCCGATGACGGCGCAGGAATGACTCTTGAAGATTTGGAAATTTGCTGGCTGACTCACGCAACCAGCAAGATCCGCTCCTTAAATGATTTAGAAACTGCCAAAACTCTTGGTTTTAGGGGAGAAGCTTTATCGGCTGCAGCCGCCGTCGCAAGGCTGGAAATTGTTACCAGCGCTAACGGCAGAGAAGCATGGCAGTTAAATACAGGTCCAGGCGAAAGTAATCCTCCTGTTATAGAACAAACACGGCGTACAAAAGGCACAACGGTAAGAGCAATAAATCTTTTTGAAACAATTCCTGCGCGAAAACGATTTTTAAAAAGAGAAGGAAGCGAAGGTTTATTATGCCGCCAGATTTTTTTGGATAAAGCGCTGCCTTTTAATAAAATTAATTTTCGTTTTATGCAGGACGGTAAAATAAAAGATTTTCTGCCGGTTGTATCGTCTAAAAAAGAACGCTTTGCCGCAGCCCTTAATATAGAAGCTGATTTTCTTCATGAAATAAATGTTATAGGCGATGGGTTTTCTGCGGCTGTTGTAATAGGCGGGCCGGATTTATACAGAAACGACAGGCGGCAAATTTTTATTTTTGCAAATGGCAGAAGGATTCAGGATTTTTCTTTAGTTCAGGCAATTGAATACGGTTCTCAAGGGTGGTTTCCAAACGGCACTCATCCTGTGGGAGCTGTCTATATAGAAATAAATCCGGCTCTTGCAGATTTTAACATCCATCCTGCAAAACGGGAGGTACGATTTAAAGATTCTGCTGCCATTCATCATGCAATTTCCGGAACAGTTAAAAGCTTCTTTCACAGAAAGACAGTCGCGGAAATGTCGAATAGAAATGAAGAAAAGATCTCACGCAGAGGCGCGGAGGCGGCAATAGGAGAAGACCTCACACAAAGGCACAGAAACAAAGAGAACACAAGGGAATTATTTGAAGAAACCTCACACCAAGACGCCAAGTTCACCAAGAACGCAAAGGAAGAAAAGAGAGAGGAGCACGATAGTTTTTCGTACAATAACTCTGCGCTTCCTGCGTCTCTGCGTCCCTGCGTGAAGTCTTTTGTAAATGATTCTTCTCCGCACTATGTGGGCAGGGTGTTTGGGCTTTTTATTTTAATCGAATGGGGAGAAAAACTTTATATTATTGATCAGCACGCAGCGCATGAGCGTATTCTGTTTAACAAGTTTTTGGAAGAAGGAATACCTAAACAGGAACTGCTCTCCCCTATTCCTTTTTGCACAGAAAGCGATGACGATGATAAGTTTTTAGAATTAAAAAATAAAGAAATGCAGCACCTTGGTTTAGAAATAAAAAGAGATGAAAGTATCCTGCAAAAAGGAAATTGGCTCATAGAAGCGCTTCCCTCAGACTGGCGAATGAGCGATTCTGCTACAATTAAGGAAATACTGGAACTGCGCACTGCAGGCGAGAACATGATAGAAAGGTGGGCGGCTGCCATCTGCTGCCATGCGGCGATAAAAGACGGCGACTACCCTGACGACGAAACTGCATTTGAGCTTGGAAAAGAAGCGCTTAATCTGCCCGACCCGCACTGCCCGCATGGCAGGCCAATCTGGACAGAGATTGGCAGGGAAGCGCTTTACAAAGCAGTAAGAAGGGATTAGAGCATTACTATTTTTTGTGCAATTAATTTTGCAAGATAGAAACGCGAATCCAAATCTGCATCGGCATTATTTTCCAGAAATGTCTGAAACTCTGCAGAAAATGACGAAGGCAGAACCGGAAGTTCGTTTACCTGTTTATAATATGCACGATGCGAAGGTTCAAACCGTTTGTTTATACAGAAAAGCGTAAGGCACGCTGTTTTAATAAAACCGGCAGAAGCTATAAGGTAATGAAATTTGTCTCCCTGAAAACAAGCAGCGCCTAAATCAGATAAAAAATGTTCCATTTTTGACTGCGCCGCATTCCGCATTTCTGTCCAGAATTGATCACCGGCATTCTCAAGTTTTTTCCTGATATCATGAATCCAGTTTGAACGTGAAAAAATTACATCGCAGTTTGCAAGACGGTAAAAACCGTAAGTTCCGGAATCTTTTATGAACCAAAAAGAATCATGATCGGAACAGGCTATATTTACAAGTTCATCAATTTTTTTGGTTTTTTTATATTCCAGCCTGACAGGAATGTCTCCGATTAAAAATCTGTCTTTTTCGCTCTGACCTGCGCTTTCAAAAGCTGCAACATCATCGCCAAGAAGACGGCAGCGTTCATCGGCTTTTGGAATGGAACCGGAACAAAAAACATCCAAAATAAGCGCAAAATACGGATCTAAAGTGTCCTGTAAAGCAGCTTCATTTAAAGTTATACATTCAACACCTTTCCAGGATGACAGAATTTCTGTGAATCGTTCTACCAGCATTTTGGTCTTATATTTCATTGTAATTTCCTCTACAATAATGGTATCACATGTTATCAAATATGAATACAAGAAAAGATAAACAAATTTTTCTGGTTTTAGTACCGCACAGGGATGTCAGGATAGAACTTCAAAAATACTCCAATAAATTGATAAAAGAAGGGCTTACAGGTGTTTATACTTTTCCTTTGGTTGTTCCTTTGGTTAGCCTTTTAAAACCTTTAAAAAACGATGAATTAAGGCAAATTGCTATAACTTTAAGAAAAGTATTAGGAAAAGAAAAGATAACAACAGCAGAATTCTCCAGTACTTTATTTCCTGCAGATACAGATACAGAAGAAATGTTTCTTTTTGGCCCAAAACTTGGTTTTAACATCCCCATTTATATCTTTGAGAATGTCTCTGATAAGTTAAAAAAACATTTTTCCCCATTAATTGCAGGTTTATACTTACAACCAAGAGAGAACAAACAATTCTGTGCCTTAAAAACCGAAAGCTCTGTGCCTCCGTGTGAAATATTACCTACTAGCGCTGCAGCACTTGCAAATTTGCACTGGCAGCCCATCAATTTAAACGGAAAAAATTCCTATAAATGGAAGATTGACAAGCTTTGTTGGCTTCCAAAAAATAAATAAAAATTTATTTCCATAAATCAAGAAGGAATGTTGTAAGCCAGGGAGCGTATGTTATAAGTAATACAACCGCAAATTGTACTAAAAGGAAAGGTATTATAAAACGGCATATTCTCATAAAAGGCTGTTCAAACCGGTAACTGGATAAAAATAAATTAAGCCCGACTGGCGGAGTAAGATAACCTACTTCCAGATTCATAACAAAAATAATTCCCAAATGAACAGGGTTTATTCCATACGCATGACCAAGCGGAACAATGAGCGGAAATACAACTAAAATTGCAGAAAATATATCCATTACGCAGCCTAAGGCAAGCAGAGCTACGTTAAGAATTAAAAGGAATAACAATTTTGATTTTACTGCATTTTGCATCCAGTAGGTAAAATTATCGGGAACTCCAGAATCGACAAAAGCATAAGAAAGGGCTTTTGCCATTGCTAAAATTGCTAAAATACCGCCGATAATAGGCACGGCTTTTGCAAACACTTTTCCAATATCAGAAATGTTTATATCTTTTTTTACAAATACTTCTATAATTACTACATATACAACGGATACTGCGCTTACCTGCAGTAAACTAAGAAATCCGGAAAAATAACCTATTATTAAAATTACCGGCAGCAGTATTTCAAAAAATGATTCTTTCAGCGATTCTACAGCTTCTTTGGGATTAAATTTTTCTACAGGCAGTTTTATTTTGGATGAAAGCACAAAACCTGTTATAATCATTGCAGCTACAAGGACAATACCAGGAACCAAAGCGCCGATAAAATAATCAATAATACTGTACTCTACAGGTACATTCATAAAATGCAAAATAGTATTACTGGAAGCAGCCACAAGTATAATTGGAAGGCTTGGCGGAAACATAATGCCTATGCCGCCTGTAGATGTAAGCATCCCGATAGAAAATTTTTCCGGATATTTATTTTTATTCAGAATTGTAAAGAGGATTCCTCCAAGAGCCAAAATTGTTACTCCCGATGCTCCTGTAAAAGAAGAAAAGAATGCGCAAATAACAACTGTTGCAATTATTATTCCGCCCGGCAGCCAGCCGAAAAAAACTTTAAAGGTACGGACAAGGCGTTCCCCGGCTTTGCTCTCTGAAAGGAAAAAACCAGTTAAAGTAAATAAAGGTATTGCCACTATGTCTATATCTGTTAATGCAGAGAATATTTGACCGGAAACAACATCAGGTTCGCTGCCGGTTGATTTAAGCATAATCATGGCAATGGCGCCAATGACAATAAATATAGGCATGCCTGCAAGCCCCAATACTATCATTAACAGTATTAAAGGAACGTTAAATGCCAGCGTTGTATCGTAAAGAAAATTGATAATGGAGAAAAAAGGTTCAGGTGTTAATTCAGGATCCAGCCCCCATATAATTTTTGCTATTGCAGGTAACGCCCCGATACAACCGGTTAAAATTGCCAGAAAAGCAAAAACTCTTTCTTTATTTGTCTGCAATTTAAAAGCAAACCGGAAAGCTATGACAAAAAAACCTAGCGGCATAACTACGGCAAATACTCTATCCGGTATAAAACCTATCATTCTCCCCATTAGGGCGTATTTAATAAACGAAATACAATTCCAAAAAAGTACCGTTAATATAAAAATAGAAACTATAGTACAGGCAAAGCCAAGCATTTTCTTTACCTTGTCGTTTTTTATATACTGAACGGCTGTAACTGCGATATGACTGCCCGATGCTGCAGTTAACATGGCGGCAAAAAAACCTACAACCAGAAAAAAATATGCAATAATTGAATCTATGCCGGTAATTGATAGTCTGAACTGACGCAGTACCAGCTCTATAAACGGCATTAAGGACAGAAGCGCAAGCGAGCTAAAACAAACTATTTTTTCCAGCGATAATACTTTAGCTGCAATTTTTATGTTCATTTAATTATCTAGCGCCCCTGTGTCTGATAAGTATGTCATTAATGCGGTTGTATAATTCACGATCAAAAACAGAACCCATTAACGAAGGAAGTGTATTGTTTAATTCAGTCTGCCACTGTAATGATTGCGCCTGAGAAGGTCTGTTTACACTAAGTCCGTCTCTGCCCATAGTTGATATAGCAGCAGTTTCAGTCCTGGACATGGAAGCATCAAACTCTGCTCCCATACGTCTTGTAGCTCTTAATAATTCCTGCTGATGTGCAGGACTTAATTTATTCCATGTTACTCTGTTCATTACTATTGCGCCTACAATTGGTGCGATGGGTAATTCCAGCATATGATTAAGCTGTCTGTGCAAATGCATTGGAGCAATAAGAGCAGGAATAACATAAATTGAATTAACCATATTGCTTGCAAGCCTTTGTCCGATAACATTCCAGTCTGTTTCTACCAATTGGAATCCCATTGATCTAAACACAGTATTCATATCCCTTAACTCATGGCTTGTTGCAAGTTTTTGCCGGCGTAAATCATCTGGAGTAAAAACAGGTTCTTTGGAAAATAAATAAACCCAGCCGCCTTTTGACCATGCAAGCACGACATATTCATTTCTAACACGGGATTCGATGGCAGGCAGAAGATTTTCCAGTACCAGATCAAACTCGGCTTCGTTTCTGATCATAAAAGGAACGCTTAAATTCATAATAGCAGGGCAAATTTCTGTCATACCTGCAGATGAAAAAAGAGCAACCTGAATAGAATTGCTATTCAGTTTCAGCAGCATATCCGATTCGCTGCCTTCTCTTCCGTCATGGTTAACAACCACACGCACTTGATTGTTTGTTACGCGCTGCCAATCGGCAGCAAGGCGGTCTAATGCCCTGCCCCATTCTGAGTTTCTTGGCAAAGGAGAAGCAAATCTGATGTTAATTGTATCAGCATTTGCTGTACCCCGCTGGGCAAAAGCAGAGTTTAATATAAAAACAAAAAGAATAATAAAAAAGATAGAAAAAATAACGCTTTTTCTCATGGTAGGCTCCTATTATTTATTATATCAATAATCATCAGGTATGGGAAGAAAAGAAAAATATAGCCATGCATTATCAAGAAGCCAGCGGGCTCTTCTTTGAGTAATAATATTTACAAGCCGTGCCGATTTATCAATATCTGGATCGATGGCAAGCGCCTTTTCCAGATAATCCTTAAAGGTATCATAGTCCTGAGCAGGAACAGAAATAAATTCGGCATAAGAAACATACGCGCCCGTAGAATTTCCTCTGCTTTTTTCTACAGCACGCTGGAAATGAACTTTTGCCTTTTCTATATCTCCGCCCATTACTTCGGGCAATGAAGCATAAAAAATAATTAAAAATTCATCCAATGAATAACCGCCGAAATCAGGATCCAGTTCATACGCTCTGTGAATCATGGCGTTCCATTCAGGAATACGGGCGCTTAGTTCAAAATCTAAAAGATCAATAGAATAAGCGGATAGTCCTGCCGCCGAAGACCAGTACAAAGCAGGTACATCTGCTTTTTTCATTCTTGCCAAAATGACAGGAAGACGGCCTTCTGCAGAAGCGGCAGAAAAACCAGGGTATTTTAATTCAAGACCGCGGTATAAAAGTTCAAGCCCTCTAAGATAAAGGTTTTTGGCGCGATCCATTGCCATTTGACGTTCCAAAAATCTGTACTGCGGCAGCATTTCTGCCGGCCCCTGAACATAGGCATTGGCATACATAACAAACATTGAACCTGTTGTATTAATCAATCCCTGATGATTTGGATTCTGTGAAAGCAAAGCTTCATACATCTTTATGGCAAAAGGGATTGCATCTCCCACTAACTGCGGATCTGAATCTGATGTAAAAACATCCGCACTGCCGTCGCCTGTAAGCGCATCGGCAACCAGATTCATCGCTATCCGGTTGATGGAACAGGCGGACAAGAGGAACAATAAACAAATTAAAGCAGTAATATTACGCATATTTAGAATATACATAAAAATAATTTTTTTGACTATACAGCCAAAAATTAATCTCCAATTACTGCGCGGATATCCTTTTTAATGGCATCCAGTTTCTTTGCTGCTTCTAATGCATCTTTTGCACAGCATGATGCATAGAATTTAATTTTTGGCTCGGTTCCGCTTGGACGCGCGCTTACTACAGTTCCGTCAGCAAGGAAGAACTGAAGTACATCGCTTGGCGGCAGGCCGTCTGCGCCGTTCTTTAAATCGCGTACCTTAACAATTTGTATATCTCCAAGAGTTTTTGGAGGGTTTTTGCGGTATTCTTCCATTATACCATTCATGGTTGCAGGTCCTTCAGGCCCCTGGAAATACTTTGAAATGCCCAGTTCCTGCCAATAACCGCAGATAGAGTAAAGATCATTAAGGCGATCCAGAAGACTTTTGCCTTTACTGCGCCAATAGAGTGTCATTTCGGCAGTAAGCGCTGCTGCAGAAACGCCGTCTTTGTCGCGCACTTCTGTTTCTACAAGGTAACCGTAACTTTCTTCTGTGCCAAAAACAAAACTTTTAACTCCGTCCAAACCCGGAACCGTTTCATTATTTTCCCATTTTCGCATAACATCGGCGATCCATTTAAAACCTGTTAAACATTCATAACAAACAGCGCCGTAATGTTCTGCAACTTTCTTTTGCATTCCTGTTGTAACAATTGTATTAACCATTGCGGCGTTTGAAGGAAGTTTACCCTGTTCTTTAAGCGAAAGGAAAATATAATCGGCAAGAAGAACGCCCATTTGGTTTCCTGTAACAAGCGCAAAACCTGTCTTATCCGGTACAGCGATGCCGAAGCGGTCGGCATCAGGATCTGTTGCCATTACTACATCGGCTTTTTCTTTAGTGCCGAGTTTTATTGCCATATCAAGAGCGGCGGCTTCTTCTGGATTTGGAAAAGCAACCGTTGGGAATTTCCCGTCTCCTTCCCGCTGTTCGGGAACTGTTATAACTTTTAAACCAAGATCTCCAAGTACTTTTTCTACATGCAGGGCGCCGGTTCCGTGCAAAGGAGTAAAAACAATTTTTACTTCTCCTGCTTTTTCTTTTATTAAATCCGGCCTGAAAAGACGCGATTTAATCATTTCCTGATACGGTTCATCAACTTCTTTATCGATCATAACAAGAAGCCCCTTGTCCAGCGCTTCCTGCCGCGAAATTTCTTTTATTTCGTTTACTGCATTTACTTCATCAATAATTCCGGTATCATGAGGCGGCACTACCTGAGAACCGTCGTTCCAGTATGCTTTATAACCGTTATATTGCGGAGGATTATGACTTGCTGTAACAACTATGCCTGTATCGCATCCAAGATAACGGATTGCAAAAGACAATTCCGGAGTGGGTCTCATTTCGGAAAACAAATATGTCTTAATGCCGTTAGCTGCAAATATTAAAGCGGCGGCTTCGGCGAATTCCGCTGAATAGCGGCGGCTGTCGTAGGCAATGGCAGCTTTAAGCCCTGCAGCGGAGCCGCATGCGGCAGCTTTTTGCGGAAACGTTTTTATAAGATACGTTGCAAGCCCCTGAGTTGCGCTTTTTACAACAAACGTATTCATTCTGTTATAGCCGCCGCCGATTACTCCGCGAAGACCTCCAGTGCCGAATTCAAGGTTTTGATAAAAGCGATCGGTTAGTTCCGTTTCCGCTTCCCTGTCCGACTGCCCTTCGTATTGCGAAAGAAGTTTTTCTACTTCTGCCCTAAAATCGGCGTCTTTTTCCTTTTTAATATAATCCTTTGCCTTTTCCAAAATTTGACTGTTCATAAAAATCTCCTTTGCTTTAATTATTGTTATTTCTGTTTTTTTTGGGCAAATATATATTTAATTTTTCTATGATTTCATTAAAATCCAGCGGCTTTCCTATATGATTGTCCATTCCTGCTTCCAGGCATCTTTCTATATCTTCGCGGAAAACGTTAGCTGTCATTGCAACTATGCGGATTGATGCGGCTTGCGGAATGCCGAAAGCTCTTATTCTGCGCGTTGCTTCGTATCCGTCCATTTCCGGCATCTGCACATCCATCAATATAAGTTCATATTTATCCGGTGATTCGCTGAACAAACGAACCGCTTCTTTTCCGTTCTCTGCATAATCTATCTCTATTTTTGTTGGTTCCAAAAGCGCCGTTACAATTTCGCGGTTTATTTCGACATCTTCTACAAGTAATATGCGCCGTCCTTCGTAGATGCCGTTAATTTTATCTGTATGAGCCTCATCCAGTTTATTATGATCTATACCAAGAGCTTCGTTTATTATATTGGCAACACACGACGGAAACAGCGGCTTTGACAAAAACTTATCTACTCCTGCTTTTCTGGCTTCTTTTTCTACAACTGTCCACTCTGCGGCAGTTATCATAATAACTACAGATTTTACAGATTCATCATACGATTTTAATTCCGTTGTTAACTGGATTCCGTCCATTCCCGGCATTTTCCAGTCGACAAAGTAAATATGATAATGTCCGTTTTGTTTTACAAGTTTAATTGCTTCTTCGCCGCCAATTGCAGTATCGCAGTTTATGTTAAACTCATGTGAAATTTCCTTAAAGTAATCCAATACATATTGATCATCATCTACTACCATGATGCGGATATTATTTAAGTTTACATCGGAAGATAAAAGCCCGTTAACAGAAGACGAACCTCTTTCCAGTTTTACAGTAAAAGAAAATGTAGAACCCCTGTCAACTTCGGAAACCATCCATATTTTGCCGCCCATTAATTCTACAATGCTTTTAGAAATGGCAAGTCCAAGGCCTGTACCGCCGTATTTCCGCGTTATGTTTGTTTCCGCCTGTTCAAAAGAACTAAACACACGCATTTGCTGTTCATATGTCATGCCAATGCCAGTATCGGATACAGAAAACTGAATTGTGCAAATGTTGTCTTTTTCTTCTTCGAATACGGTATCTAAAATAATGGAGCCGTTTTCCGGCGTAAATTTAATTGAGTTGCCCAAAAGGTTTGTAATAACCTGCGAAAGCCGCTGATCATCACCTATCAAACTTTTTGGAATATTTTTATCTATATGTACAACAAGTTTCTGCTGTTTTTCATCCACACGGAAGTTTACAACGCTTACAATCCTTTGGAGCATCTTTTCAAAATTAAATTCAGAAGGAGATAAATCAAACTTATTCGCTTCTATTTTTGACATATCCAAAATATCATTAATTACACCTAACAGATGATTTCCCGCATCTTCAATTTTAGAGAAGCAAAGATCTTTTCTTTCTGTACTGGAAGAAGACTTGCCTATCGTTGTCATGCCGATTATTGCATTCATGGGAGTGCGGATCTCGTGGCTCATATTTGCAAGGAACTGGCTTTTGTGCCTGCTCTCTTTATCTGACTTGCTTCTTGCCGCATCAATCCGGTATAAAATCATTATCAGCGCTGCAGAAAAAAGAACTCCCAATAAAATAAGCGTAGAAGCCATTGTCATTATATCTTTATAAAAAGGGCGTTCCGGCGTTAACAGACCAAGATACCAGCCGTTCGATATTTTTTTAAAAAATGCAACTGTCCTTTCGCCTTTCCAGTTAATAAGCGGGCGTTCTAAAACATCCTTCCCATCCATGAATTCTTCCGAAAAAATGGAAAGAGGTATATCGGAATCCCTTACATCCCTGCCGATAAATTCAGGATTGGCATGCGCAATTAATAATAAATCGCTGCTTATTAAAATTCCATAACCGCCCTGTGCAAGAGCAATATCAATAATACTGTTTCCGATTTGTTCTATATTGATGTTTAATCCGATTATACCAAGCTGCTTTCCTTCGCTGTCATGCAAACAACGGACATAAGCGACAACCCGTTCCCCTGTTATTACATGTTCATAAGGAAGTGTTTCTACAATTTCGCCGCATTTTGATTTTGCATCAATATACCAGGGGCGTTCCCTTGGAGTTATAGAATCCAAAGTAACATCGGTACTGCTCATAAAAACAGGTTCGTTAAATGCTTCAAAATATCCAAACAAAGCGATTGACTGCAGTAACGGCCCGCCAACCGAATGCAGATAATCGGTAAAATCCATCATATAACTTTTTAGTGCATCGGCAGAATCGCCTCTGGAAATCATGCTTGTTACAGTAAGCGAAAATCCGCTTAATATTGTCCTTGGTTCCAGCAAATCAGACTCAAGCTGAGTCTGCGCAAATGAATAAACGCTTTCTGCATTGCGTACCAGGTTCCTATGTACGATATTCCGCATAAAAAAGTAACTTAAAAAAACCATTGCCATGAAAGCCAATATAGTAAATGCCGCCTGGGCATAAATTGAAGTAGTTGATGAGTTTTTCATTTAATTAACACCACTCCCCCACTCTTCTAGTATATCATATTATAGCATTATAATGTAGAATATTTTTCAGACTTTTATAAGTGCCTGGAGGTAAATTGTGTCAATTTCTTTATTGGGTCGATCCCTGCTTACACTACTGGATTATTCTCCAGAAGAAATCCGGTATTTACTTAAACTTTCCATGAAAGTTAAAGCTGAATCAAAAAAGGGTAAGATCTTTAGGCGTTTTGAAGGAAAAACTCTTGGTATGCTCTTTGAAAAACGCTCTACACGCACAAGATGCGCTTTTGAAACTGCTTTTGGCGAAGAAGGCGGACATCCCGTATTTCTTTCTACAGCAGATATACAGCTTGGCAGCAAAGAATCGCTTGAAGACACAGCCCGCGTTTTCGGCAGAATGTTCAGCGCTATTCAGTTCCGCGGCTTTAAACAGGAAACAGCGGAAATACTGGCAAAATACTCCAATATTCCAGTTTATAACGGACTTACAGACCTTTATCATCCTACTCAGGCTTTAGCCGATATATTAACTCTGGAAGAAAATTTCGGCAGCGTTAAGGGAAAAAATCTGGTATTTACAGGCGATGGCCGCAATAATGTAGCCCGCTCTCTTATGGTAATTTGTTCAAAACTTGGAACTAACTTTACAATTATAACCCCTGCAGAACTTAATCCGGATGAAGAACTATGCAAAAAGGTTTTTCCTATTGCAGAAAAATCCGGCGCTGTAATAAAGATAACTTCCGACATTGGCGCTGTAAAAAATGCAGATGCTCTTTATACTGATGTCTGGACATCGATGGGTGAAGATGACAAAAAAGAAGAACGGATAAAACTGTTAAGTTCGTATCAGGTAAATCAGAATTTAATGGATAAAACAGGCAATAAAGATGTTATATTTCTGCACTGTCTTCCTGCGGTAAAAGGCGAAGAAGTAACAGCCGATGTTATTGATGGTATACAAAGCAGAGCATGGGATCAGGCGGAAAACCGCAAACATACAATAAAAGCGTTAATGCTTGCAACTTTGTGTAAATAGCGGAGACTTTTTAAATGACTGAGGAAACTTTAAAAATATACACAGACGGCGGATGTTCCGGCAACCCGGGACCCGGCGGCTGGGCATATGTCATGGTGATGAAGACATTTCAGGGCTGGCAGGTAATATCGCAGAACAAAGGCGCGGAAAAAGGCACTACCAACAACAGAATGGAATTAACTGCTGTAATTATGGCGTTACGTGCACTTAAAAATAATGAAAATACGCCTCGTCAGGCGGCAGTATATACCGATTCGCAGTATGTTCAAAAAGGCATAACAGAATGGATTCAGACATGGAAACGCAATGCATGGAGAACAAGCGATAAAAAACCTGTAAAAAATAAAGACCTTTGGGAAGAATTGGATACTTTAGCAGGCGATTTCAGCCTTAAATGGAACTGGATAAAAGGGCATGCAGGAAATGAATACAATGAACTTTGCGATGCGATGACCCAGGAAGCAATCAGGGAACAAAGATAATCTTATCGCCGTTTAATAAATCGCCTGCATCAATTCTGTAAGCACCGGAAGAAGAAGGTAATAAACCGGCATTTAAAGGAACAATATTTACTGCAGGAACAGAGCCGGTCGCTGCGCCAATTTCTGCAGAATCTTTTATATTTGTGTTTATATTAAAAGTTAATAATGTATTACCTGATGCCGCGCTGAAGATACTGTTAATTCCGGAAGAAGACAAACTTATATATCTTAAATTTCCGGTGTCAACAGGGGTAAAACTTCCTGTTAGGCTGCTGTAAATACCTTCGCCCGGTAAAAGCTGAAAACTGGTTATTCCGGCTGGAGCATAATTAATTTTTAGTTTATTTAATCTATCATCATTATGGTAACCATGACGCCCTGTTGGACTTCCAATAAAGTTAGCTGCCATCCAGTCTCTTAATAATGTTCCCCAATCTGAATAACCAGTAACAGCATTAACTACAGCTGAATGATTAGTATTATTTGAATAAATGATATTTTTAAAAATATCATTGTTATTGTCAGCTTCCGCCTGCAGCCTTAACCAATGGAAAAAAAGATAAACTGTAGAATAATCGTCCAATACGGCATTTATATGTTCATTCTTGCGGCTGTTCCATACAAAAAAATTATTGCCTCTCTTTAATAATCCTGTACGGTCTTCTTCATAATGATGTATACGGTTTTCTGAATGTTCACCGGAATAAACAAATTCAGCCGCTGATGCAAGCCCTTCATCGACCCATGTGTCCAGTAAATAAACACTATTGCCGGATTGTCTGGAAATATAACTGGAAGCAAAATTCATCAGATGCTGTAATTCATGCGCCAGCGTATTATATAATTCTTTCATGTTATTAATGCCGGGAAAAACATCAATATAGATCATGTCTCTTTTATTGGAATAATAATTGTTAAGTAAATCATTCGGATTAAAATATCCCGCAATATAGGCATCGTTTACGCCTTCTTTGTAATTATCCTTTATATCCAAAAGCAGTATGCAAATTTTTCCGTCATTATTTCCAAGCCAGTCGGCAAATTTTGTTAGTTCAGGAAAAGTTCTGCCGGCATACATAAAATCCTGTTTGCTGAATTTATTTACAAGTTTACTGTACATTATTTCGTATTCATCTGCGATTTCTTTTGCTTTTTCCCGGGATATACCGCGTCCTTTTTCTGCCCAGATATTGCAGTTATCACCGGAATAAATTAAATCTGCATCGATTCTGTAAAATTTGTTATTATTTGCAAAGTCTATTGCCCAGAAATTTCCAAAAAGCGGGATTTCGCGCGGGCTGTTTGTATCGCACGAAAATAATAAAAAAGAAAAAATGCAAATAACTAAAATATTTTTTTTCAATATTGATTCCCTAGCGGCCATGACACTGTTTATACTTTTTTCCGCTTCCGCATGGGCAGGGATCATTTCTGCCTACCTTTGGCTGCGTGCGGACAACTGTCGCGCCGTCTGGGGTGCTGTTCATTGGGCTGCCGGAAGAACCGCTTCTGCTGACATGCTGATTCCCCGGAGAACTAGTTCCAAAGGAACTAGCTCCGAAGGAGCTTAGACTATTATGACTTGCGTTCATGGAAACACCGATAGAACGGCTTGCAGACCTGCGCGTACCGCCATCTGCAACTTGTATTCTTATTAAATGAAGCCTGGAAGCAATTTCCTGCCTGATATCTTCTATCATTCTGTCGAATATCTGGAATCCTTCTACTTTGTACTCGGTTAATGGATTTTTTTGCGCATAAGACCGCAGATAAACTGCTTCGCGCAGGGCTTCCATATTTTCCAGATGATCCAGCCATTTGCGATCTATTGCACCAAGATAATTTTCACGGATTATAAAATTTAAATAATCAGAACCTATAAGGGTTTCTTTATCTTTTAATTCTTTTTCCAGATCAGAAATTACCTGTTTTTCCAGTATCTCTGAATTTTTAAATTCTTTACTTTCCGGGTCTGTTGTTATTGTATAACCGAATTTTGTGCGGAGACTTTCTGTTATTTCCTTAATTGCATTAGCTGAGTCATTCCTGTTTGATTCGTTAAACAAATCAATATAATCGCAGATAATGTCAGATGTTGCATCATTAACGCGGTTTATTAAATTATTATCTACAAGTATTGCATCGCGCTGTTCATAAATAAATTTACGCTGCTGGTTTAAAACATCATCATATTCCAAAAGATGTTTGCGGATTTCAAAGTTGCGTTCTTCTACTTTTTTCTGAGCATTTTCTATGCTCCGGTTCAGCATAGGGTGGAATATCGGATCTCCTCCGCCCATGCCTATTCTTGACATGATGTTTTTCATTTTTTCGCCGCCGAAAAGACGCATAAGCTCATCGTCCATTGATATAAAAAATTTGCTTTTTCCAGGATCACCCTGACGGCCTGAACGTCCGCGAAGCTGATTATCTATACGGCGGCTTTCGTGGCGTTCTGTTCCAATTACGTACAATCCGCCAAGCGATTTAACTTCTTCGTAATCTTTTCTCCATTTTTCTACTTCTTCTTTTAAAATGGCAGCAAATTGTTCTTCTGTCGCATTTGTTCCAGCGCGGCGGCGCGCTCTGTGTTCAGGGTTTCCGCCGAGTTTTATATCTGTGCCGCGCCCTGCCATGTTAGTTGCAATTGTAACGGAACCTTTTGCGCCGGCTTCTGCAATTATAAGCGCTTCGCGCGAATGATTTTTTGCATTTAATACTTCGTGGCGCACACCGCGGCGCAAAAGCAAAGCAGCAATTTTTTCTGACTTTTCTATGGATACTGTTCCAACCAGCATCGGCTGTCCTTTTTTATTTGCTTCTGCAATTTCGTCGCACAATGCCTTGTATTTGTCGGATTCATTAAGATAGACCAAATCATCTTCATCTTTCCGGGCAACCGGAAGATTTGTAGGAATAACAACAACTTCCAGTTTATAAATTTTACTAAACTCGACAGCTTCGGTGTCTGCTGTTCCTGTCATGCCGGAAATCTTTTTATAAAGCCTAAAATAATTCTGAAACGTAATGGTTGCAAGCGTTCTGTTCCGCTGCGCGATTTTAATCCGCTCTTTTGCTTCTATTGCCTGATGAAGCCCGTCCGAATAGCGTCTTCCGTGCAGAATACGGCCTGTAAATTCATCAACAATCTGAACCTGGCCTTCTTCTACTACATAATCAACATCGATATGAAACAATTTATGCGCTCTAAGCGCCTGGGTAAAATAATGAATATATTCAAAGTTTTCTTCGTCTACTATTGCGCCCTGAATAAGATTTCTTTTTAACAGAATTTCTTCTATTTTAGCCAAACCCTGATTACTAAAAGAAATATTTTTATTTTTTTCATTTATCTTGTAATCGCCGTTTATTTCTTCGCCCTGAATTTCATCGGGGTATTCGCCGTTTTCTTTTTTTTCTATTTCCCTGAGCCCGCCGAGAAGTTTATCAACTTCTGCAAATCTAAATGTATCATCCTCTGCGGCGCCGGAAATAATCAAAGGCGTGCGGGCTTCGTCAATCAATATAGAATCAATTTCATCTACTATGCAAAAATTATGTCCGCGCTGAACACGGCCTTCCATATCGCGGTGCATATTATCGCGTAAATAGTCAAAGCCGAATTCATTATTTGTTCCATATGTAATATCGCAGTTATAATTTTCTTTTCGCTGAGAATTATCCATATTTGAAAGAATCGTTCCTACCGTAAGCCCAAGGAAACTAAAAATGGGTTTCATCCATTCAGAGTCGCGGCCAGCCAAATAATCATTTACTGTAACAACATGGATGCCGTTGCCTGTAATTGCATTTAAATAGGCAGGAGCAACAACCATCAATGTTTTTCCTTCGCCTGTTTTTAATTCTGCAATTTTTCCGCTATGCAGAACAATGGAACCAAGTACCTGAGTATCATAAGGGCGTTCCCCAAGAACCCGCCATGCAGCTTCTCTTGCCACCGCAAAAGCTTCAGGCAAAAGGCTGTCCAGGCTTTCGCCGTTTTTAAACCGGTCACGGAATATCTCAGTTTGACGCGGAAAATCGCCTGAAGAAAGAGATTTTGCCCAATTTTCTTTGTCATTTACCTTTTGTAATATAGGCTGAAGGGCTTTAACATCGCGCTCCTGCTGAGAGCCGAATAAAGCCTTGAAGAATTTTTCAAGCATAGAAACAGTATATAGAAACAAATGAATTAAATCAATATAATACATCCATGTCTGTTTTGACTGTTTCTCATCTATATAAACGCTTTAATTTAGAGGCGGGATTTTTTGCCCGCTTTGGGCGGAGCGTAAACGCTGTAAACGATCTTTCTTTTTCCATTAATAAAAACGAATCCTATGGTCTTGTGGGCGAGTCTGGATGCGGAAAGACAACTACTGCGCGTTTATTGGTTCGCATGTATGAAGCGGATTCAGGAAATATTTTATACAGACACAATAACGAATCCATTGATATATCATCTTTAAAAAAAGAAGCCTTACGGCAGTACCGCGAGAAAGTCCGCTATGTGTTTCAGGATCCGGCAAGATCGCTTAATCCAAGAATGAATATATACGAAGTTTTAGTTTCCGGCTGCCGCAGGCCTTTGAAGCGCAGGGGAATAAATGAGAACCAATTAAAAATAAAAGCCCAAAGAATTTTAGAAGAAGTTGGACTTCAGGTTTCGGACATGGAAAAAAGACCTTCAGAGTTTTCTGGCGGGCAGCGCCAGAGAATCTCTATTGCCCGTGCGCTTTTAATGGAGCCGGAAATTCTCATCTGCGACGAGGTTGTTTCCGCTCTTGATGTTTCAATACAGGGGCAAATTTTAAATTTATTGCTGGACATCCGCGAAAAACGCGATATGTCTTTTTTATTTATTGCTCATGATTTAAAAGTTGCTTGTTATTTTTGTGATAGAATCGGTGTTATGTACAAAGGTGAATTAATGGAAGAAGCTCCTGCAGCAAACCTGTATAAAGAAGCGCGTCATCCGTATACACAGTTATTGTTTTCATCGGCGGCTGGGGTTGGGGAAGAGACTTTAAGAGAAGACCTCTCGCAGAGACGCGGAGGCGCAGAGGTCGCAGAGAAAGATGAAAGAAAAGCTTCAGAGAGCGGTTGTTCGTTTGCGGCGAGGTGCCCAAAGGTTACTGACCGCTGTTATAACGAACACCCCGAATTAAAAGAGATAAACCCAGGGCATTTAATTAGATGTTTTAATAACTAACCCTGAACAAAGACAGCTTCGCCTTTTGCTATGTTCACAGATTTTAAAATTAATTTTATTTCTTCGTTAGGTGTAACATTTTTATTCAGAGCAGCCTGCGTTTCCATAGCCAATAGCGGTATCATTACTGACCAGCGGTTTCCTTTATTTTCGATGGCAACAGCATCCCAAACTGAATCTTTTTTATCAGAAAGATAAACCATAATCCAGTGATTGTTAGATGCTCTTTCTGCATAAACAGTCGCTGATGCTGCAGCTTCGCTATAACCCAGCCGCGCCGAAATTTCATCTGCAGAAAGCGGCTTGTCTCCGCGCAGAAATGTGCGTATTTGAATGTGCGCCAATAAATCGGTATAACGGCGCAGCGGACTTGTAACCTGTGTGTATGTATCAAGACCAAGCCCCTGATGCCGGCCTGGCTTTACAGAAAGCACCCGCGGTCTCATGCATCGCCGAAGCTGCATTGCACCTGCAATTCCAGTTATAATCACTTTTGAATGATCCTGCGGAAACTCTGCTTCCTGGCTAATATAAGGAAAAGCAAGCCCCCTGGAAGCAGCCCAGGTTCCTGCGCCTTCGCCCGCGGCAAGCATGAACTCTCTAACTATGGAAGCAGAACGCGAAGGAATATCCGGCTCTATCTGCACAATTCCGTTTTTACAGGTTATATAAACATCAGGAAGCTCAATATTTACTGCTCCGCAGGAAGTGCGCCGTTTAAATATTTTTTGAGATAAATCAAAAAAGGAACGCAATTTTGCATCAATTTCCTTATCGGCCTGTGCGTAAGTTAAACGTGTAACTTTTACAAAGGAAGGAAATATATCTGTGTCAATAACTTCGCCTTTATTGTCTATTATAATTTTAAAAGTTAATGCTAAAGATTTATCCGAAAGTCCAAGCGCAAACAGGGAAATTGAATTGTCAGCTAACATACAGGCAGTGCCTTCCGGAAGATAAAGAGTCGCTCCCCTGTCACGGGCTTCTTTTTCTGCAGGACTGTCAAAAGCGATAGAAGAAGCAGGATCGGCAATATGAACATACAAACAGGTTTTTTCTGTATCAATAACTTCTATTGAAATTGCATCGTCCGGATCATTGCTCCAGGAATTGTCAATGGCGAATGCTTCTAAATGGCAAAGATCCCGGCGCTCTTCATCCAATAACGGCGGATTTAAACTTATACTTGCGCCTGCAAGCGACAGCCCAAAACGGCTTGGGTGGGGATTAACAGCGCTTGTCCAAAAACCGGTTTTTAACAATATAAAATGAGCTTCCTCCGGAGTTTCGGTAATATCCAATTCCTTTAAAGTACGGCTTTTTGCAGTTTTTCCGTAAGCAAGCGCTTCAATGTCCTGAATAAAACGCGAATCATCCGCAGGCAAAAAGTTTTCTTCTGCGGCAGATGCCTGATTTTTTTTAATACAGGTTTTTAACCGCTGCAGGAACTCTTTGCGCTCGCTGCTCTCGCGCTGCAATGCATTTCTCTTTGCCTCTTCGGCTGATACTTCTTCTTTATTCTTTGGAATAATAACATCAAGTGTACCGGAAAAATAAAGTCCATCCTGCAATAGGTTATACACAGCATAAGCCGAAGAAGGCGAATACTCATTAAAAATAATCGCCGCTAAATCCTTAAGCGTTATGGAAACGCCTTCATCGGATAATAATTCCCAAACTTCGCAGACGGCAGAATTTTTAATATAACTATTTGTTATCCAGCTAAAATCCTTTACTTCTCCAGGATGAAGCACTTCAATATCCTTATCGCGGACTTTTACCTGTTCGCCGTCCTGAAGAGAAATCGTATACTTTCCGTTTGCATGTTCCCTTACAATAGCCGGTTTGTTTTTGTAAACAACCAGAGAACCTTCATTGATCATACAATCATTATAACTAACTATCTGAATGTATAATAGAGTTACAGGACTGTTCTATTACATAGCTGCCGTAAAAAGGGATTCACGCAGGCTGCTTTCCTGGCTGCGGATTTTTTTCAGCGCTCTTCGTTCAATCTGACGGACAGTTTCAGGCGAAAGATCAAGTTCTGCGCCTATTTCCCTTAGTGAATAATACTGACAGCCGTTTAATTGATACCTGTAACTTAAAATACGCCTTTCTCTTTCCTTTAATTTACTTAAAATGCGCATTGCATCGTCATTTGCTGCCTGTTTCATAAAATCTCTTTCAGGACTGTATGTATAGTCTTCGTAAAGATTTACTATACTGTCATCTTCGACGATTTGGTTTATAGAGGAAGCCGCTTTTCTAAGAGGTAAACGAATTAACCGTTTTCCATTGATTCTGTAACGGCTGATAAACTGCCTTATCCACCAGCTTGCATAAGTGCAAAACCGGACATTTTTACGGTAATCGTATTTTTTTGCTGCATAAATCAATCCGATATTACCTTCCTGAATCAAATCCAAAATGGGGATATTGCTGCTTATATATAACCCGGCTATTTTAACAACCAGCCTTAAATTTGAGTTAATAAGCTTTTGCAGCGATTCCTGGTTTCCTTCCTGAATCTGTTTTGACAAGGTTAGTTCTTCATCAAATGATAAAAGAGGAAAAGCTTTAATTTGCTTAAAATATGTTTCAAGCAGATTCTCGTTTAACACAGAATTTTTCTTTTGCATAAAAGCCTCCCGCCATTTAATTAAAACAGCAAGAAATACATAGCAAATTGCGTGCCAAGTCAGCATAAAATCAGTATTAATACCATAACTCATTATAATATAACGAATTAGATGATAATTAAATATATTGATTTTTGATATTTTTATTATAACTGTATTATTTTTTATACAGCGATTAGTATATTATGTATAGAAAATGTAATCCTTATATGCTAGAATGAACCATGAAGTACGGAATTACAGCGGCAGAAAAACAGGGAAACATTTATTATTCTGTCCAGTGGTCTCCTCTTTCCAAAGCAAATCGATATGATATTATATCCAAAGTTCCTTCGCTTGCAGGAATTTTTGAAATCTACTGGATGGATGAGAACAAACGATTAAGATTGTTTGTTGTAGGGCAGACAAATTACGGCGGTCTTAGAAGTGAAATCCGGCGGATAACAGATCCCGAACTGTGTAAAACTGATGAAAAAGCCAGGGCTATTCTTGAAGAAAAAGAAATCTGGTACCGGTATGCCCCGACAGATTCATCAAATACAATGTCTGACGTTGTCTGGTTTTATATGCAAAATTATTTCCCAGAAAAAACAAACATAAAACATTCAGGACGGTACGAAAACATATTTTTAAAAGAATCTGCACCCGATAAATTAATGTGGGTTCCTTAAGGCATGATCGAATATATAGTTCCCTCCAATATTGATGATAGAATACTAAACCGGGCGGCGCGAATGCTGGAAAGCGGAGCATTGGTTGCCCTGCCTACTGATACAAGCTGGAGCATTGTTTGTTCTTATAAGTCGCAAGCTGCTGTAAAAAAGCTAAGAAAATTATCAGGAGAAAGAGACGAAAGATACTTTACCCTGCTCTGTTCAAGTATTTCCCAATTCGGAGAGATCTGCAGCGTAGATAATACCCGTTTTAGAATAATAAACTCACTTTCGCCTGGACCGTATGTTTTTATCCTTAGAACACTGTCTGGAACATTAAAAAAGCTGGATATACGCAGGCGTGAATTAGGGGTGCGCATTCCTGATTACCCCGTTCCCATCCGCTTAATAGAAACTCTGAATCATCCGCTTTATTCCATAACGGCAAAAAAAAGCATGATTCATCTGCATACCGGCAGCGATGATTTGTATCCTGACAGCGAAACTGATGAAAATTCTGAACTTCCGCCCATTCCTGAGGAAGAACTTTTTGAAAGCGGATGGGAACTTGATGAAATAGACGGCTTGGATCTGATACTTGACGGCGGCGAGGAGCGGGAACGTATTTTTTCCACTATCCTGGACATGTGCTCAGACGAAGTAAAAGTTATCAGGAAAGGCGCTGGGGCGTGGCCTGTTTAATTTAATCAATTTTCCTTGTGAAATTCATAAGTATTTAGTATATTTAACTGCAGATGCGGTTAAAATGGAAGAATAAATTTAAATTCATTTTCAGAAGAAGGATAATGGTCACATTATCCCTATTGGCACAGATTGGCCTTTTTATTTTTCTAATTGCAGGAACCGGCATTTACCTGAAATATTCTTACTGGGTTCTTACCATTCTTAGCGTTATTGTCAGTATTTTTATAGTAAATAAACAGGAAAAATCGGGTTTTAAAATTACATGGATTTTTTTGATTTTGTTATTCCCGCTTTTCGGCGGAATTCTCTATATTATGCTGAACATTTGGTCAAATCCCAAAAAACTAAGAAGAGCGCTTTTTGGCAATATTCATGACAGCCGCGATGCTTTTTATCTGCCGGGAAATAAACTTGATGAATTAATAAACATTTATCCGGATTTTAAAAGACAGGCTCATTATTTACAGGAATATGCAGGTTTTCCGGTTTACAGCAAAACAAGGCAGGAATATTTTCCTTCCGGCGAATCGTTTTTTTACAGGGTGCTTGAAGAACTGGAAAAAGCGGAAAAGTACATCTTTTTTGAATTTTTCATTATTAAAGAAGGATTAATGCTCAGTTCTATTTTGACAATTCTTGAAAGAAAAGCCGCTGCAGGCATTGATGTTAGAATTATGTATGACGATTTAGGCTGCTTCTTTACACTGCCTGCCGATTTTCAGAAAACATTAAGGCAAAAAGGGATTAAAAGTTATGTTTTTAACAGGTTCAGGCCTATTGTTTCATCATTGCAGAATAACCGCGATCACAGAAAAATAATTTCCATAGACGGCAAAGTTGCATTTACCGGCGGTCTTAACATTGGCGATGAATATATAAATGCCATAGAACGTTTCGGACACTGGAAAGATGCAGCTATCATGATAGAAGGAAACGGTGCATGGTCTTTAACATTAATCTTCCTGCAAATGTGGAACTTAGGCACCAAAAAAAAAGATATTTATTCTTCTTTTTATCCTGCTCAGGACAACATTCCGGATAACAGTTCATGGGGTTATGTACAGCCGTACGCAGACAGCCCGATAGACAAAGAAAATGTCGGCGAACATGTATATTTAAAAATAATTAATCAGGCAAAAAATTATGTTTATATTAATACGCCTTACCTTATTGTAGACAATAATCTTTTATCTGCATTAACTCTTGCTGCAAAGAGCGGAATTGATGTACGGATTATTACCCCGCACCGCTGGGATAAATGGATAGTAGCAATTACTTCACGCTCTTATTACAGAAGGCTTATTCAGGCCGGTGTAAAAGTATATGAATACACATCCGGATTTAACCACGGCAAGACATTTGTTTCGGATGATAAAATTGCTACTGTTGGAACAACTAATCTGGATTTTCGCAGTTTGTATCTCCATTTTGAATGCGGTGTTTTAATTTATGCAAGCGAAACAATCTCCGCAATTAAAGAAGACTTTTTGCGCACACTTCCCGCTTCGCAGGAAATAACATTAAAAGACTGCGCCCGTAATGCTTTTCAGCGGATTGTTCCGGATGTACTGCGTGTATTTGCTCCGTTAATGTAAAACCCTATTGTTTCATCAACGTTTCAATATTTTTTCCCGCAGCACGGAATAGTTCAATAACGGTTTTTTTTATATATTTTTTTTGTATTTCATCCACATTACTCAGGGATTTTAATACACGGCCTGTTGATGAAAGCCAGGAGTTTTCAAATTCGGCTACAGATTTTACATCTGCCGCGTTGAATATATGATATAAAGCTTCTATAAATTGTTCACGCTGAACATTGTCATGCTTGTTAATCCATTCGCGTATTGTTTTGTTAATAAAAGAACTGCTCGCTGTAGTTTTATCTGCGCGAACCAAATCATTATGGGTAACTTCCCATGAATAAAGGCAATGCTGCATTAAACCGCTTTCACTGCTTTGCACTATGTTATAATCATTCCCATGCTCAAGAAACATTCCAATAATGGATGCTTGCGGCACAAAAGTATGAATACGATCTTTTATTTTTTTAAAACCATCACTGGAAATAACCTTTTCATGAAACCCCGGCGCATCATTGCAATAAACATGAGTTATGCGTTTTTGAATATTTTTCCTGCATTGAGAGGCAGCATAAATTGCAAGATTGCCGCCTTTTGAATGACCGCTGATACGCAATGGTCCATTTATCGTTGAAGCCATTTTTTCCAGATACTTTACAGCTTCCAGCTGAGAAGGAATAACTTCTTTAAAGCACATATTAAAATCTTCTTTCCATCCAACAAGGGAAGAATCTGTTCCGCGGAATACAATAAAAAAACCTATGTCTGTATAAATACTAAGGGCAGAAAACTGAATCTCGCACAAAACATCAAAGTAATTTACATAACCAAATAACTGGCAGCTGCCAAACCGTTTGGACGCTCCCAAAGCTCTTATTAAATCGGGATCTTCCTTAAATGTAGATGTTAATTTAAAACCAGGCTGTTTTAGTTTTTCATTTAATACTCTTACTGCAAGTTCAATGCTAATTCCGTTTTTTTGTTCAGGCCCGGGAACAATGCCGTCCAGTGTAAGATATGCAAGCTGAGAAAAAATAATATTATCTACAGGATTAAAAGGCGATGCGGAAAAATCAATATCCCCTCTCCAGGATAAATAATCGAACATGTTTGCCATACTTGTAATTATATCATAAATTGTGTAATTGTAAATCAGGAGAATCAATTGGACAAAAGGCCTATTGCAGATGTAAAACCGGCAATACCAAGTTCACCGTTAGATACGCCTTTAACCTTTACCCCGGTTGACTGGAATAATAAGCGTCTTTTTACCCTGTTTTGGCCTTTAATTGTTGAACAGCTTCTTGTTGTTATGATTGGCATTGTAGATATGGTAATGGTAAGCTCCGTTGGACAATATGCCATGTCCGGTATTTCTCTTGTGGAAACAATCAATTTTCTTATTATAACTTCTTTTAACGCAATAGCGACAGGCGGTTCTGTAGTTGCCAGCCAGTATCTTGGCCGCAGAAACGGAAAAAATGCCTGCCGTTCTGCAAGACAGCTTGTTTATATCAGCCTAATCATTTCTTTAGCGCTGATGTTTATAACATTATTTGCTAAACGTATAATACTAAGATCGATTTTTGGAAATATAAGCGATGATGTTATGCAGGCTGCAGATATTTATTTTTTATTTATTGCGCTTTCTTATCCGTTTCTTGCGCTGTACACTGCCGCTGCCGCAATGTTCAGAAGCATGGGCAATTCCAAAGTTCCCATGCGAACAGTCATATTATTAAATATTTTTAATATAGGCGGAAATGCGCTTTTTATTTATGCGCTTAAATTAGGCGTTGCAGGCGCAGGTATTTCCACGCTGATAGGAAGAATTATCGCCGCTATTTTATTAATTTATCTGTTAATGAAAGATAAAACAAGAATAATTAATTTATGCGGTATATCCAGAGTAAAGCTGGAAGGCGATATGATAAAGCGCATTTTAAATATTGGCATTCCAAGCGGCCTGGAAACATCAATGTTTCAGATCGGCAAAATACTGATTACACGAATTTTTACTGCATTCGGCACAGCAGCCATTGCAGCCAATGCAGTTGGAGCCACAATTAATTCAATTGCATTTATGCCTGGCAGCGGCTTCGGCATGGGTCTTTTAATTGTAGCAGGACAATGTATAGGCGCAGGAGATTATTCCGCTGTAAAAAAATATACAAAAAAAATAATGATTCTTTCTTATCTTACATATTTATTTATAAATATTAATATCTTTATTTTTAAACATCAAATTATAAGCATTTTTAACCTGGATGCAGAAGCTTACGATTACTGTGTTTCGTTTTTAAGAGTTCATTGCATAACATCAACCTTGTTCTGGTGTTCTTCATTTGTACTTCCTAATACCTTAAAAGCTGCAGGAGATGCGCGTTATGTTATGATTGTTGCAGCCTGTACAATGTGGCTTATCCGGGTATGCCTTGCATTCGTAATGGCATTTACTTTTGGACTGGGGCCTATTGCTGTATATTTAGCCATGGGCGCAGACTTTCTTTTTAGGGGAATATTTTTTACTAAACGCTGGCTGAGCAACAAATGGATAGAAAAAAAAGTTATATAAATTCTGCAAAAACCGCAGAAATCCCAGGTTAGTGTCCTTTAATGTTCATGGACGCTTGTTAAAAAATACTGTATAATTTTATCCATGAAAATAATTTCCTGGAATGTAAACGGCATACGCGCCGCAGAAAAACACGGATTCTTTGAATGGTTAAAAAAAGAAAACCCGGATATTTTATGCCTTAATGAAACCAAAGCCGAGCCAGGACAGCTTTCTCCCATGTTTATAAATCCTCCAGGAACTGCATATTCTTCATTCTGGGCAAGCGCAAAAAAGAAAGGTTATTCCGGCGTTGCAATTTATACAAAAATTCAGCCTGAAAATGTATACTTTATGAATAAGCCGGAATTTGACGATGAAGGCCGCGTACTGGTTTTGGATTTTAAAGAGTTCACTATTATAGCGGCATATTTTCCGAACTCACAAGATGAAAGAAAACGCCTCCCATATAAACTTGCATTTAACGATGCAATGTTAAAACTGTGTAATTCTATCGTTAAAAAAGGAAAAAGGCTGCTGCTTTGCGGCGATTATAATGTCGCGCATAGACCTATCGATATTGCAAGACCAAAGCAGAATGAAAACAGCGCAGGATACCTGCCGGAAGAACGCGCATGGATGGACTCGTTTTTGGCATCGGGTTATATCGATACATTCCGCCATTTTCATCCTGAAGAACCAAACCATTATACATGGTGGTCTTACATGGGTCAGGCACGCGCAAAAAATATCGGATGGAGGATTAATTATCACTGTGTGGACAGGGATTTTCTGCCAAAAGTAAAATCGTCCGTTATAAGGTCGGAAATACACGGCTCGGATCATTGTCCTGTGGAAATAATTTTAGATATATGAGAATTAAATATAATGCACCAACGGTTTTAACTTTTACTCTTTTATGCGCTTTAATTTTATTTATTACAAGAACATTTTTTCCTGATCTTATAGCTAACTGGTTTATGGTTCCGGGAAGAAACAATTTCCGCGTTGGTTTTATTAATCACTGGATTACAATTATTACGCATGCGATGGGTCATGCAGACTGGACGCATTTAATAAGTAATTTTACGCTTATTCTTCTTATTGGTCCAATGCTGGAAGAAAGTTATGGTTCTAAAACCCTATTAATAATGATTGTTATTACAGCTCTTGTAACAGGTATATTAAATGCGCTTTTATTTAACAGTTATCTTTTGGGAGCTTCCGGCGTAGTATTTATGATGATTTTATTATCTTCATTTACAAACTTTTCGCATGGGGAAATTCCGCTTACTTTTATTCTGGTTTTAATTTTATATATGGGTGTTCAGTTTTTTAATACATCAGGGCCTGATAACATATCTCACTTTGCGCATATAATCGGCGGTTTATGCGGAAGCTTTTTCGGGTTTTTCAGGCTTCCTAGAACATTTGGAACAACAAGGAGATCACAGTGAAAAAAGAATTTCTGCAGTTTGATATTGTGCGCGATAACGCCATTAAACTTGCACACAGAATTTTCTCGGAAGGATTTATTCCTGATGTAATCTATGTTTCTCTGCGCGGAGGCGCATATCTTGGAAACATAATAAGCGAATATTTTAAAATTGTTCACACAGGAGCGCGTCCTGTTTATTATGCAGCTGTAGTTGCCCGCTCTTACACAGATATAGCAAAAGCGGATAAAGTAATTGTCGACGGCTGGACATATTCTCCTGATTATCTCCGCGTAGGAGACAAAGTGCTTCTTGTAGATGATATTTTTGATACAGGCAGAACTATTAATCATCTGGCTCAGGTAATTACAGACAAGGGTATTCCGCGTAAAGATTTTAAAATTGCAGTGCATGACTACAAGTTTTTTAAGGATAAAAAAGAACAGCTTCTTTATCAACCGGATTACTGGTGCAGAAAATACGAAACAAACATTGATGATGAAAGCTCCTGGATACATTATATGAGCCATGAACTTGTGGGATTAACAGAAAAAGAACTGGAGGAAAATTACTATAACCGTGATCCTGCTTTGAAAGAAGCATTACATGTGATTGGAAAAAAATGATAACCCTAAATAGAGACCATATAAAACAAACAAAAGAAATAACACTAATCTGCGGAATTGATGAAGCAGGAAGAGGACCTTTAGCAGGACCTGTCTGCGCTGCAACGGTGATATTGGACAATAAATTTAAAAGATTTATTCTTAATGATTCAAAAAAGTTATCATCTTCCAGCCGCGATGAGATTCAGCGGATAATCCTTGCAGAAGCTCTAACATGGGGAATTGGCTGGGCATCGCACACAGAAATTGACAGCATCAATATTCTGCAAGCGAGCCTTTTAGCAATGAAAAGAGCATTCGATGAAATGATGAAAAATGCCTCAGAAAAACGAAAGCTTCCGTTAGGCGCAGAAATAACCGCGATTGTAGACGGGCTTCATGTTCCAAAAATAAATATCCCATGCAAAGCTATGGTAAAAGCAGATGCAAAAATCCCGGAGGTAATGGCAGCTTCCATTCTCGCAAAAACTGAACGGGATATTTATATGAACGAAATGGCAAAACTTTATCCGTTGTACGGCTACGAAAAACACAAAGGTTACCCTACTCAGGCACACCGCGAAGCTGTCTTAAAATACGGACCTTCGCCGATACAAAGATTGAGTTTTAAAGTGAAGGAATGAAGGTACGCCCTCCACGTTTACCAACATAAATACATTCTGTCTATTTACAAAATATACAAAATATTGTAATATCAAACAATGCAGAAAAGAGCAAACAAAACAGCAGCTTACACCAAAAATAGATTTTTCTCCGTTTCTACAGAACTTTTGATACAATCCCCCCTAGACTGTGTTAAAAGTCAGTATAAAACGGATTAAAAACCAAAGAAAAAAGTTAAGAAATGTTTTAAACAAAATTTTTGAATCATACCCTACAGCAAATCATTGCTTCTATCAATTT
>WQWU01000012.1 GCA_009785215.1 Treponema sp. | reverse complement strand
TTTACATCGAGAGTTATTATAACCGGGAGCGTATGCATTCGGTACTTGACTATGTTGCGCCTAATGAATATCATTTACGCAACATGGCTGCTTAACTTTGTGTACTTGATGGGGGCAAGCCCACAATATCCACTTTTTGTATAAATTGTTTTGTAACGCAATAGATAAACTAATTTTTATTTTAGAGATGCTGTTCATAATATTTATAGGAAATATTAAACTAATTCTCTCTCCCTTCCTCATCATCAACTAGCCCTTCTGACTCTGCCAATTCACGCAGTTCACGAAGCTTGTTCATTAATAAGGTTTTCTGCGGCAGATGAGTTTGATACTCGGCAATTAAGGCTGGCGACATACTACGACTAAGCGCGTATTCCACAACAGCATCATCTTTCTTGGAACAAAGGATTAATCCAACACTTGGATTTCCTACACTGGGTAACCCCAGTCTTATTTATATTGAGGTAACTTATATATATCTAAAAATCTCTCGATAAAATAATTATAATCAAAACTTTCAATAACATTATTATATTCTTCAAAAGCTTTATCTAATATCTCATTTTTATTTTTATAAGTTTTACGTTTTTTTATCTTTTCTATGGTTTCATTAAATGTCATTTTACAACCATCAATTAAATCTTTTCCAGCAATTAGCAATAATTGAAACTCGCCATCTGTATTCATCTCTACATTTATACACTCATAAAAATATTTTATTAATACATCCATTATTCCATTTTTTTCCCACTGCGAATCAATATAATTAATTTCTCTTTTTACAATAACAGTCGATGCTGATAATAAATATAATTGTTTTTTTGTCCTATCGTGAAAATTGCATTCGGGATCATTTATATACTCCCATGTAGAAAGTCCATTAATAAGTATATTGCGAGGTAAATTGTGAGCCGCCTCTGTTTTAAGCTGTCGATTCCCTCTGCCATCCTGAATTTTTGCCCCGTCAAAATCTATTTTAACTTCTTTTAGTCCTTTTTTTTCTACTATCTTTCTTTAAAGTAGTCCTAATGTAATCATTATTCTCTTAAAACAATGACTATTTATACTTGATTCATCAGGCATTTTATTTTTATTATGTATATGTACTGGTGAGTAAATTTGTTTTCTTGGCATTTTAAATACTTTTTAACCTTTTCTAAGTATACTCTAGGTCACAGAATTGTTTGCGGCATTGATAGTTTTCAAAAACTTTTCCGGTGTTAATACAGGTATTAAACTGGAGATAAAATCTTGAACGTTTCTGGTTACGATGCAATCAACAGAAAGGCTTTCACCAACAACAAACTGGACAAAGTCTTCAAAATCATCCCATTCCATATAAATGTTTTGCCAGCCGTGCTATACGAATTTCATCAAGATCAGCATCCCTTAATTCAGACAGAATACCTGTAAGTACTTTTAAAGACTCCGAGTTTTTTACCATTTCGTCAAGTTCCTCTCTGGTAAAATGTAGTTTCTTATTATCAGCCGTTTCTTCCTCTTTTTTCACAAAGGGTATAACTTTAAACTCAACTCTTGCTTTTCCTTCCGGTATTTCACGAGGAACTTCAAAATCAAAACGAACTCGCCTGTCAGCCAGAATATCTACAGTTTGTGTTAAGGTCATAAGAACCTCCAGAGTAAATATACAATGAAAATCCAGAAAAAACAAGCAAACGTGTATATGTGGTGAGAAAAATGGGGGGATATGGTATCTCCTAAAAACTGAGGGTTATGAGGTAAATCGATGTAAAAGAGCAGATTTTGGCAAAAATGGGATGACAAATCTTACAACTCACAAAACTTGTTCATTAACAAGGTTTTCTGCGTTTTATTGTTTTTGTCATATGAATATATTCTTATCTTTACTTATTATTCCATGGTATAGATATACCAAGCATAAGAACATTGCAAAATTGACCATTTAGAAATATACCCCTATATTTAAAAGTTATATGTTCAACAATTATTCCAATGCCAGCGCCGGGAGCAATTCCAAGAGTTCCTATTTCGCATGTAATATCTGCCAGTATTCTTATTTCATTTTCAATTGGATACAATACCCCTAAAACAGGAGCTCCTCCTGCATACAGTTTTTGGTTTTCACGGCTTTTCTTAGGTGTACCATTAGTATTTTTTTCACCTCTGTCTACTACATCAGCACGATTTCCTAATCTTGCTTCTACACCAAAAAAAGTATAAGGAAATAAAGACAAATAAAAACCAATAGAACCGGTAAATACAACTTCGTCTCTTTCACTAAAACTGATATAAGCAGATAACTCCAAGTCATTTCTAACTTGTTCAGAAGGTAACGGCGGAGGAAATAGCACATAATCAGGTGTATTAATTTGCAATATACTGCTTTGCCTATCCCATAACACATTCAATTTTAATGTATTAAATATTTCTCCAACCGGCATATAAACAACGCCATTTATATATCTTGGTGTTGCAGATAATGGAATTGTATTTATTGTTTCAGTATCCATGTTACGAACAGTCATATTTGGATTACCTACTGCTATGGCAACTCCTGTATTTCCATAAATTATGGTAGTAGTTGCAGTATTTGCATTCCAGCGTACATCCGCTCTTAATTTTTCAGCTATTGGATTAACCGGAGCTAGTATTATTTCTTGTTCTATTCTTAACGGCAGATTAAACCTCACCCGTTTTCCATTAACAAATATTCTTGTCTCATTATTGGAAGCAAAAACTGGAATACTGTTTATTATCAAAAATATAAAAAAATATATTATGTACATTGGTTTCTTCATTATTACACTCCCTTTTACCAATCGCCTACGGGCGGCGGTATAGCAGCTGGCGGCGGTGCAGGCGAAGGCTGCGGCCGAGCAGGAGCCGGCGCAGGTCTTGGTGCTGTCTGATTATTATTCGCCGGCGCTGTTATTGGATTCGAAACACCTTCGTGCGGGCGCGGTCTTGTATCAGCAGATTGTCTATCGTTATTATTTATAGATATCAAATATCCGATAATACTAGCAATAATAATTACAATAGCAGCCTTTTTAAGATTAATTTTATTTTTCATAGTCGTTGTATATGAGGGTGCTTTTATCAATGTTTGCTTAATAGCTGCTTTACTCGGCTTTTTAAATTTATTATCTACCTCACACCATGGACATGATGATAAACTTGTATAATATTGATGATGTGATACCTTTGAACATTTAGTTAAATTCTGCCTTAATTCACGTAATGCTATATGCCATTCTTCAGGTTTTGGACGTTTTGTTGGATCTTTATGACCATCTATAAAAGCCAATTTAAACAAATCCTGCAATTTTTTTGTTAATATTTTAATTTCCGGTGCATAAACTGGTATTTTAATTCCTGTTAAAAACATCATAAAAGGAAATTTACCTTTAATAATATTATCAACAGGCTGCGGAGCCGCTACAGATGGGTGACTCTGCGAATAATCTACTCTGCAAGCAAATGGATGCGCTCCATTCATAAGCAATTGAAAAATGTGTATAGCTAAAGCAAAATTATCAGTTTCTTCTGTAAATGTAGGTAAGTTTGCTGTTACAAGTGTTATATCACCACGCATTTTATTTTGAATTTCGAATGGTAAATAATCCGGCATCCCTACTTCGCAGCGGTAAGTATTTATACCATCCTGAATATGATAAGAATCGGTATCAAGGAACACAACAAATCCTGTTTCAGGATTAACGCTTATATTTTTTGGATTTAAATCGCCGCAAACGTGATGACCATTATCGTGTATTGAATGAAGAACTGCACAAAGATTTTCTGCGATGATTATCTTATTTTCCCATAATAATTTGGAATAATTATCTGAACCATATTCATAAATAACGTTTAAATCTTTATTTATAGACATTTTACGCATAGTAAAACCTGCGAATTTATTATATGAATCATAGAGTACGTCTATAGGCCATGCTATTTGCGTTAACATATTTTCTTCTGGTTTATAATCTATCATTTTTAATAATTTACGTTCTTTTTCATAACTTAACTTTTCTATTCTATAAATTTTTGCAACAATGTCTGGTTTACCATTAACATTATGTATGAAGCCCTCGCCGCCGGATGAAAACGGCTTATCTGAAAGATAATATAAAATTCCGCTTTTACCTGTGTATATCATGTTTTTTATCATATATAACTTACCTCAAAAATTAGCTGGGATATATTATAATTTACTTCTACCTTTACACCGCAGTTAAAAATATTTTGATATTGCTGCTGGGCAATAGAGATAACTCTATTCACGATATTTTCCTTATCTTTCACGTTTTTTATTTTTACAATAAATGTTTTTATTTTTTGGATTAATTTCTTATTTATGAATACTTCCAATTCACCGGGTGTATTCACAACAGAAGAACTTAATGAGTAATAATCATTTTCTGCTGTTAAACATGCAGGAAGATTATTAATTATTATATGATCCTTTTTTATATCCTCATCACAAAGATTAAAATAATCATAACGATTTATTTTATTTTTTAGTGTCATATCAAAAGTAACATCCAAATGATATTTTTTGCCGTTTATTATCACAATATTCCATGTATGCAATTCTAAAATATTGTTTACAGGATTTTTAGCTTTACCGTGCACAATCATATTTTTTACACCAAGATAATCAAGCGTTAGTTTAACAAATTTAGCAATTCCTTCGCATACAGCAGTATTGTTTAATACCGGCCCAAGTACTGTATATGAGTAATCACTGAATGTATTATCATATTTAAAATTATCCAAACAATAGTCGTGAACATATAATTCTTTTTCCAATTCGCTTTTACATTTTAATTCGTTAAAAATTTGTAAATTTCCTTTTATTGTTTTATTTTTCTGCATTATAAAAAAATAAATATATTTATATACAGGTTTAATAATACACTTTTGATTATTAACATTGGTTATTTGCTTAAAAGCCGATACATAATAAAACATCGGGTTATCAAGCATGATATAATTAAATATCATGCTTATTTCATCCATCGTCAACAAGGGAACTTCAATTTCTTTTGTAAACATTTTGATACCGGCTGTCATTGCCTTAAATACATGTTTTTGCTTATCTGATAACTGTTTATAATAGAAACTATCAAATTTATCAGAGGGCTTAAAAAATCCAATTAATTCCAAAAACAACTTATTTCACCTTATTATTTACATGTAAATGCGGATATGCTTTTTTATCCCATTCTAATTGCAGAGCATTCCAATCCGGCTCTGAATAATATGAATCCTCTTTTAACATTGGTTTAACAGCATCATTTATAAGAACAACGATGGTTTTATCATCTGTTATAGAAGAGCAAGCCTCGCTGTAAAAATATTTTTTCCTTTCTTTTTCGACAATGTCTATTGTTTTTTTTGAAGCCTTTAATATATTATTGTCCATGAAATATCTTATTAAAGGAACATAAATTTCAACTTCTTTACCTTTTAACAAATAAGGAAAGAAAACATCGTAAACACCATCGGTTGCAAGTAAAACAGAAGCAAAATCCCCTTTGAGATTGTCAATTTGCCATGAATCTTTACCGGCACGTAAAGGCACTACGTAAATACCTTCCGATTTTTGAGGAGATGTTATACTTAGATATTCTCCATTAGCAGTTAAACCTATAATTCCGCCATCACCGCAATGTCCGTACGTAACGTGTTTTCCATCATAAATAACCAAATCCAACGTAGTATCGTAATCAGTTATTAAATGTCCCTTGGTAAGTGAATGTTTATCTATCTCCCCCTCAGCTTGTGTAAATGATTTTTCTATTGTTTTTAATAGATTAGCTTTTTTACCATTTTTATTAATCTCGTCTACGCAAACACAAACAGATGTATCAACCGCAATACGGGATGCAACATCAGAATATTTACAACTGCCCACTCCATCTGCGATTGCAGCTACAATCCAGCCGTTTTTTGTTCTTTCAATTTTATTAGCATCCTGACATGGCTGTTTACTGTCCAGATGCGAAGAACCTACCTCTGAAAAACCGTATGTATAAATCATTTGTTAACCATCCATAATAGTTACAACTGCCAATTTCACCAAGTGCTGACATCCCTGTTTGGATCAGCTTTTTTTGCATTTTCGGGAAGCAAGGGTAATGGCGCTTCTTCACCAACACGACTAACAGAAATTGCAACCATGCTCTTGCCCATCCAGTCAAAGATACTGGAGAAATCCTTATCTCTTAATTCCATTACTCTATTTGTGAGTCTAAACAACGCATCTTTAGAATACCCTTCTACACCCAACGCAAAAAATTTTAACTTTCCATGTGTGCCTTTACTTTCTTCTTCCTGAATACGGCGTGCTGCTTCATCAATACTATCTGTCGGTCCTCCGTCGGTAATCATAAATATCCACGGCTTAAAAACCGGAGTACCTATGCTGTTATAATAACGATTTCTTCCTTTAACCATATCAATAGCCATATTAATACCAGCTCCCATAGAAGTTGAACCTGTTGCTTGCAAGGTAATCGGCTGCATATTTCTTATTGGAGTAAAATCCTGTATAAGACGAGCAGTATCATTAAACTCGATAATGGCAATATCAACTCTCTTTTGAGCCATTTCATCCATCGATACCTGTTCTTTAAATCGCTGCAAAGCTTGATTAAGACTTGCAATTGGCGATCCTGACATTGAACCGGATGTATCCAGCAATAAAACACATGCTAAATGGGGTTCTCCAGGAGCTAAAGGCGGTGGGCCATAGGTTTCTTGGGTCATTTGTTTTTCCTCTCTTTTTTGTAGTTTAATTCTATTTATACGCTATAACGGCATTATATTACGCATTGCGTATTTTGTCAATATAATGATTTTGAAGTACTTTTACAACCTAATATCCGCTTTTTGTATCGTTCCTTACGATGCTATCTACGACCCAATCCTCGATATTAAACCTAATCATCACATGTTGGAAATAAGTCCACCTTTAGATTCTACTCCCAACTTGAATGCCCATTCCACTATGTCAGTTAAAGCATCCTCAAATTCAAAATTTTCATCATTATCAAGTTCAACCTCAATGCCTCTGCGGTCAAGATGATGTGAAAATTTAAATCTTACATATTCTAATTTTCCTCTACAATTAAAGTAATATTGTGAAAATGCTTTGAAATCGCTGATACCATATCTTGACATATACCCCCTCCTGTAAATTACATCAATATATTAACTTATTATAGCCAATTGTCTATGTGCTATAAAAGTAGGAATTGCCGAAAGGTCTTTAATATTCTCACATCCACGCGGATCAATTATTAGCAGCGCTCTTTGATACTCCCTTGGGTGATAATACATAGAAAAACCTTTTGCGTTTTTTACTTTTATTGCAGATGGCATATTTGATTCAAACACTTTAATCAAAGTCTCAAAGTATAGATTGTTAGAAATCAGTCCGGTTTTGGAATCTATCCCGGAAAGAACAACAGGCAGTTTTGTTTCCCATGCAATTTTTTCCAGGTTTAAACGGAATTGTAAATATAAATTAAATAACTGTTCATCAGTAAAATTTCTAATAAAAGAAAAAAGCGGATTAAAACCAAAAACATGTATATACTTATTTGCGCGTGTTTTGGAACAGCTAAAACCCCCTTTAGAAAAGCCTATTATAGACATTCCAATAATCTGTCTGTCCGTTAAATCTACAAACCTCTGTATATAAAAACCAGGGCGCAGTATTTCAAACGGCCAGGAAGAAAGGCAAATTCCTCCCATATCGCCGTAATAGGAATCCATAAATGTTTTAGATGTATATATTTCCATATTATGATAATATTTTTCATTTTTTTCTTCCAGGCTGACAAGGATTCTCTGCCATTTTGCGCGCTCTGCCAATAGTGATGCAAAACTTGTTATTTTTTTTGCAGCGGCGTCCAGTGCGTCCATTGTTATTTTTTTCTTTTTTGTTACGATATATGGTTCCAGTATTTCCTGTAAAACAGTATCTGTTTTTAAAAGAACTATTATTTCTTTGTCTTCGCGTAATTCAATAAATAAGGTTTCTAAAAGATTTAAAAGATATAACAACTGCTGATAACTTATAACATCTATACTTACATCTTCTTTTAGAAAGTTCATTCTGGATGAAATACTTTCTAAATGTTTGTATTTATAAAGAAGCAAAGCTGCCGCATAATAAGAAATATCATCGGTAGAATTATCTTTACTTCCTGCAAGTATAAGAGCTGTTGTAAATTTTTGCAAATCATTTAAAGAATTAAATTCCTTTATTATTTTAATATAATGCTTCTTCTTATTAATAAGCGTACTAATTATTTTATTTTGTTTTGTTATATCCTTTTTTAGCTTTTCTTTTATTTCATCATCATCCGGTATTTGCTGCATTTTCTGCAGATCTTTTTCGCATGATATTTTTCTTTTAAACGCTTTATCAAAAGGTTCAGTCAGTTCAGCTATCCAGCTATCAATAAAAGAAAGTGTATAATCTGCATTTAATGGGTCAGTTTCACACAGTGCATTCCATACCTTTTCTATATTAATAAGGTTAATTTGTTTACGTGCAAATTTATCTTTTTCGCAGGTGCTTTGCCCTATCGGAACAATTGGCATCTGAAATACTGTTCTAACATTTAAAGCCGGCAATGTATTTACAATTCCATATTTATTAAAAACATCTTCAAAACAAAAAGATCTCACTCTAGAATACCCGCTGCCTATGCCGCGAATAATAGAACGTAATAATAAACCATGCAGGCTTCTTTTTTCGCTTCCTAAAATATCCAGTTGTTTTATAAATTCTTTATTCCACAAACGGTCGGTGCCGGAAAGCATATTATTCTGAAATTTTTCGATTATCTCTCTATTGTCTGGATATTTATTTATATATGCAAATAATAAATCTTTATAGGAAATATTTGTTTTATTTTTAAGAAATGTATCACATAAACCTAATTCTTCTGCAAGTTTTGCTGCAGCTATTGACTCTTTTGCGGCATCTTCATCGCGGAAAAGCAGCTGCCCTCTGGGATATAACGGATCGCATCCATTATGATCTTTCAAAAATTGCAGATATTTCTGCATATTTGTTTTAGAAAAACCTAAAAGCTTGTTTGTATGCCATTTATATATATACATACCGCCGCTATCTTCTATAACACACACCAGATTGTAAATCATTTCGGCGATTACAGGATTTAGGTATTTTTTTAATAGTTTTGCATAAAAAGCACAAAGATATACGCCCGTAGATTTTTTTATAAGCGCTTTAACAATATTAAAAAATGCTTTAATCTCTATGGCAAAATCAAGACTGTAATAACCGGCGCTTTTTCTTGATAATATTGCTGTGTTAATATCGCTATCATAAAGATTCATTGCTTTAATATTTTTTAAATTAATATTTTTATTGTTTACAACAGCTTCAAAAGCTAGTTCAATTTCTGGAAGCTGCTCAACAATAGCAACTAATTGAATAAGATCTATTTTTCCGGACATAATATATACAAACTGAAGCGCATTATTTCTCATAAAGTAAAGACACAAAGGATCTTTTAAGGAAATTTTCTGCCATATTTCTTCGTAATGTCTTAGTTTTTCTTCGTCACTTAATTGAACCAAGGGATATAACGCTAATGGTCTTCCTATATACCTGACAAGAACTATATCTCTTGCAAGTTTTGTCCGGCCAACCCCTATATGCTCATGATTAAAAGGCGGATGTTCCTTTGCCGTTATAAGTAATTTTGCAATAATCTGTAAAGCTTCTAGATGATTTTCTTTCCAATTCCGCCAGTTATAATCCTGCCGCATTCTAGGTAGTAAAACATATTCAGTAAATGCCCTTGGAGAAATACCTGCTTCGGCTAATTGCGTTAAAAGCTGAATAAAAGGCTGCAGAACATTAATATCTCCCTGGTATTTAAACAAGATTTCTTCTAACGCTCCAACCCCGCCGGTTTTATCCATTGGATTAAGCCAGTATTTGTTACCCTTCTCTAACCAATGAATAAACAGATTTTTTATTCCGATAGGTTTTTGCCTACCCATATCAAATTCAACTGAAGCCATAAATGGAGCAATTGCCGCTTTACTTGCTTTGGAAGCTGCTATTTTATCACGTAAAGCCTTAATTTTAATATGTTCCGGCATAGGATAAATATAATACGCATTGCGTATTTAAACAAGATCAGTATTATAAAAATACCGGCGCCTTATTTAACAGCGAACCTTTTATCTTTTTAATCTTTATAATGCTTCCGGGCGTTTACATTTGCTTTTAACTTTATAGTATCTGCTGCTGTTGGATGCATCATGTATGCCGTGCATAATATCCAAAACATGATATGTAAGCTCAAATGAAGCGCGGTGCGGACAGTCTTCTTCAATTGCTCTTGCCATTTCTGCAACTCCCAATCCGCGTGAATTCTCTGCATATTTTTTTAACAAAGGTATTTCTGACCATGTTTCATCGCGGAAACGTTTAACCAATACAGGGCCGCCGAATGTATTTGGATCGGGAACCTGCATTGTTCCTTCCGAGCCGTAAATCTCTATAAACGGCAGTGTATGAGAATAAACATCAAAACTTGTAATTATGGTAGCTATCGCCCCGTTTTTAAAATCCAGAATTCCTGCGATATGTGTAGGAATTTCTACATCGATTATATCGCCGTTCAAATGCTCATTTGTTATCGTTCTTGTATCAAAACTGATTTTTGCACTTCCGCATACTCTTTTTACAGGACCTAAAAGGTTTACAAGCGCAGTTAAATAATACGGCCCCAGATCCAGCATAGGACCGCCGCCGTCTTTATAGAAAAAATGCGGCGCTGGATGCCAATGTTCATGGCCATGATTCATTATAAAAGCAGTCGCGGCTACCGGCTGTCCTATCCAGCCGTCATCGATTAATTTCCGGCAAGTCTGAAGCCCGGCTCCCATAAATGTATCGGGCGCTCCCCCTATTCTTACTCCCATTTCTTCTGCTGCATCAAACAATTCCATTGCTTCTTCGCGTTTTGTACAAATTGGTTTTTCGTTATAAACATGTTTTCCCGCTCTTATAGCTGCAAGTGCAACTTCATGATGCGCCTTAGGCGGAGTAAGATTTAAAATTATATCGATATCTTTGCTTCTTAACATTTCATCTAACGTTTTAAAAGCTGTAACATTATAATCTTCTGCTGCTTTTTCTGCTCTTGATAATGTCCTTGAACCAACAGCTGTTAATTTTACTTTATCTTTAAACATACCTGTTAGGTTATCAAGATAGATTTTGCTGATATTTCCCATTCCAACTACGCCTACTCTCTGCATAGAAACTCTCCTTTAATCTATTTTCTTTTAATTAATATTTCTTCTGGCAGCGCTTAAAGCGTGACCTTCCAATCCTTCTATTCTGCCGATAATTTCCGCGGCGTTACGTATTTTTTCATATCCTTCGCCGCTGGAACAGCGCAAGGTTGTAACAGTTTTTAAAAAGTGGCGCACAGACAGGCCGCCTGTAAAACGCGCGCTTGTTTCTGTCGGCAGCGTATGGTTTACGCCGGCAGAATAATCTCCTAGAACTTCTGCAGATAAAACTCCGATAAAAAGCGAGCCGTAGTTTTTTAAAAAAGGTATCCAGCTGTCATTATCTGATATTTGCAGTTCAAGATGTTCAGGCGCGATTATATTTGATATTCGTACAGCTTCTTCTTTGTTTTTATAAACAATAATAATGCCGCCTGCATCTAACGAAGCCCGCGCTGTTTTTGCCGTAGGTAATACTGCCAAACGGCGTTCTATTGCCGCTGCGATTTCGTCTGCAAATTCCCTGGTTGGAACTAAAGCTCTTGCACGGGCATCAGGGTCATGTTCCGCCTGAGCAATCATATCTGCCGCTGCAAAATCAGCCGCGTCAAAATTTGCCGAAAGCTGCATGTTATCTGCTTTTCCATCTGTTATTACAAGCACATCAGAAGGCCCTGCAATAAAATCAATTCCAACTTCACCAAAAAGAATACGTTTTGCAGCGGCAACATACTTGTTCCCAGGCCCCGTTATAACATCAATACGCGGAACAGATTCAGTTCCAATCGCAAGAGCGGCGATTGCCTGTGCGCCGCCGATTGCAAAAATACGTATTTGTTTTTCTGCCGCACCGCAGCTAATAACAGCTATGGCTGCTGCAGCCAGGATTTTTTTATCGGGGAGACCGTCTGTCATTGGCGGAGATGAAAGTATTACTTCATCAACGGCGGCGCAAAAAGCAGGAATTAAACACATTAGAACCGATGAAAAAAGAGGAAATCGTCCGCCGGGGATATAAACTGCTGCACGCTGAACCGGAATTATCCGCTGCCCTGTTACAAAACCGCTATCCATCTCAAATTCAAAATCGGAAAATTGTTCCTTTTGCTTTTGGGAGAATATTTTTAAGTGTTTTGCGGATAATTCCAGAGCATCTACAAGGGAAGGATCACTTTTACGCAGCTGTTCCAGCGCTTTTTTTGCTTCGGAAAAAGGCACTTCCAGTTTTATTGGAGACGATTTATCAAATTTGGATGCATATTTACGGACAGCTGCATCTCCGTTTTTTCGTACATCAGCTATTATTCTTTTTACGGTCTTTTCTGTCCTGGAATCGCTGGTTTGCCCGGGGAGATTCTTCCAATAAACATCAAAATCATCGCTATTTATTATCTTCATTTGATTATCCCTCATATTATATAGAATAAATTGCTATATACGACGATTTTATACTATTTATAAGGATAAGAGCAACATATTGGTATTGAATGTCTTTTCTTTATATGTTAAGATAATTATAAATTTCAATGATTATTACCTAGGGGAATATTATGGAGAATTCAATTAAAATGAAAAAAAGAAGCTTATTACTTAAACTTTCCGGGATTTATGCAGTATTATTAGTCTTGGCTATACTGGTTCTTTCCGTAATAAGCATTCAATCCGTAGAAAACTCGAGCCACGAAGCTGCAATTATTATGGGTAGAAATAAATTAAACGGTGATATGTCATCGCTTGAATATATCCTAAAGAATGAATACGGACAAATAAGAATAAGAAATAATTCTCTTACAGATGAACATGGAAATTCATTAAAACATGATTATGTTGTAATAGATCGAATATCAAGAGATCTTGGTGTACATGTAACTATTTTTATGCGTGAAGGTTCTGGGCAATCCACTGACTTCCGCCGGATAACTACAAGTATTGTAGATAATTCAGGAAGCAGAGCGGTTGATACATTACTTGGATCAGGCAGCGCAGCCTATAATCCTATTATGTCCGGTAATGATTATATCGGCGTTGCAGTAATATTGGGAGAGGATTATTATGCCAAATACAGGCCAATATTTGCACCTAATTCAAATGAAATTATCGGTATTTTATTTATTGGAATAGAAATGGCATCTATCGATGAATATATTATAAGTTTTAGAACATCTAAAATTATTACGATTGCCATTCAGGCTGTTATAATTCTTTTAATATCAATATTTATTAATGTATTTTTCTGCAGAATTATTCTGTTAAAACCGATTAGAGCTGTAATAGATATGCTTATCCATTTGGAAGACGGAGATTTAACTCAGCAGGTTGTAATTAAAAGTTACGATGAAATCGGAGAAATGAAACAGCATATAAATACTACTGTAGGAAAAATTAAAGCATTGGTAGTTAGTATTAAAAGCGAAGCGGATCTTTTATCCAGTATAGGAACAGATCTTTCTTCTAATATGTCAGAAACTGCCGCTTCTATTAATCAAATTACTGCAAATGTCCAAAGCATAAAAAGCCGTGTTATTAATCAAAGCGCCAGCGTAACAGAAACAAATGCAACTATGGAACAGGTAACAATAAATATAAACAAATTAAACGGCCTTATCGAAGATCAAAGTTTAAATGTTTCTCAGGCATCTTCCGCAATAGAAGAAATGATAGCCAACATTCAATCTGTTACTGCAACTCTCAGCAATAATACTGTTAATGTAAATAAGCTAAAAGAAGCATCCGAAGTAGGACGTCAGGGTATTCAGGAAGTTGTTTCTGATATTCAGGAAATAGCACGGGAATCTGAAGGGCTTTTAGAAATCAATTCTGTTATGCAGAATATTGCAAGCCAAACTAACTTGCTTTCCATGAATGCAGCTATCGAAGCTGCGCACGCCGGCGAAGCCGGCAAGGGGTTTGCCGTTGTAGCTGATGAAATACGTAAACTTGCAGAGAATTCCGGCGGACAATCTAAAACAATCGGCGCTGTTCTTAAAAAGATGAAAGAGTCAGTTGATAAAATAAGCAAGTCCACCGAAAACGTTCTGGCAAGATTTGAAGCTATCGATTCCAGCGTAAAAATTGTTTCAGAACAGGAACAAAACATCCTGAACTCAATGGAAGAACAAGGGGAAGGCTCAAAACAGGTACTTGAAGGTATCAGCAATGTTAATGAAGTAACCAGACAAGTAAAAACCGGTTCGGAAGAAATGCTTCAGGGGTCTAATGAAGTTATAAATGAAAGCAAAAACCTGGAAAAAGTAACACAGGAAATAACTCAGAGCATGAACGAAATGGCAAGCGGAGCGGATCAGGTAAATGTTGCTGTGCACCAAGTTAATGAAATTTGTATTAAAAACCGTGACGGCATCGAACTATTAATGAAGGAAGTGGCAAATTTCAAAATTGAATAGTAGGCGCAAAAACTTATAATAACTTTAGTTTTTAAAACTGAAGTTATTATAAGTTCTCTAATTATACATAATTTAATTTTCAAGAAACTCGGGTGATTTCTCTGCAGGCATTTAAAAAAGCATCCATTTCGTCTTCTGTGCCGATGCTTACACGTAAATAATCGGTTATTCTTTCTTTATTAAAATGCCTTACTAATATTCCTCTTTCACGTAATTTATTAAAAATAACCGCTCCGTTAATGTTAGGCGCTTTGATAAAAACAAAATTAGCCGATGATGGTAAAATTTCAAACCCAAGAGTGCGCAGTTCATTTATTACCCTCTCTCTTGTAACGATTACACGAGCGTTTACATCATTATAATACTGCGTTTCAGAAACAGCAGCTGTTGCTCCAGCTAACGCAAGCCGATCAAGCGTATATGAATTAAACGAATCACGAATACGGCAAAGAGCTTCTATTAATTTTTCGTTACCGATAGCAAAACCAATACGAAGCCCAGCTAAAGATGCAGATTTAGAAAGCGTATGTACAACAAGAAGATTAGGATGTTTATCGATATATGGAATAATAGATTGTGAATCTTTATCGGTACTAAACGTTATGTAAGCTTCATCTATAATTAAAACTTTATTTAAAGGTTCAAGATATAAAGCGAGTGATAATAATTCATTTACAGTTAAAGCGATTGATGTAGGAGCATTGGGATTAGGAAGGATTATACCGCCGCTTTGAATTTTATATTCTTCTATATTGATGGTAAAATCATCACGTAATGGAATTGTTTTAAATGGTATATCCCAAAGTTTTGCATATACAGGATAAAAGCTGTATGTAATATCAGGGAAAAGAATGGGTGCAGGCCGTAATGAACCTCCGCAATCGGCGCAGGATGAACAACAATCTGTTGTACAACAGTCTGTTGTACACTGCCCTGCACTTTGCGCTTCGCAATGCAAACAGCAAAGCGTATTTGATTCAAAAAAAGCGCCAAATGCAAAACCCAAGATTTCATCTGAACCGTTTCCTGCAAAAACTTGTTCTGTTTTTACGCCGTAACGGGCGGCAATAACTTCACGCAGCTGTGTACATTCGGGATCAGGATATAAGCGGAGTTTTTCATCGGCTGCTTTTTTAATAGCTTCGATAACTTTTGGAGACGGCGGATACGGGTTTTCATTTGTGTTAAGTTTAATAAACTGCCTGTCCTTAGGCTGTTCGCCAGCCACATACGGAGAAAGATTTTTAGTACGTTCATTCCAAAAACTGCTCATTACTAATTCCTCATTATTTTTTATTCCGCCGATCAAGTTCATCAAAAACTTCCTGCACAGTTACTCCTGCACGAGTCATTAGCACTGTCGCAAAGTAAAGCAAATCCGCAGCTTCCCAAATAACTTCGCTTGGGTCTTTTGCATCACATAATTCCTGCGCTTCTTCCATTATTTTTTCCCGTACAAGCTCATCATCTAATGTTGCGGTATAAGATCCGGGTTTTGGGTCTCTAAAACGTTCCTTAATAATATCCTGCAATAATTCCCATGAATATTTTCTGTTTGTTCCAAAACAAGACCAAGCTCCTGTATGACACACAGGGCCTGCAGGTTCTGCGATAGCAAGAATTGCGTCTCTGTCGCAATCGGCTCTTAACCGTTTAAGTTTTAAAACATTACCAGAGTTTTCGCCTTTCATCCAAAGCTTATTTCTTGTACGGCTGTGAAAACAAACATTACCGCGTTTAAATGTTTCACCTAACGCTTCCTTGTCGGCAAAACCTGTCATCATCACCTGTCCGTCCAAAGTCTGGACAATGACTGGTAAAAGATATCGATGTGCAATAAAAATAGGAGTATCAGGAATCGAAGCATTTAATTCAGACGGCTGACCTTTTTTCCAATTTAAAGAAGCGATAAATGCATCGGCCAGATTTATCTTTCCCTGATACAAAGCCATTCCAAGCTGTACATCGCAGCCAAGTGCGGCAATTTCTTCGACATCGTTCAGCGTAGAAACTCCTCCCGCAACAGTAATTAAACATGACACAACTTCCCGCAATTTTTGCGCAGGAGCTAAATCTGCACCTGTCATTGTGCCTTCACGATCAACATTTGTAAAAAGAAGTTCTCCAACATACGGTTCAACCGCTTTTGCAGCTTGAATTAAATCGAGTCCTGTTGGTGTCTTCCAGCCGTCTACGACTATTTCGCACAAACCGGATTCGCTAGTGCGGGCGTCAACTGCAACTATCAATCTTTCGCGTCCGATTTTTTTTGACATTTCTTCCAGAAACGGAATGTTTATACCAAATGTGCTGCCAGCAGCGCCATCGACACGGAAAACACTCGATCCAACAATAATTTTTCTGGCTCCAAGGCTAATAAGTTCTTTTGCCTGTGCAGGCGTTCTTATTCCGCCGCCTACTCTGCACTCGGCCTTTCGTAAAAGAGGTTTTATCATTTCAAGGTTACTGCCCTTGCCCATTGCGGCATCAAGGTCTATTACAGCGATTTCGCCGTATCGATCAAATTCCTCTGCCAATTCTTCTGCATTATCACGCTGAAGAACAAGTTCATCGCCTTGTTTTAATTGAACGACTTTGCCGTTTTGAATGTCTATTGAAGCTATTACCATAGTTCATTATAATGAATTTTATTAAAACTGAAAAGGAGAGAACTTAATGAAAAAGTTTACAATTGCTGTTCTGGTCATTTTTTTGCTTGGCATGGTTATATTTACATCATGCAGCAGAAATGAAGGCACACTCATATGCGGAGTAACAGAATACGAACCAATGAACTTTAGGGATGCAAGAGGAAATTGGACAGGATTTGACACAGAATTCGCCTTACTTGTAGGTAAAAAACTGGGTATGAAAGTGGAATTTCAATTAATTGAATGGTCCAATAAATTTATCGAACTTGATTCTAGATCGATCGATGCAATTTGGAACGGATTTACCGCTACTGCAAATGAACCTGACGGCACGCCAAGAATCAATTTATGCGATATGACTTACAGTTATATGCTTAATACTCAGTGTGTTGTTGTAAGAGCCGAAAGAGCTTCTGAATTTACATCTGCAGCAGCTTTGGCTGGTAAAACACTTGCAGTAGAAGCTGGATCCGCAGGCGAAACCAAAGCTAGAAATCTTGCCGGAGAAAACGGTCAGATCATCGGCGCACCTGCTCAAATCAATACATTCATGGAAGTTAAAGCAGGCGCTTCTGACGGAGCTATTATCGATTTAATTCTGGCACAGCAAATAACAGGCTCGGGCGATTATACTGATCTTGTAATTGCAGACATCGATTTAGGTAATGAAGTTTTTGCTATCGGTTTCAGAAGCGGAGACCCGCTAAGAGACAGAGTTAATCAGGCAATGCTTGAACTGTATCAAGAAGGCAAACTTATGGAGATAGCTCTTAAATACGGTCTTAATGAAAGACTTGTAATAGACACAACTTTCGGCCAATAATTTTTTTGGTCATAGGATGAACATTTGAGTTTTTGGAATGTAACACATGTTTTATGGGGTGGGTTTCAAACCACACTTCTTTTGTTTGCGATGACATTGCTATTTTCGCTTCCATTAGGATTGTTAATTTCGTTTGGCTCCATGTCTAAATTTACCCCATTACGTGTGTTTGTTAAATTCATTGTATGGATCGTCCGAGGCACACCATTGATGCTGCAAGTCCTGGTTATTTTTTATGTACCGGGACTGCTTTTTGGCACACCTATATCAACCCGATTTAATGCTGCAATAATTGCCTTCTCTATAAACTACGCTTGTTACTTCAGCGAAATATACCGAGGCGGAATCGAAAGTATTTCGCACAGCCAGTACGAAGCAGGGCAAGTATTGGGTTTGACAAAATTGCAAATTTTCTTTCGTGTAATTTTTTTACAGGTAATAAAACGTATTATCCCGCCAACAGCCAACGAAGTTATAACACTTGTTAAAGATACTGCGCTTGCAAGAGTTGTTATGGTTGTAGAAATTATCAGAGAAGCGGAGTTTATGGCAGCCAGAGGTTTCATTTGGCCGTTATTTTATACTGGTGTATTTTATTTGATATTTGTAGGTATCCTGACAATAATGTTTGGATATATAGAAAAACGATTAAGTTATTTTAAGGCGTAAAAATGGCTATTTTGGAAGTTGAAAAAATTGCAAAACGTTTCGGCACTGCCGAAGTCCTAAACGACATTACTTTTTCATTAAACGAAGGTGAAGTGCTTGCTGTTATTGGATCAAGCGGCAGCGGAAAAACTACTCTCTTACGCTGTTTAAATTTTTTGGAAAAACCTGATTGCGGACGCATTGTTGTACGAGGCGAAACATTATTTGATTCTGATGATCATAAAAAAACTGATAAATCCACACTTCGCCAAAAGCGATTGCATTTTGGACTTGTGTTTCAATCGTTTAATTTATTTCCGCAGTACACGGCATTTAAAAATGTTGTACTTGCACGGGAACTTGCCGCAAAAAAATTACCTGATTACAAAAAAAATAAAAAAAGCATTATAGAAGAAATCCATAACGATGGTATGCAATTATTGGATAAAATTGGCCTAACTAGTAAAAAAGATTTTTATCCGCATCAGTTATCCGGGGGACAGCAGCAGCGTGTTGCAATTGCAAGAGCTCTGGCATTAAAACCTGACATTCTATGTTTTGATGAGCCAACTTCTGCTCTTGATCCAGAACTAACAGGTGAAGTATTAAAAGTAATCCGTAATCTTGCAGAACCCGCCACCGAGCCGCAACGCGGCGAAGGTTCCCCTCTGGCACAAAATACAACCATGATTATTGTAACGCACGAAATGCATTTTGCTCGTCAAGTTGCAGACACAATTTTATTTATCGATGAAGGTCTCATTGTAGAATACGGAAAACCAGAACTGCTTGATAATCCTTCCAGCGATAGGTTGAAACGGTTTTTGGAAAGGTATTCGCAAGGGTAATTATCTACTCATCCCCGAAAAAAACAAAAAAGTAACTAGTAATATCATCTTCCTGCTGACCAGAAATTTCCCAGGAATTTGTGTGATATAAAATGCTGGATTTTAAATTCTTTTTTCCAAGGCGGTTTAGAATATAAATACCTGCGCGGTTATCGCAGCAGACAAAATTCCATGATACATTAACCGTGTCTTCTAAATAGCGGCGCGAATCAATATCAAAGTTATTTGTTATTTCCCTGTTTTCGCCATGCGAGAAATCTGCAGAGATTAATAAAAAGTTTTCCTGTTTTCCGGCTTCGTTAAACTCTAGTTCCAAAGCATCTGTTAGTTTTCCGCTTATAAGTGTGTTTACTTCTGGAACTCTGCCATGAATAATTGTAACAACTTTTGCACTAGGAAAATAATTTTTTATATACGGCATAAGAGCGGAAATTCCGTGTTCATACAAAAACACATCTGTATCCAGCGGAACTTCTAGCGCTTTCGCAAGAGAACGCACCTTATTAACATCGGATTCTACAAGACCAATACCGCTGTTCCAGCTGCCGTTGGTTAACGAATAGGGTTGTAAAGAAAGACTAAAATGATCAGGACTTAAAATGTAGAATGTCTTAATCTCCCTCATCTGCGAAAGATAAAAAAAGTAGGCATCTAAATACTCGTGAGCTAAAATATGATGGCTTGTTATCCCTGCCCACGGAAAAGAACCCAACGAAGGTTTTTCTTCCGGCACAGGTCTTACAGGAAACCAGTATTCCATTTCATTTAAAGAGTTCCATGTTTCATATACCGGAACATCTTCGCTTTTATTGCAGGAAATAATTAAAACTAAAACAATTAAAAAATGAATTTTACCTTGCATTTAAAACTCTTCCCTGCATCCAGAAAGGAAGATACTCACTCATATCAAACTCTTCGTCATAGACCATCGCTTTCCATTCATCGTTATTAAGTCTTTTTGACATTGGCTGATTAAACTCGTAATAACTAAAACTATAACCCATTGCAATTCGCTTGCCGCCCTGCCCGTCATTTAACGGAACATAAATACGATACGGTATTCCAACTGCTGTTTCCAATACCATTCCTGCTTCTGCATTGGTATATACATCTACAACCAGAGCCATTCTAAGTTCATTTACATCTGTTACATTTCCTCTTACATGTCTCATAACTAAAAATGTAAACTCTCTTGCAATCTGGCTGATCCATTTAATGTCCTCTCTGGAAACTTCTTTGTCTTCTGCCTGAAGCCTGGATATCCGCGCAGCTTTGGAAAATACATATTGCAGGCGTTCCAAAGACTGAGCTGTTCTTTGATCAAGATAATCATATCTTTCCAGTATTTCATATATTTTTTTATATGAAGCAGCAGAAGAATCCCAGAACGGAATATTCGGTTCTATATAATGCACCGGTTCCGGAAGCGGACGTGTTCTGAATGTTGGCTGCATTGGTTCCCCTCCCCCGCTTTCACCATAAGACTGATTAACATAAAGCAGTGTAGCGTGACGAAGCTCTGCCCATGTTCCATGAGCTGCATTCATCGCTTTTAGATTCCAGCCGGGTTTTTCTGTAAAATAAAAACCTGTTCCATTTTCAAAAAGCGCAAGAGCTTTTATGTTATATAAAACATTTGTATAATAAGTAGAAAACCAATAATCATTATTTAGATTTCCAAGATCGCGCTGTAAATAATTCATCCTTTCCTGCAAACCGGGATACAATGGATAATCACTTACGCTTAAAAGCCAGTCTGCAGTTCTTGAACCTAAAACTTTCATAACATCCAATCCGCGAACCATATCGCGGACAGGAAGATCGTCAGAAGGCGGAAGAAATCTGGGCGGAGAAAAATGATGATGTATTTCGCTGTCTAATGTATAACGCTGTCCGAACAAACGCCATCCAACAGGAGGGCGGCGTTCCGAAGGATCTTCACCGCCTGCATAAGGACCAATAAATAATGATGAACTGGAGATAGATGGCGTTCGTAATTGCCTAAAATCTCTTGTTATAAATCTCTGAAGCCTGCCGGGTTCGCTGTACCACGAATTAAATCCTGCGCCTTTTACTTGATTCCAAAGCGGAGCCAATTCATAAAAACTTATATCATCTGATATGCCAATTAATTCTGTTATAGGATCAAAAAGTGATTTCCATAAATTTTTTATTTCGGGAGAATTTTCTGTTAAATCTGTAATAAATAACGCTGTTGGAGCCAGCAGCATTGCAAGGTCTCTTGTATTGCCTTCATCGCCAAGATTAAAATTGATTCTTCCGTACCACATAAGAGCGCGAAAGTAAGCGCCAAGAACTCCGTTTTTTGTATAATGCCCTCTTGGTTTATACTGAGAAAAATCTTCTTCAAAATTAAAAATCGATGATCGGCTGAAACCGGCTCCAACATTCATTTTTTCTATTTCTGAAACTACCTGACGCGGATAATTTGCTAAAACCTTCGCGGCATCGACATCAATATATTTCATACCCATTACACGGTAATCATTTTCCCCTCTGCCGTAATAATACCTGTCTTCTTCTTTATCCGGAGCCAAAGCCAATAAAGCCTGCGCAGTCTGAAAATAAAACAAACTTGTGTTGTAAATATTATCCGGTATTTGTCCTTTTTTTTGCTCTATAGCTTTTACATATTCATCTGTTAGTTTGATCATTTGAGGGAAAAAATATTCTTCTTCCAGATACTGAATAAGCCGGCTAAACACTAAATGACTCGCATGAGCTGCTAAATCTGTAGTAACAAATATTGATAATGTAGGTTTATTTATTAAACTGCTGTAAAGACTTATCATGTCATCCGGATTATCCAAATTCAATCTATATTCATTTGTTTTAACTTCCTGAAAAGCTATACCAATCGATTCTAGTTCATCATAGATATCCTGATTTAACAATTCATAACCGGCTATTGGAAAAAAGTTTTCAAAACTGCCGTCGTATTTATACAATAATGAATTAATCCTGTTTATTTCATTAGACATTCCAATGCCGTAAAGATCAGCTCCAAAAACAACTCCATTTCTTCCCTGCCACACTGTTTTGTAAAAGTAATTATAGTTATCCTGAAAGAAAAACATGTTGTTCCATTCAGGTTTATTGTTTTCTAATCTTTCTCCCAATTGTATAATCGTAGTAAAAGGAATTCTTTCGCCAGCCGGCAGCTTTGAAAGATCTGTATCAGAAGTTATATTATCTACCGGATAAAAAACACAAACATCGCTTCCAACTACAGCATTAGGACCTTCAGGAACTCCGCCGTCCGGCAAATCATAAAATTTTAACGGATCATTTAAATATTTTCTGTGAGCGTCAGCAGTAAAAAGCGGATTAAAGCCTCGCGGATCCAGTTTTCTTACATTAAACGAAATTTCAATATTGTAATCCGGATTAATTTCAGATTCATCACTAACTGGTTCGTTTTTATTTTTACAGCCAGGAAACAATAAAAGTACAATTAATAAAAAACTAAATATGTAAAAGTTTTTCATAATCTACCGCCTTACATTTATACCTTTATTTTCTAAATATTTCTTTATCTCTGTAACTGTAGTTTTTTCGAAATGCAAAAGCGAAGCTACAAGAGCTGCATCTGCATTAGTGTTTAATAAAACTTCTGCTATTTGTTCAAGTGTTCCGGCTCCGCCCGAGGCGATAACAGGCACTGAAACCGCGCTTGCGATTCTTCGCGTCAGTTCAATGTCATAACCTTCGCAAGTTCCGTCTGCGTCAATCGAGTTAACCATTATTTCTCCGGCGCCAAGCTCAACTGCGCGTACAGCCCATTCGATTGCATCAACTCCTGAGTCTTCCTTACCGCCTTTGGAAAATGCATTCCAGCGCGGTTCTAACGAACCGCACGGTTCGTTAGAACCTAGAGAACCGTCTATATCTGCAACTTTTTTTGCGTCTATCGCAAGCATAACACTTTTGCTTCCAAAGGCGTCTGCCAGTTCGCGTAACAGCTGCGGTCTAACAAGCGCGGAAGAGCAAACAGAAACTTTAGAAACGCCTGCTTCTATAACGGCACTTGCGTCTTCTACAGAGCGGATTCCGCCGCCAACGCAAAACGGAACAGAAACTTCTTTTGCTGTTTTTTTAACAACTTCTATTAATGTCGCGCGGCTCTTTACAGAAGCGCCTATGTCTAAAAATGCAAGTTCGTCCGCGCCGTCTGCACAGTACTTTTTTGCAAGTTCTACAGGATCACCAACTTCTTTTATGCCCTCAAATTTAATACCTTTAACGACTTTGCCGTCGTCAACATCAAGACAGGGAATAATTCTTTTAACACTCATAAAAATTCTCCTAAATTACTTTACACAGAGTTCGCGGAGAAAAACAGAATCAAGCCAGAGAGCCCTTCGTTGAAGGGATAATATCTTTGGCGCGTTCGTCTATCTCGCAGGCGGTGCGTAATGCTCTTGCCGCAGCTTTAAACATAGCTTCTATCTTATGATGATCGCTTCTGCCGCGGACAACATCCAGATGAAGATTACACCCTGCCGCAGAAACAAAACCCTGCCAGAAATCTTCTATAACGTCTGTTTGAAATTTTTGTTCAGCGCCGCCTGCAGGAACAGAAATAATTGGTATGCCCGAAAGCTGGCATCCAAAATATAAAAATGATCTTCCGCCAAGGTCAATGCAGGCATTTGCCAGACATTCATCCATAGGAAAACTACAGCTTCCGTTCCGTTTTATGCCGCATTTACCGCCGAGCGCTTTTAAAAAACACTGACCAAGAACAATCCCTGTATCTTCTACAAGGTGATGCTGATCAACTTCTAAGTCACCCTTTGCACGCACTTCGATATCAAACAATCCATGACGCGCAAATGTATTTAACATGTGCGCCATAAACCCTATGGGGTAATCCAGCTTTGTTTCGCCTTTCCCGTCAATATTTAACTTTATATAAATTTCTGTTTCTTTCGTCTTTCTGTCAACTTCTGATATTCTATTCATAATTCATTTTCTCCATAACGCCTGTATGTTTACTGCATTACTTTCCGTAAATCATATTCTACAATATCCAAAGCTCCAAGTTTTTTTAATTTTGGAATTATATCCGGAACTTCATGTTTTTTAACTGCGATTTTTACCGCATAACCTGCATCGCCGTAAAGCGGCGCAACTGTAGGGCTTCGCATTGCAGGAAGACTTGCCAGAGATTCAAAGTTCTCCTTAAGTATATTCATTTCCAGCATAACGCGATCACGCCCGTCCAGAACAGCGCGGAACAGCATAACAAGTTCTTCTATACGGCTGCGTTTTTCTGCATTAGCCATTGCGGTGTGAGATGCAACAAAACGCGTAGAAGATTCCAGCAATGTTCCGATAATCCTAAGACCATTATCTTTAAGGGTTTGGCCGGAAGAAGTATTGTCAATAATCATATCTGCATCATCCGGAGGAAAAACTTCTGTTGCCCCGTAAGTGCGGAGAATTCTATATTGATAACCTGAGGATTTCAGCCAGTTTTCTGCAAGATTAACATATTCTGTTGCAACCACAAGTTTTTTGGATTTTAATTTAACATCATCATAATCCTGCGGAACTGCCGCAACGATGCGTACCTTGTCAAACCCAAGATCGAGTACTTCCTCAACATCGGCGCCGCTTTCTTTTATCCAGTCTATGCCGGTAAAACCGGCATCATGGCTTCCAAGTTCCAGAAGTTCTCCGACATTCTGCGGTTTCATAATTTTTGCATCAAGCCAGGCTGCGCCCATTAACGGACGGTAAGTTCTGTCTGCCAAAGAAATAGAAAAACCTGCCTCGGAAAAGAGACGGCTTACATTATCAAAAATTCTTCCCTTTGGAATTAATATCTTAAGCTTTTCCATGGATTAATTTTAATGAAATTGCGGGAAAATGTTAAGGCTTTATTAGAACAAAACCTGCGGCTCCAATACTAAAATCTTCCTGTTCTTCCCACGATGCAAAGAGACTGCCGCCCACTTTTCCAATCCCTGTATAAACAAAACCTTCCGGCAATAATGGCAATGCAGGATCGGAAACTGCAGTTTCACGCGGAATGGAATTAAAAAAAACATCGACAGAAATTTCTACGCCTTCTGCGGAAAGATCTGCAGAACGGAACATTCTTACAACCGGGGAAGAACCGCTTCTTTTTGCCGCTCTGTAATAATATAAACCGTTATCGGCAATACGCAGAGAATCAACATTCCAGCCTTCTTCTTCGGGGAAAAACTCCAGGGCCGGAATACTTACCGGAAACGGTATATTTGAATTCATGTTAAAAGACCAAACTCTGGGGTTAGGCTGAGGCAAATCCGAGGATAAAAAAACATCATCAAGATACAATACAGCAGCAGGCTGTTCATTATAAAAAACAAAACCGCCTACCATGTACTGCCGCCAAAAATCTCCGCCGGAAAAACGGTATAAAGCAATTCCCTTTTCTTTTCCGCCGTAAGGAGCAAGTTTTAAAAATCCGTCACGGTTAACTGTCATTATAACACTATCATTTTCTTCGTGCAAAAAACGAATAAACGGAGCATAAGGCCATGGAATTAATGCAAAGGTATGAGAAATATCATCAATTGAATCGATATGTTTAGGCCCGTCTTCTGTAAGTAAAAACCAAAGCGGATTTTCACCTGCATGAAGTATAACCGCAGGATACGCTCCCGACCATGTGACAAGCCCAGAAGAATCATTTACCGCAAAACGCTCGCAAGAATAAAAAATAGAAAAAGGTAATAATAATAAAAGAGTTCTCACAAAGACACAAAAACACAACGATCGCAAAGATCGTAACGATCGCAAAGAGAAAAAGGGAGTAGTCATATCTTTCGATCTCTTACTCTTAACCCTGCGTTCTCCGCGTCTCCGCGTCTCCGCGTGAAGTCTTCTCATTTTAAATCCTCCGGGAAGGTGATTTTTTTGTTTAACGCCTCGCCGTCAATTACAGCGTCTTTTCCGCAGAATCTTCCCCAGATTTCTGCATCATCTGTAAACTCTTCATTTATTTCTGCGGCTTTTTCATGCGCATGAAATATCTCCGGAAACTTAAAACCCTGAGGCGTCTGCGCCGCACAAACATTAACCCGTTTTAAATGATTTTTAACATATCTTACCTGCCCGTTTTCTATTTCTTTTGGAGTTTCTGTAACCGGTAAAACAGGAATTACAGCGTTGTATAACACTGCCGCATCAATTAATTTTTCTATAAGTGTAACTGTAACCCACGGTCTTGCGCCGTCGTGAATTAAAACATAATCCGGTTTTGAAAAACACAGGTTTTTGACAGCAAGAAATTTAAGCGCATTGTATACAGAAATCTGGCGTGTATTTCCGCCTGAAACAAAAACAATTCTATGTCCAAATTCGTTCCGGCAGTTTTCTGGCAAAGATTCGCGGGCAGCAGCTTCGTCATTTTCCGGAATAACCGCAATAATAACTTTAACAGACGGTACTGCCATTAGAGCAAGTACGGAGGAGCCAAGTACGGTAATATTGTTATCTATTTTTTGATACTCTTTTTTAATCCCGCCCATCCGCGAGGAAGAACCTGCAGCACAGATAATAGCCGCAATTGAAAGTGTATCATTCACTTCTCTATTTCCAGACGGGAGAAAATCATGTTTTCAACTTCATCTTTAGACTTACGCAATGAAATAGATACTTCATCTTCCATTAATTTCAGGGCAGAGTCATATAATTTTCTTTCCTGGATAGGTAATTCCTTCACCTTACTGCGATGATATAAAGAGCGGACAATACTTGCTATATCCCTTATGCTTCCTTTTTTAAGGAGTTCCAAATTCATCTGATAACGCATTTTCCAGTCTGTAGGAATCGGCTCATAATCTTCGCTTAACAAATCCAGCGCTTTTGTTGCTTCATCTCTGGAAACAGTAGGACGTATACCCAACTCTATCGCTTTATCGACAGGAACCATTATAGTCATGTCGGTCACTTCCAGATAAATAACATAATACGGTATTTTTGAATCTTTGAATTTTTTTTGAATAATTTCTTTAATTACTCCGACACCTTGGCTCGGGTAAACTACCTTTTGGTCAACCTGAAAAGTTTTTGATTTGCTCATTAGTTTAATACTATCATAAAATAAAAAAACAGTCTATATATTAAGGAAGGAGAAAAAATGCCGGAAATACGCAGGTTAGAAACCGAAGAACTCCTCCAACTAAGGAAAATACATACAATTGTTTACAATCAACGTAAAGATTATTCAAAGGAAGAAAATCAAAAATTAGATCCTTATGAACATCCTGCTGATTGGGCATGGGGTTTTTTTGACGGAAAAAAACTTTTGGCTGGAATGTTCGAGGTTGATTATCTTATGCGCTTTGACGGACACAGCGTAAAAATGTCCGGAATCAGCGGAGTTGGAACATTGCCGGAAATGCGCAAGGGCGGTCTTGTACGGCAAATATTCGGGAAGCTTCTGCCGGAGGCTTATGAAAAAGGCGTTGTTTTTTCGAATCTCACTCCATTTTCTCATGATTTTTACCGTAAGTTTGGCTATGAAATAACATGTGTTAGAAACTCTATAACAATCAGTACAGGCGATTTATCAGAAATCAGAATGAAGGGAGAATTTACACACATTCTCCCGGGAGATGATACTTCCCTTCTTGCAGAAGTCCATTCTGCATATATCGAGAATATCAATCATGGAATTCACAGAGATTATTGGCCGGATAACCGCGCCTGGAAAATTTTTACAAAAGATGACCCGTACACAACAGGAACTTATCTGTATCTATGGAAGGATGAAAACGGGAAAGCCTCTAGTTATATTAAGTACCATGATGTTGTGGAAGACGGAGATCATAATATGTCGGTTTATGAACTTGCCTTTATAAACAAAAAAGGGCTTTACGGCGCACTCAGTATCGCAGGCGGTCTATCCGCTCAATTTCAAAATTTTAAATGGCTCATGCCTGCATTTATAGATCCCTTTGATTTTACCGGCGATGCATGGTCGGTCGAAACAGAATTAAAACCCCGCGATATGACAAGAATTATAAATGTTAAAACTGCCCTTGAACTTATGCGCCGGCCGCACGGAGAAGGCGAATACATTATTAAAGTTACCGATGACAACATAAGCGCTAACAGCGGAAAGTATCTTGTTCAATTTGGAGCCGAAGGTGCAAAGGTTTCTGTTACTTCAAAAAATGAAGATCTATCATGTGACATTCTAACATTAAGCCAGCTTGTCACAGGATACAGATCTCTGGAAAACGCCATGTATTCACGGAGTACGCCGGAATCTGCAGCTTTGGAAGTGATAAAAAACGAAGAAACATTAAAACGGGTATTTACTTTACGTCCTCAGCACGTAACAGAATACTTTTAAAAAGCAAATTCATAAAGTCTGTGTAAAATTGTATTTATCTTAACAGCATACTGCCTGTCAGCTGCCCAGGTTCCGGCAAGCCCTTCGATAGTCGGGCTTGAACCCCTGCGAACAAATCTAAAACGGGGATTAACCAGAGCAAGGTTTAACGGATCTTCGGATCCGTAAGCTTTTAGATGCTGTATGTGAGCACGTACTCCTGTCCGCGGATCAGGAAATGAAAGACCTGGAGCTCCATTCCCTACTGCGCCAAGACCTGCAAAGTTATTCTGCTCAAATTTAACATCTCCGCCGAAATTCAAAAAACCTGTCTCCAGACACATCTGGGCAAAGGCAATATCATGATTAACGCCTTCAAACGAAGCTTCTTCTATATATAACCTTGCCATCATTCTGATATAGTTCCCGTTTATCCCTGGATTATTCTTAAAAAGAAACCTTTCCATTTTATCACTATTAACCTTTCCCTGCCCCATAATGTGAACAGGAGGTTCGGGGTTTTCATAACCAATTCCCAGCGGAAAGCCAATACAGGACAAAACAAAAACAGACATAAAAAAAGATAAAATAATGGATAAAAATGCGTATTTCATACTTTTATATTCGGCAAAAAAAATAAAAAAACGCGAATATTCCAAATACTGATAAAGCGCCGTTCATATTCACGCCATATATAAGTGTGAAAAAAAACAACAAAACAAACGCTTATTTAGGCGCTCCGTCTGAACAGCGCCCGCGCGAAAAACTGTTATCCCGCGGACCTGCTTCTCTTTCGGACAGCGAACTTTTGGCAATCCTGTTAAATACAGGAATTCAGGGGAAAAATGTAAATGCTCTTGCAGATGAATTACTTGGCCTTTTGGACAAAAATAAAGATATTCCATCTGTTAAAGAAATTTTGAACTTATCCGGCCTTGGAGAGTCAAAGGCATGCGCTGTTTCGGCAATGCTGGAATTCGGCAGGAGGCGGTACGGCTCATTATCTGCGCGTATCAAACAGCCTGTTGATATATTCACTCTTGTCCGCCATTATGCAGACCGTAAACAAGAACGGTTTATAAGCCTTTCCCTAAACGGCGCTCATGAAGTTCTGGCTGTCAGAATTGTAACAATCGGCCTTGTAAACAAGACCATAGTGCATCCCCGCGAAGTATTTGCAGATATTATCCAGGACAGAGCTGCCGCTTTCTGCGTTGCGCATAACCACCCGTCCGGACAGGTAGAAAGCTCACCGGAAGATGATGAAATAACGGAAAGACTAGCGATTGTTGCAAAACTTCTAGGCCTTCATTTTGTAGATCATATTATTTTTTCAGAAACAGCCTGGTGGAGTTACAGGAAAAACGGGAAGTTGAGATAAACCAGATAAAATGATACTATACATTTATGACAACACTACGGACGGGCTTTCTGTTTCTAATTCTTCTCTGTCTTCCGTTTCTGCTTGCAGCGCGTGATACAGCCAATAATTCAAGGGATAGTATAAAAGAAATAACAGGAAGAGGTTTGGAAATTAATACAGACCAGCAAGGGGTAAAAGTTTTTATAGACGGAATTGAACGCGGGATAACTCCATTATCTTTGGATAATTTACAGCCGGGCGAATACAATATCAGGCTAAATAAAGAAGGATTCAAAGAACGAAACTTTAATATAACAGTTTTTAATTTCAGCAGGCTTTTGGTTTTCATGGAAATGGAAGAATCACGCGGAACTGCCCTTGTATCCATTCATACAGGCGAACTTGTTAATAAAATACTGTATGATTTACAAATAGGATACCGTACCATAACGGCAGAAATTTTTGGCTGGGAAACTACGTCAATTACGCTGTTAATAGAAGAAGATATAACCAAAGAAATAGACATTTTTTTGCAGCCTGCTGTTTTAAAACTAGAAAATCTTTCACAAAGCAGAAAGCGGTTTAATCCGCAGAATCCGGGCAGTCTTGGCATTATTGAATACAGATTTTCGGTATCCGCACCGGGATTCGGCAGTTTTACAATAATGGATACAGATAATAATGTAATTTACTTTAAAGAGCTTGAATCTTTTACATCGCGGATTCAGCAGGTGCAATGGAACGGCAGGGATTCAGAGGGTAATTTTGCTGCAGAAGGTTTTTATACAGTTATAATAGAAGTAACAGACGAAACAGAATTACTGTCTTTAAATCTGGAAACAGAAATAAATTACAATACTGCTATTTTCCCAATGTTTTTGGAAAACGGAATTGCAGGACTTGTCTTTACTCCCCTGCCTCATGTATTACCCAAGGGAAGTTATCAATTGGATGCAGGTATTTTATTCGGCGATTTTGGGCTGCCGTTTAAAACAGGTTTAAGATTTTCCCCGTTTGAAAACTTTGAATTAACAAGCGCTTTTAACATTACCCCTGGTTTAGAAAACGAAACCGGCTGGAGTATTTCCGGCTCTGTTAAATATAACTTTTTTAATAAAACCGGTTTTTTTCCGCTGGCTCTCTCTGCCGGCGCTTCTTATACCTGGGCTGCAGATAAGGGAGAATATCCGTTAGATTCCGGTAAAGGCGTTGGTTTTTATTCGCCAATCTCGCTGGAATTAAAACAGTTTTCTTTTGTTATTTGTCCTATTATTTTCTGGCACGGCCCCGAAGGATTAAGTCCGGATTTTTTACTTTCTGCCGGCATTTTATACCGCAATAGCTGGCTAACAAGCGGTTTAAGCGCAAAGTATGAATTTGGTTTACCGGATAAAATAAATCAGAGATTTCTAACAGGCGCAGAAATAAATATTTTTCCTTCCATTTTTATATTTTCATTACATGGCGGAATACGGATACAAAATTCCAATACAAGAGGTTATTGCGGACTTAAAATAGGGTTTATCTATTAGTTAATCAATTAAGCATATAGCTTAATTAATTGTTTCTTCGCGATCAGCCAATGTTACCCGTAATGTCTGTGTTTGTCCGCCGCGGATAATTTCTACACTTACCACATCACCGGGTTTACATGCCTCCAGCGATGCATAAAGATCTGCCAGCGTATTAGTCTTTAAACCATTAACAGATGTTATTATGTCTCCGCCAAGATATATTACGCTTCGTCCGTACTGCACAGGTTCAGTACCCTGACGCAAACCTGCTCTCTCTGCCAAACCGCCCCTGCGTGTACGCGAAACAAGAAGCCCTGAATCTACGGGTAACCTTGCATAACGGACAAGACCCGGGAAAATCTGTACAACAGTTGCATCGATCCAGCCGCGGCGTACCTTTCCATGCTGAATAATTTCATTTACAACACGAATAGCAGTATTTACAGGAACTGCAAATCCAATGCCGACAGATCCGCCCGATGGAGAATAGATCATTGTATTTATACCGATCATTCTGCCCTGTGTATCAAGTAACGGCCCGCCTGAATTTCCCGGATTAATGGATGCATCAGTCTGAATCATATCGCGGATAATCCGGTTTCTGGATGTCTGAATCGGCCGCCCTAAACCGGAAACAATTCCTACTGTTAAGGTTCGTTCAAGAGCAAAAGGATTACCAATGGCTAAAACCTTTTGGCCTACTCTAAGGCTGTCAGAATCGCCGTAATTGATGGTCTGTAATACCATTCCAGCAGGAGGATCAAATTTTAAAACTGCAATATCGTTTTCCGGATCCACGCCAACAAGCTGACCCTCAAACTGGGAACCATCTGCAAGATTAATAAAAACCCTGTGTGCATTCTGAATTACATGGTTATTGGTAAGAACATACCCATTTGTAGAAATTATGGATCCAGAGCCGGAAGAACCTTCCTGGGGAACTGGTTCAAGAAACCAGTTAATTGCCATTATTTCTGTAGTTATATTCACAACTGCAGAGTTTAGTCTGTCATAAATGGCAATGTTTTCACGTTCACTTTCAGAAAATCCGGCAAGGTCGGATGTATTCAGTACCCTGTATTCAGATTGTACAAGTTTAAATTCATCAGATTGACCCTGCTGTGTCTGCAGTGACACAATATCAGAATCCTGCCGGGGCAAGATGGGTTTTAATAATCCAAAACCAACGGCAAAAAGCAGAACAATCATGGCGCTCAATAATGAGAAAAATAAAACCTGACCGCGACTATACAGCTTCATTTGTTCCTCCACAGACACTTTGAGTATAATGGAAATTTGCCGATAATAGAAGGGTATATGCCAGTAATTTTAATTTTTTTACTTGCCTTCCTCAATATAAATGCTGTTTATGCTTTTGATCTGCCTGTATCACGAATTTCCGACGATTCGCTTTTAAGGATTAGATACAGAGACGCATGGATGATAGAAGCTCCCGGCAGAGTACTTTCCCAGCGGGCAAGAATCGATACTTTGGAAACCGGAGAGCGGGTGCAAATAAGCACGATGCAAGGAACAGAAGAATTCCGGATTCTCTTTTCGCGTGAACTAATGCGGGGCACAAGCGCTGTAAATAGAAGCCCCACAGGTCAGTTTCCCGGCTGGGCTCAAGGTTCGTGGATGCTTACCCGCCGCAGAGATACAGGAGAAGCTACACAAATCAGAATTTTTCTGCGAAGCGATCAAAATACACATATTCAGTTCCGCCCCTTTGACAGAGATAAAAGCTTTTTAGATGTCGTCCTGTACGGCGGTTTTATTGCCCGATCCATACCAGTCGCAGTTCCTTTTGATCGCCTTTTTACAATGCAATTAAACGATATTCTCCGGTTGGTAGAAACCAAATTCCCAATGCGGTATTTTGAGCCGGACCTGGCAAGTTATAGGAGTCATCGCAGTTTTATTTCCAATGTCCGTTCTCATCTTGATAATTTAAGTTTTAGGGATGACGGCGCAATCGATGAAAATGGAAACTTTGTTTTTATTGCAAATTTACAGGAACAAAACCCGGCAAATGCAGGATTAAATTGTTCGGGTTTTACCAAATGGCTGATAGACGGTATTCTTAGACCCGTAACCGGAAAAAGACTGGCAATAACTCCATTAAAAGCGCCGTTTGGACAGCGCGGCTCATCATTTACTGCTAACTGGGAAGAAAGCCGCGATGTTTTCTTTGGACTTGACTGGATCAGAAACCTTGCATCGGAAGCAAATAAAACTCTGCGCTCTCCAGCTTACAGCGTATTGGAAGAATTCGAAGTACGGAATGATAATTTTTCTATTGTTTTGGTAAATCAAGGCAGAAATTTTAATGCACAATCATACCCTGGCTTCCTGGGAGAAGCTGGATTTGGCATAGAAGGGCTTCATCCTTTGCTTTATACGCTGGCTATTGATGAACCTTTTAGTTTTTATCTGGCAGCTGTAAGTATTGAACAGGGCTCTCCCCGGTTACGTCAATATTTTCATGTAGCTGCGCTTGTTCCGTATTTTGATGAAAACGGAGTATTCAGGATTGTTGTATTCGAAAGCGCCGAAGAAACCTCTTTTACAGCCTTTAGAAACAGATATCCCGGACATCACATTAATCTTGTAAAAATACCCGTTTCTTCCAGATTTGATCCATAACTTAACCAGTAGAATGATTTTATCATGACTGTTATACTTTTAAGATGCGAAGCGGTATTGAAGGAATAGCATTTGATCTCGATGGAACTCTATACCCAAATTACCGCCTGAACATAAGACTTGTTCCTTTTATAATGAAGGAATTACGCTTAATTGCCGCTTTTGGAAAAGCCAGAGTAATAATCCGTAAAGAACAAGAAAAAGGAAACCTTCCTCAGGGCTGTTTTTATGATTATCAGGCAAAACTAACTGCAAAGCTGCTTTCTGTTAACGCAGAACAATTAAAGGAAAAAATTGATAAATTAATATACAGGGGCTGGGAGCCCATGTTTAAAAATATCAAACTTTTTAAAAAAGTAACCTGCTCTCTTTCCGGTTTTAGAAAAGCCGGATATAAACTTGGTCTATTATCGGACTTTCCGCCGGAAAAAAAACTTGAATACCTGGGGCTTTCTAAGTGGGGAGACGGAGACAGCTGGGATGCTGTTCTTTGCTCAGAACGCTGCGGCGCTCTTAAACCTCATTCTTTATCATTTAAAGAACTTGCCGCCGCAATGAAATTACCATGCGAAAAAATACTCTATGTAGGGAACAGTCATTCTTACGATGTTACCGGAGCTGCTGCCGCAGGCATGAAGACAGCCTGGATTAAAAATCCTTTAGTTTTGGGCTCCGGTAATAAAAAGCCAAAAGCGGATTTTTCTTTCCATAACTATCGCCAACTTTATTCTTTTATGATACATTAAATACGTTAGGTATTATTCAGGGGGGATATAATACTGATGGAATTTCAAATTGGTAATTTAATAACACTTGGCATTGTAGCATGCGCTCTTATACTATACAGGCTTGCGGATAAAAACAGCCGTTCGCTTGATAAAGTAAGAAGATATGCAGAAAAATGCAAAGATGAAATAGCGGTTTATGCAGAAGAAAAAAGCATGGCTGTTAAAAATTTCGGCATTGATCTGGATGTTGAAAAAAAAGCCGCTTCCCAGTTAATGAAGAGCATTCAAAAATTAACCGAAGAAGAACTTGCAAAAAAATCAGAGGCAATTTCCCGCATAGAAGAACATATCCGGACATTTGAATCATCTCTTGAAGAACTCTTTGGAATGACGGACAGGGTTCAGGAAAACCTCAACCGCATTAAGGATGAATCCGCATTTGTAGAAAATACCGGAAGGCGTGTCAGCGAAGCAAAAGAAAAATTTGAACAGGTAGAAAGAGCGCTGGAAGCCGCCGGAAGAAACCTTACAGAAACAGAAGAACGCCTTGAAAAGAAAAATGCAGAAATTATAGAACAGACAGTTAAAGAAGTATTATCTGCCGCAAAATCTACAGTTTCGGATTATGAAGCTACAGCGCTTGTAATTGAACGCAAGGTAGAAGAACACAGGGAAGCTGTTATAAAGATTGAAAAGGAGCGTGAAGCTGTCCTGGCACGGGATATAGAACAGGTAAAAAAACTTCTTAAAGATGTTTTGGATAATGCGGGGAAACGCGCAGACAAGATGGAAGATGCCGCTCTTTCAAAATTACGCGAACAGGCGCAGGAAAGAGTAAACCAGATAAAAACATTTTTTGAAGAAAAAATAAAAACTACGCAGGATTCATTAAAAAACGAACAAGGATCGATAAACGAAAAACTTAAAAACATACACGACAAATGGAATGCAGAAATTCTTGATATAAGTACAAAGCAGAAGAATTATCATCAGGAATGGCTGAAGGGATCTGCAGAACTTGACAGTTTGGCAAAAAAACAAAAAGAAGATATTATTTCTTCTTTAGCGCGCCAGCAGCATGATGTTACAAGCGCCATTACAAAAGAAAGAGATACAATTAATGCAGCTTTAATGCAGCAGCAGACAGACTGGAACCAGAATTTTCAGGAGCTGAAAAAAGCGGCAGAAAAACAACGTAAAGATTTAGATACTAGTTTGTCAGCTTCCAAACATGAATTGAATCATGCAATCACCGATTTAAAGACAAAATCGCATACTGCCCTTAAACAGCAATATGATGAACTTGATTCAGCAATAAAAAGCCAGCAGAAAGAAATAAGCACAAGCATTACAGATTTAAAAGAAAAATCGGGCGCTGCCATAAAACAACAGCAGCAGGAAACCCACGATGTTATATCACGGTTAAATACATCTCTTTCAGAATTACAGAATCAGTCAAAAAACCTGCAGAAACAACAGCATGAAGAGCTTGGAAACATCCTTGGCGAGCTAAGGGAAAAAACTGACAATGCAGTTAAGCATCAGCAGGTAGAAATGGATTCCATTCTTGCTGATTTAAAAAACAAATCGGATTCTGCCGTACAGCAGCAGCAAGCCGACTTATCCGCTGTTCTTAAAGATTTAACAGAAAAAACCGGCTCTATTGTACAACAGCAGGAAAGTGAATTGACTGCAGCTCTTAAAGATCTAAAAGACAAAACCGGTTCTGCCGTTCTTCATCAGCAAAGTGAATTAACCGCTTCTCTTAAAGATCTAAAAGACAAAACTAATTCTGCAGTTATTAGTCAGCAAAATGAATTAACCGCTTCTCTTAAAGATCTAAAAGATAAAACCGGTTCTGCTGTTATTCATCAGCAGAGCGAATTAACCGCTGCCCTTAAAGATATAAAAGACAAAACTAATTCTGCTGTTATTCACCAGCAAAATGAATTAACCGCCACTCTTAAAGATATAAAAGACAAAACCGGCTCTGCTGTTCTTCATCAGCAAAATGAATTAACTGCTGCTCTTAAATATATAAAAGACAAAACTAATTCTGCTGTTATTAATCAGCAAAATGAATTAACTGCTGCAGTTAAAGATTTAAAAGATAAAACTACTTCCGCTGTTACTAACCAGCAGAGCGAATTAACAGCAGCTTTAAAAGATTTAAAAGAGAAAACCAGTGCTGCTGTTCATCATCAGCAAAACGAATTATCTGCAGTTCTTAAAGACCTAACAGAAAAAACCGAATCTGCTGCTTTGCAGAATCAAAATGATTTATCTGCCGTACTTAAAGATTTAACAGAAAAAACAGGATCTGATGTCCAGCTTTATAAAAACTATTTAGATTCTTCTATCAGTGAATTAAGGGAAAAAACCGATACTGCCGTTGCAAATCAGCATAATAATCTTGATTCTGCACTGGAAAAACAAATGGAAACCTGGAAACATCTTTGCAAGGATACAGAACAGGATATTATTGCCAAAAATGAAAAGCGCATTGATGAATACAGCAAGAGTCATGCAGAAGCTGTTAAACAGCTTAACAGCCTTGCGGACGATGCCGGAAAGCTTGAAAATGAACTGCGTATATCAATGAAAGATGTTATTACAAGAGTTAAAAACGATTTTTCCGTGTATGAAAAAGAATCAAGCGTTAATATGGATAATGCTGCAGCTGCATTTAATACCCAAGCGCATGCATTGCGGAAAGAACTCGAAGAAATGGACAAAGAACTTGATAAAATCAGAAAACAGGCATATGACAATGTATCAGAAAAGCTGACTGCTTTTGAAAAAGATTTTACCGCAGAGCTTGGAAAACGCGCTTCCGAAGCCGGAAGACAAATTGCAGACTGGCAAGCGGGCTTGCAGGAACGCCTTGTTAACAGCGGCACTAAAATAACTCATGACTGGAAAAAAGCCGAGGAAGTAATCTCATCTGAACATAAAAGAAACATAACAAATCTGGGAGAACGGCTGACATCTGATCTTGAAAAATTAAAACAGGAAGCATTTGCTTTTGAAGAAGGCATAAGAAAAGATATTAATACTATCGATGAAACACGGGTTTCTTTTTCTGAACAGATTAAAAAAGATTTATCAGAATTACGGAACTCTGCAGAAAATGAAGTTAATATTCAGATTGGCCAGTATCAGATATCGATGCAGGAAACATTGCGGCAGAAACAAAGAGAACTGGAAAAAGAAATTGAAGATATTTCTGAATTTTCAAAAAATACATACTCCGAACTTGACGGCAAAGCGCGTGAAACAAAACAATCAATGGATGAATGGCAAAGCCAGCACAATTCAAGAATTCGCGAAATGGATGTCTCACTGGAAGAACTCCGCCGTCATTCCCGGGAAACTGAAGCAGAGAATGATGAACGCATCGCCCAGTTCCGCCAAAGTGTTGATGAAATTCACAAAGAACTTGGCGCACAGAAAAAGATATTTGATCAGACTGGATCGCTGAAAAAAGATCTAGAAAAAAGTATCGAAGAAATTAATGGTGATCTTAACCGTTTGGAACAGAGAAAAAATGAAATTACACAGCTGGAAGCTAAACTAACAAGCGTAAGGCGTCTTGAAGATGAAATAAACAATAAAATGACACGCTTCCTTAACGAACAGCGCCGCATAGAACAGATGGAAAAAGACTTTAACAATGCCATTAAAACTTCTCATTCTGTTAAAGAAAAACTGGAACAGGTATCAACTTCAGATGACATTCTTCAGGCTGTGCAGGTTCAGATACGCAAACTTGAAGATTCCATTAAAGAAACCGAACAAAAGTATCAGCGCATAGAAAAGAAAAATGAAGTTCTTGATCAAACAAACGAAGGCATTGACCGCAACTTTAAATCTCTGCAAAAAACAGAAACTGCAATTAAAAATGCAGAAAAAATTATTACTGCAATTTCCGGTCAGTTTGATAACCTGCGTGTATCCATTGATGTACTGGCATCTCAAAATGAAAAAGCGACAAATGCTGTTGAAAAAATTTCCACTCTGGATGAATCGCTTGCGCAAATTGAAAAACGCATAGCTGATATGGATGTTGCCCGCGAATGGCTGGCACGCACAGAAACAGAACTTAAAGCGCTTGATAAAAATGCAAAAGCAAGCCTGCAGTTAGCAAAGGGAATATACGGCAAAGGACAGCCGGCGGCAGGCCAGGGAGGCGCTCCTGCTCCGCAGCTTCGTGATAATGTTCTAAGATTGAAAGGCCAGGGATGGACAAATCAGCAGATTTCAGAGGCTCTGAAATTATCAATCGGCGAAGTTGAATTAACACTGGAGATCGCTTCAAGAGGATAATACTTTGAATCAGGAATCCTGGAATGGATTTAAAAAGTCCAGAAAACATTTCCAAAACATTGTTGATAAACTTAGCCGTGATCTTCCCTATTTAAAAGACATTCAGCAGGAATTTGCAGATAAACGCAGCGAAAAATCCTACACGGTTGAGACGCCGGTTGTATATAATACAGCTTTGGATGATATAACCATTAATAGTGAAATTAAACTGATTTTGGTTGCAGATAACCCGGGCCGGCGTGAACAGGCAAAAGAAAACAGGCGTTACCTTATAGGCCCATCCGGCAAAATCGCGCAGAAATTTTTCCGTGACAATCCTGCATTAGGTATTGATTTTTCAAAGAATGTATTAATTTTAAACAAAACACCTGTTCATTCTCCGCGAACTATAGAACTGCGCGAGCTATGCCGGATGGACAAAGTTCAGTTATTTGAAGCTCTGAATAAATCACAGATAGATATGGCTTCTTTACTTTATGATTTCCATGAAGCGCTTAACTGCCCTGTCTGGATAACCGGTTATTCAGAGATGAAAAAAGGCGGCATTTTTGAAGTTTATACAGAAAAAATAAAAGAACTGTACGGAAAAAACAGGGAAAAAAATAAACAACTATTTTTATACCGTCATTTTTCCATGAATCAATTTACCATAGATTTAAAAAAACAAGCTCTTGCGGAAGAAACTGCGGCAAAAACTCTTAAACGGATTGGAAGCGTTTACAGAAAAAGAATACTGGACTTGTAGATTATAACAAGTTATACTATCAGAAATGAATCTTATCGAAACAATTCTGTTTGAAAATATCGATAACCCCAATTCTCTTTTTATTTTCCCGACAGATATAGCCGTATCAAGATGGGCAGATCAGCTTTTGCGCTTAAAAGGCAGCGCTATAACAATGGATAAATTTACTGCCTGGGATAAATTTAAACAAAATTCAATAAGATCTAAAGTTCAAAACAAAAAAAGTATACCATCTGCCCTAAAAAAAATATTTATAAGCCGTCTTGTAAAAGAAAACAGCGAAGCTGTAAAACAGGGGAAAGAACAGATTTTTTCGTCTTTAATAAGAGTTGAATGGGCGTTTCAATCTTCGCAGTTTGCGCCGTGGCTGTCACGATTACTGCCTCAATTGGGAATATGGTTTAATAAAGTTACAAACCTGCCTATTCACAGTATCTTAAACAAAGAAACACAAAATGTAAAAGATAAACTGGAAGGCGACTTTTTGGACATGTATACATTGGCGTACCGTTACGCACATTTTCTTGAAACAAACAATCTTTTTGAACCTGCATGGGAAGTGCCTCCTTTTAACAATGAAGGAAAGGATTGTTTTTTATTCTTTCCGGAATCACTTTCCGATTACAGCGAATATAGGGATATACTTTCAGAAAGCGGTCATGTAAAAATTATCAGCCTGACAGATACAGAAAATTTAAAATACAATGCATTTTATTATACCAATGCCAGAAGGGAAATAACCGAAGCTTCGCTTTATATCCGTTCTCTTAATGAAAAGCAGAATATTTCATGGGATTCCATTGCTGTCTGCATTGCCGATACAGAAGGGTACGAATCCTATGTTTTAAGGGAATTCGAAAACAGAAATATTCCTTATGTAAAGCGCACCAGTAAACCCCTTACAGATTATCCTGCAGGAAGGTTTTTCCAGGCGGTAATAAACTGTGTATCCCAGAATTTTTCATTTACCTCTTTTACTTCTTTAATTACAAATAAAAACCTTCCCTGGAAAGATGTTTCCCTAATTGATGAATTAATAGAATTCGGAATAAAAAACAATTGCCTTTACTCCTGGACAGAAGAAACAAACGGAACGGAGCAATATGTAAATGTCTGGGAAGATGCCTTTAAAAAACCAATAACCGGATTTAATCCTTTAGTTCATAGTTTTTATAATAATTTAAGTAAACGTTTAAGAGCTTTCAGATCTGCAGATTCCTTTGCAGAGTTAAGAAAACAGTATTTTATTTTCCGCGAGCAATTTTTTGACATGGATTCATGTTCGGACGAAACAGACATTGTACTTTCCAGATGTATTTCTGAATTAATGAATCTTGTAGAACTGGAAAAGAATTTTCCCGAAACACCTGCTGTAGATCCCTTTTTATTCCTATTGGAATATTTAAAAGAAGTAAGTTATCTAACTCAGACAAAAAAAAGCGGAGTAAATATACTTCCCTACAAGACAGCCGCTTCCGCTCCTTTTGCCTGTCATATAATTCTTGGAGCAGGACAAAATAATTTATCTGTCATTTATACGCGATTGGATTTTTTAACAAGAAAAAAACGGGAAGAATTATCCATTTTTGACGAAGACGCTTCTTTAGCTTATATAAATCTGCATATTTATAATTCATTAAAATCGGCAGCTTTTTTCTGCAGTGAACAGACTTTTTCCGGTTATTCAATTGCACACTCAATGATAAATGTGCCGGCAAAAGCAAAAGAAAATTATGCAGCAGACCCTCAATTTAAGGATTTATTTTCCAAAGATCATTATCATGATGAACATTCACTTGATGAATCAATACCGGCAATATTGCATGAGAATCAGATAAACGGATTTACCGAATGGAAAAACAGGAGGAATCAAACGGATCAAACTTCCGGTAAATCAGAAAATATAAACGAAATAGTTAATTATATACATGAAAAACTGACAGCTAATTCCAAATACCCGGATAAATACAGCGTTTCTGCTTCTTCCTTAAAAACTTATTATCAATGTTCATTATATTGGCTATTTGAACGAATTTTAAATCTGAAAAACGTGCAGGCGGAAACCACTTTAATGGCTCAAGATCTTTCCGGTATTGTATACCATTACGCTCTTGAATTATTCCTTGAAAAAATAAAAAATAAACCTTTAATTAAACCGGAAATTACAGAAAGAGGCCAACCTTCACTTCCTCTTTCCTACAGTAAATTATTAAATGAATGTGTAGATTATATTTTTGACGGCTTCCCGTCAATTTCATTAAGCTCTCTAAGCGCGCGTTTTATTAAAGCAGGAAAAAGGGATTTTCTGTTTAATCTGGAAAAATGCCTTTCGCAGTTTCTTGCGCTTTTTAGCGGTTCGGTTGTAGTTGGCTGTGAAACATGGTATCAGGCGGAACGAAATTCATTTTATCTTAACGGAAAGCTGGACTGTATACTAAAAGACAAAAACGGAAAATATATAATAATAGATTTTAAAATGGCATCACTGCCAAAAAGAAACGAATGTCTTAGTGAAATTTTAGATAATGAAGACGAAGTTCTCGGCGATTTTCAGCTTCCAATGTATATTATACTTACAGAAGAAAATGAAAAAACAGAAGTTCATACTGCGCTTTTTTACAGTATTCTATTTTTAAAAACAGAAGTAATTGTAGGCTCTGTTCATGATATAATAACAGAAATTGATTATCCTAAAAAACAAACCGATAGAGTTTTAAGGACTGACAATGTTTACAGCGGGATGATGGATTTATTTAACAAAAAAACACAGCAGTTTGCAGATGAAATCCGCACAGGAAATTTAACAGTATATGAAACAGATTCTGACATTTGCTTAAATTGCGCATACAACAGCATCTGCAGAAAAGTATATTCCATTAAAAATGAAAAAAATATAACTCTGAGGAAATCATAAAAATGAATATAAAAACAACAAATGTGCCGGAACTTAATCAAGAACAAAAAAATGCCGTTTTTTGCGAAAATAATGCTGTTGTTGCAGCAGGTGCAGGTTCAGGAAAAACCATGGTGCTTGCTAATCGTTTTATATGGCTGCTCACTGAGAAAGGTTATAAGGTCGATGAAATATTAACTCTTACATTTACAAAAAAAGCCGCTGCAGAAATGTTCAGGCGTATTCATTCATTACTGTCTTTCCATTCAAAAAATGAAACAGGCAAAAAACGCGAAAGAACAATGGAAGCTCTTGATAATTTCATTCACGCAAGAATACAAACACTCGATTCATACAGCACAGCGCTGGTAAAACAGTGCGCAAGCCGTTATGGTATAAGCCCGGATTTTGAAATAAATCCGCAGCGAAACGAAGAGATAGCGCTGGAAGAATCCCTTCCGTTTTTAATTAAACACCGCCATCATCCAGCCATTGAAAGGCTTTATGCAAATAACCGTCCAAATGATATAACCCAAAGCATCTTTCAGGAAATTCTTGTAAATTACTGCCGGATTGATATGGAAATTGATTTCTCTTCCCATGTTATTTTACAATTTGATATTATTTGCGCCGAATGGGAAAAACAAATAAATAAAATTACTGCGATAATAGATGAGCTGGAAAAACAGAAATCCGTCATTAATGAAATGTGCCCTAATTTAGTTCCGGTAATGGAATCGTACAAAAATAAAAATATAAAATTCCTAAAAACACAGGAAATACGTGAATTTTTTAACTTTTTATTAAACGAAGATATAACTTTAGTAATAGAAAAAGCGGAATCTCATCCCATCCAAATTCTGCTTCTTCAGCTTTTATATTTTATCTCCGACCTTAATAATGTTAATACAATAAAAGGAAAACCGGCGTCAAATCCCGTTAAAGAAAATGTAAAACAAATAAAATCGCTCTATGAAAAGTTTTCTTCTCTTGTTTTATACTGTAAACAGGCAGGTTTTATCATCTCTTTTATGTCATTATTAAATGATCTTCAGAAACGTTATATTTTAAGAAAACGGGCAGAAGGCATCCTTACATTCAATGATATTGCAAATCTTTCCAGAACAATACTTTTGGAACAGCTTGATATAAGACAAAGCGAGAAAGAAACATTTAAGGCAATAATGATAGATGAGTTTCAGGACAATAATGAACTGCAAAAAGATCTTCTTTTTCTCCTTGCAGAAAAATCTGATTATGCAGATAAAAGCGTTCCAAAAGCAGAAAATTTAAGTCCTGGAAAACTTTTCTTTGTGGGCGATGAAAAGCAGTCCATTTATCTTTTTAGGGGAGCAGATGTTTCTGTTTTTAGAAAACTTCAATTAGAAATAAAAGGAGCATACCTTCCTTTAAAAATAAATTACCGTTCTGTTCCGGCATTAATAGGAGCATTTAATGCAATTTTCGGAGGAAGTTATTATGATCCAGAAGGGAAAAAGCCTCTTCACAATTTTTCTTCTATCTTTGCTCCGGGTTTATCAGAGCAGCTTCCCCTTTACGAGGCGGCGTATTCGCCGCTGGAAGCAAAAAATAAAGGAGAAGGAGAATTATCAATATGTATATTAAATGGAAATGATGAAAACAGCGATATGCTTGATAAAGATGAAAACGAAGCGCGTTTTACTGCAAAAAAAATAAAACAGTTACTGGAGGAAACAACAGAAGAAGGAGAAAAAAAATATCAGCCAAAAGACATAGCTATCCTTTTTCGTTCTCATGGTCCGCAATATCTCTTTGAAAAACATTTAAGATTACTGGAAATACCGTATGAATGCGAAAATATAAACGATCTTTTCTACGGCGGTGTTGTAAACGATATTATGTCTGTCCTGCGCCTTGCCGCTTATCCGCTTGATACAATGGCATATGCAGAAATGCTCCGCTCTCCCTTTGCCGGTCTTTCTATATCAGGCGCTGCCGCATGTATTTCAATTCTTAAAAGAACAAAAAATGATATACCTTTTTCTGAAACCCCGCTCTCTTGCCTTGATAACGATGACAGAGAAAAATATATTAACGGTCAAAAAGTTTATTCTTCTATTTGCCAGAAAGCCGCTAAAATGAGTATCAGTTCACTTATAAGCGAATTATGGTATAACGAAGGGTATCGTTATGAAACAGAATGGCATCCAAACACACAAATATACCGGGAATATTATGATTATCTTTTTCATCTTGCAAGCAGAGCAGATGAAGAAAATCAGGGGCTTGCTGCTTTTACAGATTACTTATGCAATTTAAAAAATTCCGGTGAGCGCTTAAGAGATATTGATATACCTTTAGACAGAAGCGGAGCTGTTCATTTAATGACAATTCATAAAAGTAAAGGATTGGAATATCCTGTTGTTTTTATTTGCTGCTGCGGTAAATACAGCAGAAGAAACCAAAGTAAAAATGTATATTTATCGGATGATGCAGGTTTAGTTCTCTGCCCTCCGATGCCTCAAAACTGCCATGATATTCCGGATATTAAAAAAAATATTTTTTGGGAACAGATTAAAGCCGCAGAAAAACACAAAAGAACTGCTGAATTGCGCCGCCTTCTTTACGTGGCAATGACACGAGCAGAAGAAAAACTTTTTTTAACTGGTGTTTTAAGTTTAACAGGAGAAGATGAAATAGATGATTTTTTTATTAAAGTAAAAACTCATATAGATAAAAAATGCGAAAAAAAAGAAAACCATATTAACGGCGATTCGATTCTGGATGATGATACTTTTTTTGGTTTAATATTACCGGTAATAACTTCCAATCCGTCTTCCGGTTTTTTTACTCTGGAAGAAATTCCTTTTTATCTGCAGGAAAGCATTAGTAATGAAACAAAAAAAACAGATTTAAAATATAACCAGGAAGGATTAAACGCATTTTTTAACAGGAAAAAAAACCTGTATGAAAAAGCAGAAATAATAAAAACACCGGTATTGTATGACAATCATATAACACCTGTATCGTTAAAGAAAGACAGTGATGAAACAACAGAAACCGCCGGCAGGGATTTTTATATCAATAAAGAATATTCCGGCAGTAAATCCGATGATATTTTCAGCAAAGTAGATACTATGTTAATGCGTTTTTCTCAAAACAGCGATGAAAACAATGAAAAATTTAATTTTGGAAGTTTTGGAACTATTGCGCATATCTGCGTCGAAGCTTTATTAAATAAAACAGAAGCCGTAATTCCTTCAAATATTTCCGGTCTTTTGTCTCCTTTGGAATTTAAAACTTTACTTGAAGCTGGAAAGGAATTGGCGATCCGCTTTATGGCTTCTCCGCTGGGTATTGTAGCGCAAAACGCCAGCTTGAAAAAAAGCGAATTTGCATTTAGAAGCATATTAAAAAATAAAAACGGCAAGGAAATTTTTATTAATGGTTCAATAGATCTGTTTTTTGAAGATACAGATACGTTCCATATAGTAGATTTTAAAACCGATAAAAAAGAAATCCCCGGTGAACATACAGCGCAATTATCATGTTATTACCATGCAGTATCAGCTTTATTTGCCGATTCTGCAAAAAAACAATGCCGGACATGGCTTTACTACCTAAGAACAGGCCATGCAGTAGAAGTCACAGAAAAAGCAAAGGGGTTTAATCTGGAACAAAGAGCGTTTCTTATGTTATAATAATTGAATCAGGAGATTGTTATGAGTAAGTTCAACGCGAATGAATTGTCCGATTTTGCACGCTACTACGGTTTTCATTATGATGGAATAAATCCGTATGCACTGGTTAAGGAAATTCTTGTAGAAATGAATCGCGGCCTGGAAGGATTAAGTTCAAGCCTGCCTATGATTCCGTCTTACATCACTCCAATTACTCATATTCCTCCGGGAAAAACAGTTCTTGCTCTGGATGCAGGCGGAACCAATTTACGGACAAGCCTTATTTATTTTAATGAAAACGGCGAAGCTGTTGCGCAGGGAACAAAGAAAACTCCGATGCCGGGAACTAACGGACAATTAAATGCAAATGAATTTTTTAGTGAAATTGCCGATGCTGCAATTCCGCTTCTTAAAGATACAAAAATAGAAGGTATTGGTTTTACATTTTCTTATCCTATGGAAATTACATCCGATGCAGACGGAATACTAATATCATTCAGCAAAGAAGTTGATGCTCCGGATGTTGTAGGTAAAGCAATAGGCAGAGGTTTACGTGAAGCTCTTGCAGCTAAAGGATGTAAATATGACGGCCCAATTGTTCTTTTAAATGATACTGTTGCCACATTGCTTTCCGGCATTGCATCAATATCACCTGACGGTGAACCTGCAAGAACACGAAATGATTTTGGAGTAAAAAGCGGGCCTGTAGTAGGATTCATTTTAGGAACTGGTTTTAATACAGCATATCCGGAAGTAAATATCCCAAAAATAAAATTTAATTCCAATTCATCGCCGCAAATCATTGTATGTGAAACAGGCAACTTTGATGTTCATTACCGGGGTCAATTGGATATAGAATATGACAATACAACAAAAAATCCAGGCAGTTATTATCTGGAAAAAGCAGCTGCCGGTGCATATCTGGGGCCATTAACGCTTTATATCCTTAAACAGGCAGTTAAAGACAAGGTTATTCAATTTAAAAAATCCAATGAACTCCTTAATATGCCGCATCTGGAAACAAGGGTTTTAAATGAATTCATACGCGCTCCGCTTTCCGCTCAGGGGCCGTTAGGCTCACTGTTTGCCCACAGCGAAAATGATGCTCTTGCAGGAGTTCAATACATATCATCGATCATAACAGAGCGCGGAGCTCTCTTTTCCGCCGCTGTGTTAGCTGCTACTATAGAACATATGAACCACGGCTTTGAACCGTATTCGCCTGTAAGAATCGCTGTAGAGGGTACAACTTACATGATCTACAAAGGCATGCGCCGTTCATTTGAGTCTTATCTGCATCAGATGCTTTTTAATGATAAACCTCAGCCTTATGTTGTAACTCCCGTAGAACAGGCTTCACTTTACGGCGCTGCAGTTGCGGCATTAAGCAGAAAATAATAAAGGAAATAATATGAATAAAAACGAACAAAATATACCATCAAGAAACGAAATTGCTGCCGGAGACACATGGGATTTATCTTCGCTTTTTTTAAATGACGAAATGTGGAATACTGCTCTTGCAGAATACGAAAATAATATAGAAAAAATTTCTGCATTTAAGGGAACCCTTGGAAAATCCGCAGAATATCTTGCAGATTATCTGGATTTTTCCTGCAGCCTCGGCATTAAAGGCGAACAGCTTGGTTCTTATGCATTTTTGCGGCAATCCGAAGATGAGGGAGCTGTTGCAGGAAGAACAATGGTTGGAAAAATAACAATGGCATCTGCAAAAGCCGCCGCCGCATCGTCCTGGGATAACCCAGAGATACTTGCAATTCCGGAAAAAGAAATGGACAATTTTCTGACTCATGAACGAATAACAGATTACCGTATAGCGCTTCAGAAAATTATAAGATACAGACCTTACATTCTCGGCGATAAAGAAGAAAGAATTTTAGCGCTTCATTCAGAGGGAGAGGGCACACTTAGTGATACTTTTTCTGTACTTACAAATGTAGATTTTAATTTCGGCGAAATAGAAACAAAAGAAGGAAGCCGTCCGCTCTCTCAGTCTACTTTTTCTGTTTTTATGGAAGACAGCGACAGAAATACAAGGCAGAATGCGTATAAAAAATTTTACGGCTGCTTCGAAGCGCATAAAACAACACTGGGAAGTTTGTATTCCGGTTCTGTAAAACAGGATGTAATAAACGCGCGTATAAGGGGTTATTCTTCTGCACGCGCGGCGGCTTTGTTTCCGGACAATGTAAACGAAGCAGTATACGATAACTTAATTTCTGCCGTCAGCGGCAAATTGGATATTTTACACCGCTATTATTCTTTACGGAAACGTACACTAAAATTGCAGGAGTTACGGCATTATGATGTTTATGCTCCTCTTGTTCCCAATATTAAAAAAACTACAAATTGGAACGAAGCTGCAGATATGGTATGCTCTGCTCTGTCTCCGTTAGGTGACGAGTATGTTACCGTTCTGCATAAAGGGCTCTCAGAACGATGGGCAGACCGTTACGAAAATAAAGGCAAACATTCCGGCGCATACTCGGCCGGCGGTTTTACAGGCGACCCGTATATTCTAATGAATTATAAAAATGATTCAATCCGCGATGTTTTTACTCTTGCGCACGAAGGCGGTCATTCAATGCACACATGGTACTCTGCGCGGAACAATCCTTTTATGCAGTATAACTACACAATTTTTGAAGCCGAAGTTGCCAGCACATTTAACGAAGAACTGCTTTTCCGCTATTTGTTAAAACAGGCAGAAAGTAAAGAAATGCGTCTTTACCTTGTTAATAAACATGCTGATGATCTATTGGCAACATTGTACCGCCAGACCATGTTTGCCGAATTCGAAAAAATAACGCACGAACTGGAAGAAAGCGGCATTCCCCTTACAACAGACCTTTTACGCGTTGAATACCGCAAACTGCTGGAAAAATATTTTGGACCGGAAATGATTCTGGAAGAAGTTAGTGATCTGGAAGGGCTTCGCATCCCGCACTTTTACCGTGCATTTTATGTTTACAAATACGCAACGGGCGTTTCTGCAGCTTTGGCATTGGCAAACCGCGTACTGGGCGGCGGCGTAAAAGAAAGAGAAGATTATTTTACCTTTTTAAAATCCGGAGGTTCCCGTTTCCCTATCGATGCTTTACATGCCGCCGGCGTTGATATGAGTTCTGCAGAACCTATAAACGCGGCGTGCGATAACTTTGGTCAGCTTGTAGATGAACTGGAAAAATTACTGGGATAAATAAGAAGGATATGTCATCGAGTAGGAGACCGCTCATTATTTGAGCGATCGACCTCTCACACCACCGTGCGTACCGACCGGTACACGGCGGTTCAACAGAAACTATGACACAATTCTAATTGATTAAACTTTGCTTTC
>WQWU01000011.1 GCA_009785215.1 Treponema sp. | reverse complement strand
TCTGGGTCAGAGAACAGTGTGGTGAAAACGCTGTCTTTAAAATTTCTGTTAGTTTTCATAAGCAAAACTCCTAAGAAAAAGATTTGCTTATATATGGCGTGAATATGCGCGGCGCTTTAGTCAAAATGAATTTTTTGGCGGATGCACTATACTCAGCCTGCCTTGACTAACAAAAAAAAAATCATCAATATAAGATCATGAAAACAATTATCAAAATTTTATTGGCTGCAGCTCTTTGTACGCTGCTTCTCGCATGCAAATCTGGCGGGAAGTATAAAGAAGAGCCGTTTACTGTCGATCTTACCTTAAGGCAAATCGAAATCGGTGAAATCGAACTGCAGTTTGACACATTTTTATCGCTGGGCGGGCTTACAAAAGAAGCTATTAAAGTAACATATATCCCCAGAGAAGATGCTGTTGTTCTTCAGTTCAGGCAGAGTTTCGTAACTTATAATCAGTGCTGGAGCAGAGCCGGACGCCAGAGTTTTATTCATGCTCTGCAAAAATATAACGAAGACTACGATGCGCGTAATTTAAACAGAAATGTCGGAAGAAGAGCGAGGCAAAAGTACGGCGTTGTTGAAGGTTTTTTATTATGGATGCCGTTTGCGTTTTCAATAAGAGCACAGGCAAACATGGATGTTCAATTGGGTTACGCCTTTAAAGACAGAGCGCCCTATTTTACCATTAACCAGAAAGAAGCAGAGCATGTCGATCCTAACACAAGAGACAATAACAGAACCAGTCCGAATATTACCATGTACTTTACGCGTGCGCAGGCTGCAGAGTTGGCAGCGCTTTTTGATCCGTATTTTTTGAGCACTTTACTTTCTCCGAATATCGATCTGGATGATATCGGCAATAGACGGGAAGCCGCCAGAGACGATTATTATTAGGAGTATCATGATTCAAAAAGAAGATCTGGATCGATGTTCTGCTTTAATAAACAAATGCAGAAGTGAAATGGCAAAGCGGGTTGTCGGTCAGAAAGAAATGATAGACGGTCTTCTCACTTCGCTTGTTGCCGGCGGTCATATCCTTTTGGAAGGCGTGCCCGGGCTGGCAAAAACACTTGCAGTAAAAAGTCTTGCAGAAATAACTGCGCTGGATTTTAAAAGAATTCAGTTTACTCCGGATCTTCTGCCTGCAGACGTAACCGGAACAATGATCTGGGAACCTTCTGCGGGATTTTCTGTCCGCCGCGGACCTGTTTTTGCAAATATTATTCTTGCAGATGAAATTAACCGTGCGCCTGCAAAAGTACAAGCTGCTCTATTTGAAGCAATGGAAGAAAAACAGGTTACGATAGGAGAAACAAGTTATCCCCTTCCCGATCCGTTTTTTGTTCTTGCAACAGAAAATCCAATTGAACATGAAGGTACTTATTCTTTGCCGGAAGCAGAGCTTGATCGCTTTTTAATGAAGCTTCTTGTTGTTTATCCTCAGCCTGTAGAAGAACTGGATATTGTAAAAAATAGCCCGCCTTTGTCCTCCGGTTCGTCCAGCGGTAGTGCGCCCGGAAGGGCGCCCGGAAGGGTACCGCTCTCCCCTGTAATAAACATGGAAAATCTAACTTTTATGCGAGCTATTGCAGATTCCATTCATATCGATGAAGGAATCAGTAAATATATTGTATCGATAGTTACGGCAACACGGCCAACTGCAAAATCAAAAGACGGCGTTTACCGTTACGTGTCATTCGGCGCTTCTCCAAGAGCTTCTATTGCCCTTTACAGATGCTGTAAAATTTTAACAATGTTCGAAGGCCGCAGTTTTGTAACGCCGGAAGATGTAAAAATAGCAGCGCTTCCCGTTTTAAGGCACAGGATCGTACTTAGTTACGAAGCAGAAGCCGAAGGTATGGATGCGGATGCTGTTATCGGAAGAATTCTCAGCCATGTTCCCGTTCCATAAAGAGTTTAATGGAAACCAGTGATTTATTGCGCGGTATTATTAATCTTCCCATTGTCTCGGGCGGTCTTGCAGAAGAAATGCTTGCAGGAAACTTTAGATCGATATTTAAAGGCCAGGGAATGGAGTTTGACGAAGCGCGTCACTATGAACCCGGCGATGATATAAGATCGATAGACTGGAATGCAAGTGCGCGTTTTGGAAGTCCGTTTGTAAAAATGTACCGCGAAGAACGAGAATTAACAATTTTGATTTTGCTTGATATTTCTCCTTCCATGCACAGAACGAATATTGCACAGCAGGGTTTAAGTCCTTATGAACAGGCTCTTTTTTCCGCATCGCTTATTGCTTTTTCTGCAGAACATACAGGACAGCAGGCCGGCGCTTTATTTTTTGACAGAGATATAGAAAAAGTTTTTCCGCCGCGCAAGGGGCGCAAACATATTATGTCGTTTGTTATGGCTGCTCTTCAGTATCAAAATAATGTAAATCAGCGCAGATCCCCGCACGGCAGTAATATAATAGCTGCATTAACAGGCGCACAGCGGCTTTTAAAAAAACGCTCGCTTGTTGTTGTTATCTCGGATTTTTTCAGCGTAAACTGGGAGCAGGAAATGGGATACCTTTGCAGAAAACACGACTGTATTGCTTTGCGGATTTCAAGTCCTCAGATGCTTCCGTACCCGGGTTTAATAACACTGGAAGATCCAGAAACAGGCGTACGTTTGGAAGCGCCGGCAGGTTTAAAGTCTTTTAAAGAAAGCTGGAGTTTATGGCACGAAGAACGTTCCATAAACTGGGAAGCTCAATGTAAAAAATGCGGCGCGGCATATCTGGATATTTCTACCGAAGCAGATGCTCCGTCTGCGCTCATGAAATTCTTTGGCAGCAAAAGTTTAATTCAATACAGAAGCCGGAAAAAAATATGAAAAATATTATTGTTTTATTTTTTTTGTTTAACCTTAATAGTTTTTTATATGCGCAAAGTTCCGAAGTATATTTAATTCCGCGTCAGATATATGTCGGGGATCCTGCTTCTTTAATTATCACATTGCCTGCCACCCTGCAAAATGACACAATCATATTAACAACTCTGGACTCATCGTTATTTCCATCTGACCCAAATATCGATTTTCATAGAATAATTCTGGAAAAGCGCGTAACAGGAAGCAGATTGATAATAGAGTTTACTCCGTTTATTCCCGGTAACCTTGAATTTCCTGTTATAGAAATTGGCGGCGAATATTTTGCTGGTCTTATTATCTCCGTAAACTCGCTGATAAACAGCAGCTCTGCTGGGGCGCCCGCTGGGGCGCCCGCTGGGGCGCACGTACTTAGCGGCGCTGCTTCTGTACTTGCAATGCCGGGAACTGCCGTTATGCTATACGGTTTATTGATTCTTTTAATTTTAATAATTCTTTTAACTGTTTGGTTTATTTTAAAAGGACGCAGCGTTCTTCAGAAATTAAAAGAAAGATGGAAGCGGCACAGGCTCTTTGTTTCCGTTCTTAATACAGAAAAACGGCTCCAAAAAGCGCTTAATAAAGGAACAAACAAGCGGGAAATTTTAGATAAGATTTCTGACGAGTTTAGAGAGTTCCTTTCTGTATTAACAGGAAAAAACTGCCGTTCAATGACAGCTAGAGAATTCTCTAGCGAATTCGCTGGAGAATTTACTGGCGAGAACAATGATTCTGTATTTCTGGAAAAATTCTTTAAAACCTGCGATGAATTGCGGTTTTCCGGCGCAGTTATAGAAATACAATGTATTCAAAAACTTTTGGAAGATTTCAGGCTCTTTACCGAAAATAAATACAGGGAGTACAAAACAAGGTGATAATAAATTTTGATAATCCTTTTTTGGCTGTATCAGCATTTATTTTAATTCCTCTTGGTATTTTAATTTTTTCCCGTTTAAAAGATCCTTTTGTTGCAGCTATCCCTCTTGGCGCCCCTGGAGGAGTTCCTTTTAAAACATCGCAAATAAAAGGTATCGTAAGGCTTTTGGTGTTTTTGGAAATTACCGGTATCTTTATGCTTTTTTTCAGCGCCGCTTCCCCTTCATTAAAAATTTCAGAAATGGTTTATTTAAACAGGGGCGCCGATATTATGTTTGTTTTTGATATAAGCCCCAGCATGGCGGCTTTGGACATGGACGGCAAAAACCGCTATGACACAGGCAGAAAATTAATTACCGAGTTTGCACATAAAAGACCATCGGACAGTATCGGGCTTGTTGCATTCGGCGAAGATGCAGTTCTTCTTCTTCCTCCGACTTCAGACAGGCAGGCGCTGGAATTGCGGCTTGAACAACTGCGTTTAGGCGAACTTGGAGACGTTACTGCTATCGGCATGGGCATTGCTGTAGCCGCATATCATCTGGACAAATCCAATGCAAAGCGGAAAATAGCGGTAATTATTACAGACGGCGAAAATAATGCCGGAGCCATACATCCGGAAACTGCCGCAGATATGTTACGCGAAATGGGTATTTCATTTTGGGTAATTGCGGTAGGTTCTGCAGGGGAAGTTCCCATCGATTACACGGATCCTTTCACAAAAATACGCCACACAGGCATTTTTGATTCACGTTATGATACAGAAAGCCTGCGCAGATTAACCGCGGCAGGAGCCGGAACTTTTATTTATGCGCCAAGCGCAGAAACATTTGCCGCCGCTTTCTCTCAGCTTGATGATGCAGAAGTTACGATTCAAAGAACGCGGATAATAAACAGATTGCATCCTGTTTCGTTTCAGTTTCTTGCCGCCGCTGTTTTTTTGCTTGTTATTACAAGATTTGTAAGGCGGAAAATACTGGGAGCAATGTTATGAACTTTTTAAAAAAGAAACTATTGCTTTCTAACATCTTTTTTTATCTGTTTTTGATATTTGCCGTTATTGGGCTTATTGGCCCAAAATGGGGTATGGGTTATGCGCCTGCAGAGTTCCGCCGCGGCCTGGATGTTGTTTTTGCTGTCGATGTTTCGCGCAGTATGGACATTCGTGATGCGTCATCATCTGCAGGAGTTCAATCGCGCCTGAACCGCGGCCTTTTTATTGCAAGGGAGACAATTATATCTGTTCCCGGTGCGCGTTATGCGGCGGCAATTGGAAGAGGCAGAGGTTCTTTAACTGTTCCCCTAACGTATGACAGCGAAGCGGCTTTAATTTTTCTGGAATCTATAGATGCTCTTTCCATGTCCGGAAGAAGCACAAATCTGGAAGCTCTTGTTGACGCTGCCGCCGGAGCTTTTCAGGAAACATCCCCTGCAAGAAAAGTAATTATATTGATTTCTGACGGAGAATCACATTCCGGCATTTTCAGAAACGCGGTTAACCGGTGCGTTAGGGAAGGAATTATTGTCTGTACTATCGCTGTCGGCAGCGATGAAGGACAAAGAATACTTACCAATGCAAATGATCCGGACTCGCCGTCTGCAATCAGCAAAAGAGAATCCGCTGTTATGAAAGCTGCAGCGGAAAGAACAAACGGCATCTATATTGACGGAAACCGCGATGATGCAGTAAGAGACCTTTCTGTTTTTCTTTTATCAATTTCGCAGAATGCAGAGCCGGGAAAAGGCAAACAGGAACCTGTTCAGCGCCGTCCGCTTTTTGTAATACTTGCGCTTATTTCTTTCTGTATTTCAAAATTTGTTACGCGTCAATCAACAAAGCAGTTCCGTATTCTGCCGCTTGTTTCGGTTTTATTATTTGTTTCCCTTTTTTCCTCATGCACAGAAGGCAAACTGCTTCTTTTGGAGGCAAATTATTTAAGTTCTCTTGGCAGGTTCGACGATGCGCTCGTTCCGTATCATAAGGCATTGAATCATAAAGATGCAGCCCCGTATGCAGAGTACGGACTTGGGCTGACATACTACCTCCTTGATATGGGAGAGATTGCATTACAGCGTTACGGCGATTCTCAGAACCTTTTGGAAAATTTTCACAATAATGAACACCGCGAATTAAGATACAGGAATCACTATAATTCCGGCATAATATTTTTTGAAGAAGGTGATTACGAATCTGCTGTTAACTCTTTCAGAGAAGCGTTAAGGATGGATCCCAAAAGGCTGGATGCAAAACGAAATCTGGAATTAAGCATTATGTCAATTTCTATGGAATCAAAAACCGATAACCGTACAGAAGGCCAGCAGGAACAAAGAGAAATTCTTTTTGAATATTTAAAACAGGAAGAACAGCAATTATGGAGGAGCCGTGAATGGGCGCCGGAAGAACCTCATTTAGGGCCGGATTATTAATATGAAAAAACTTTTATTATTTATTATTTTGATTTTATTTATGATACTTGGTTTATCTGCGCAGAATTACCCTATGATAACGCCGGGGAATCAGCCAGTTATAGATACTGAAACAGAAAACACAGAACCTGTTGTTTTTAAACCTTTACTTTTTTGGGAAAGGCCGCCAGCTGCCGCGCCTGGAGACAGAATAACTTTAATCCTGCGTACAAACAGCCAAATTACACGGATGCCGCCTCCTTCATTTTTTAAACCGGAGGTACCGCGCGGCGTTCTTTTAACATCGCTTCCAGTATCGGCGCAGGAAAGGGAAAGCGGCATTTTGCTGAAACTTACGCTGATTCCGCTGGCTGCGGGTTCTATTACTTTTCCCGCCCGCATTCTTTTTCACGAAAACACAAATTACGAGATTCCCGCATTAAACATAACAGTAACCCAAAAACCCCAATAACTTTATTTGCGGGCGCGGATTATCATTACATCGCCGCAGCCAAACAGTTTTGCCGAAAAATCAACTGCTCTTTTTACCGGACTGGGCGCTAAACCTGCGGCAATTCCGCCCCATGTGCGGCAGCTGATAACTTTAAAGCCGTTAACCTTTAACATTTTTATTAATAAACTTTTGGAAAACAAATAAAGATGATCAAAAATTGCAGAGCGCCAGTTATTGCCGTATAAACGCGCCTGAAACCCGCTTATATTCGGAGTAATAATAAAAAGATTTCCGTCCGGTTTTAATATCCGGTATACTTCCTTTAAAAAAAACGCAGGTTCGTTTAAGTGTTCTATTAAGTGCGATGCATGCACAACATCAAAGTTATCAGCAGAAAAACCAATATCCTCAAGCGGAGTATTATAAATATTTAAATTACGTTCTCTTTTTGCATATTCTGCACAGGGTGATATTTCTACGCCAGTTACATTCCAGCCCCTGCCGTGCAGATACTCAAGAAGCATTCCAGTTGCGCACCCAATATCAAGAAAAGACGGCGGCGCGGCGTTCTCTGCCGCCTTTAATAGTTTTTTTTCCAGACAGAAAAAATTTACGTCTTTTAAAGCAAGCTGCTGCAGTTTAAGATAGGGAATTTCATTTTCCAGTTCGTAAGTAAGATAATCGTTTCCGTATAAACTGCTGTAACGCAAAACTATTTCCGCTTTATCCGGCTGAGGATTCCTTTGCACAAGGCCGCACTTGCAGCGGACAAAAGAAAATCCTTCACACAATAGTGCAGGTTTAAATACAGCAGTACTGCTGTCAGCAGTACTGCTTTCAGCAGTGCCGCTTTCAGCGGCGCCGCAAAAAGCGCATGGGCGTATTTCAGTTCCGGAATTAGTTCCGGACACCGGCATGGAAAAAGTTTTCACTTAATTAACAGACAGGCGGATAACTGTACTGCGGGTGACACCGCTTATGTCCTGCACAATAACTTCCATGTTTACCTGTCCTCTTGTTAAAAAGACTTCGGCAGCTTCAAAAGCAGGAAAGTGTGCATATATCTGCCTAACAGGCACAAGACCGTTACGCGAAATCATAAGAACGCCGTCTCTTGCGGAGACTGCTTCAAAACTTAACGAACCTGCTTCTGCGCCGTTAATGGAGCAGACAATTCTTAAAGGCGCAAACGGCTGCAGCCCAAATGCCGCAGAAGAAAGAGGTGTTCCGCCTGCAGTATTTACAACAACTGTATAACGCCCCTGAGATAAATTACGCGCTTGCATCAATACACCCTGGGAATTCCGCAAATCTACAGATATTATCTGCGGAGCTCTTGTTTCCTGAACAGGAGTAATAATCATTGCAGGGTTAATCCAGCGCCTTTCCCTTCTGTCAAAGAGCATAAAGAAAAAACCATTACGGGATGACCAGCCGGAAGTTCCCGATACTGCAATTGGCTCATTTTTTTCTACATATTTTTCCGGCACATCAATATCAGACGTTTCTGAATAACGGCTGTAAATGCTAATTAATCCGTCTCCGTGATCTACTGCTGTCCATGCTCCAAGCGGAGACGGAAGACGCGATGCAGGATCATTTTTTGCTCTGGAAAAAATTATTTCACCGTTTTCCGCAGCAAGTATTTGTTCTCCGCCGCTGAATAACATTCCCATAACGGGTTTGCCGCGGTCGTTTGCGCCGAAATTGCGGACAAGAGAAGCTGTTCCGGACGGCCAGCCCATTGCTAACAGGGAATCAGACAGTATAAATATTATTAATATAACCGGCAAAATAATTTTTTTCATTTTATTTTTCCTCCAGTTCAAAGGAAATTAATGCAGTTCCGCCGCCAACAACAAGCATGGATCCAGTACTTGTAGTCTGAGCCCTGCCAAGAAAAACATCATTGCTTTTAAACGGCGCCCTTAAAAAAATGGCATCCTGCGCCGCATTTCTTGAAAACCTGAACCATCCATCGTGCGGAAACTTTATACCGACAAGTTTTTTTTCGTTAAGACCCAGGTAATCCGGCGCAGATGTTACATCTAAGGATGTTACATCTATGGATGTTACATCTAAGGATGTTACATCTGTTACAAGAAATAAAAATCCGCGGGCTCCCAATTCATCTATAGCGGTTATAGTGCCGTCCAGCGGAATAAAAATAGAGCGCCTTGATCTAATATTATAACTGCCTATGCCGCCTTCACGTTCAAAAACAACACGCTGATCGTCATTTATAAATAGAACACGCACAGGCCGCCTAAAACCGGTGTCCAAAAATTCATGATAGATAATTTTATATTCACCGCCGGTATTTCCAAGGCGCTCAAAAAGCAGAAAACGCTGTCTGTCTATACCGCAGATAACAGCAATGCGCGAACCGTTACTCGAAATAGCGCATCCAAGAATGACAGAATAGCGGGAGCCGCCGGGTTCAAAGTAAAAGATACGGCTGCCGCTTGAATTGAACACTTCTACAGCGCCGTCCAATGAACCTGTTAATACAAGACCTGCAGCGGCATCTATAGCTGTAAGCGGCGCTCCAAATTCATAAGTCCAAAGAACATTGCCGTTTTCGCCGATTTCCGACAGCAAATTTTGTTCACTGCCAAGAATAAAGATTCTGTCATCCAATAGAACCGGATATCCTCCCGGGTTATCTATGGTTATTTTTGAATTATTCAATATATTATTAATTACGATATTTGAAGGTTCTGCACTGTATTCTGTCCACATATTCTGACCAAGATAAATGTCACTGGTTTTTACCAAATTCAGGATATGTTCTCCGGATAAATTGATATAACCAAACCTGTTTTCCAGAGTAAATGGAATAAACCGTCCTGGTTCGGCAGAAAGAGCTGTTCCGGCGCCGTTTTCATTATCAGAAATACCGCTTGTTGAACTGCCCGGCAGCGAAGTTATCCAATTAAGAGCCAATACGGTCTCGCGCGGAATCGGTCTTGCGGCAATAAAAAAATAAGTAATAAATAGAAGGATTAAAATTAATAATTTTAGGGTTTTCTTTTTTTGCGCCAAAAAATTACTCCTTAATTAGATAAAACAATACAAGGCCAGTACATTACATCTTATGCCGAATATAGTATATAATACATTAAAACAGGAGACAAGTATATGGAAAAAAATAACATGGATAATTTATGGCAGGAAGCGCAGAAAATAGCGCAGAAGGCGTACGCCCCGTACTCAAATTTCAGGGTGGGAGCCGCATTACTTTGCGAAGACGGAACCATCATAACAGGCGTAAATGTAGAAAACCGCTCTTATGGCTTATCGGTCTGTGCTGAAAGAAACGCTATTTTTTCGGCAGTTGCAAGGGGATATATGCGTTTTAAAGCGATTGCCATCTCTACCCCTGACTCTGTTGAACCTGTCGGGCCATGCGGCGCCTGCCGTCAGGTAATCGGCGAATTTATGCTGGGAGATGCTCCTGTCAGGTTTGCAGGAAGCGGATCAAACCAGGTAAATACCACAGTCGGCGAACTCCTGCCATTTGATTCACTTCATGAGTTAAAAAACAAGTAAAAAGGTTATTTTGTTAATAAATCGTAGATTTGCTGAGGGGTTTCCGCCGTTAATAGGGAATCCCTTAAACCCTTATTTTTCAGCCTTGTACTGAACCACGAAAGCGTCTGCAAATAGTAAGCATGCTGATTATGGGCTGCAGCTATCATAAAGATCAGCCTTACAGGTTCATCATCCAGGGGATGAAAATCGATTATATCTTTCCGGCTTATTCCTACAGAAACAACAAGGTCTGTTACCGATGAAAGGCGCACATGAGGAATGGCAATTCCGCAGCCGATGGCAGTGCTCATAAGTTCTTCCCGTTTTAGTATCTCTGCAGAAAGTTCCTGCCTGTTTTTTACCTGCGGCGCGGCTGCGATATTTTCAGAAAGAGCAAGAAGCGCATCCCTCTTGTTTGAATAATTTAAAAAAAGAATCCTGTGCGCCGACAAAATGGATTCTGCATTTACCGGAGTAATCTGCGGATTCAAACCAGTTGGTGTTAGTTTGTCATTAACCCATTTATCAATCTCTGATTTCTTAAAACGCCAGGCGGTTCTAATTTTACCTGCCGGGATTTCACCTTTTTGAGCGCAATCGTAAACAGTACGTTCCGAAACCCGCAGATATTTAGCAACTTCTTCCAGGGTAAGGATATCATCGTCAGCCATATACCGATTATCGCACGATACAGCAATATATGTCAATATATTCCTGTATATGCAAACCAGGTAAATATACTTAATACTTTAAAGGGTAGTGACAATGACATATCGGCTCCGGTGGCCGTAACTGCATTTAACGCACACTTTGGTGTGGCTTGCTAGGACTTCGCGCCAATGTCGCCGACATGCCATTGCCCCCACCCCGGAAAGAATTTAATTGGGTATATTTACCTGGTTTGAATATAAGCGGGTGCGGGAAGCTTTACCGTGGGCATCGGTGTGAGGTCAAAGGCAGCCAGGCCAGAGCCTGCGTTAAAAAATGCCACAGCCGCCAGCCTACGGGAAGGATTTACGCATCCGCTATTAAAAAAGTTGGTGTATATCTTACCCAATAAAATTAGCGGAACATGATGGCGAACCAGTAACGCATATCGCTTAATTCAGAATCAATATATCCTATATCGATTTTTGTTGTTGTTTCTGCAACCACCCACATAATATCATGCGAAGGAACACGCGACCCGGGGCCGGTTACATCTACAAGCGTCATGGCGTGGCTGTAATAATGAGAAAGCATTAAACCCGCCCTGATGCCTGCATGAGCCAGAATTATTGTATAAAGCATAGATCGATTATCGCATGAGCCGGTTCCCTCCGAAATTAGCGAAACAAGATTGAGAAAATCACTTCCGGATAAATCCCGCTCATATCTAAAACCCTGCACAAAGGAAAGAACCCTTTCTGCGAATACTCTTTTCTGCTCATCGGTAACAGCAAGGTGTCCGCCAAAGTGATGTGTTATTACAGATGCCGCATCAAAAAGCCGATCCCATGAATCACGGTAAATTGATCGATAATAACGAATTGCCGCTGCCTGTAAATATGTTGTGTTTAAATAGGCATTCATAACTTTAAACTCGCGTTCGATAAACCCCTGAGAAGCTTGGGCATCATTTTCACGAATCATTGCAGTAAGTCCATTTATGGCAAGCGGCGTTCTTTTAAGTTCACCGCGCGGATTGCCGTACTCGGTTAATATTCCCGGATAAAACAAATCTTCCGCTGTAGGGCTTATTGAATCCAATGCAGATGCATGAAATATTTCCATTTCTTTCCTGTCTGCAGGACTGTAAGCAAGGGCTAAAAGTACCGGCTGCGACCCAGCCGGTGTTTTTTCCAGTTCTACGGCTAAACCCCAGCCGAAAAAATCTCCAAACAAGAGTGTCATTAATAATGCCTGTTTGCCGCGGTATGTAAAAAAATCAACATCGCCGCGATTTGACAACCTTCTGTTTACATCATTTGCCAGTTCCAGCATTGAACCGTATTGGCCGTTATATACTACAAGGTCAAATCTTAACCCCTCGAGCCCGGCAAATGAAAAACGATCTCTTGCATCTCCATCAACATATTCATAACCTTCCGGCAAATCCATAAAAAAGCCCCAGGTAGGCGAATACATTGGTTCCGCAAGCGCTAAAACCGGAATAAAAATTAATAAAAACAGCAGCTTTTTCATATTTACCTCTATTCATTACTAATATCGGCTGGATAATTTCTAATACATCAAAATATGCTATAATATCGGAGTGAAAAACATAAATATTCTCTATGAAGATGACTTTTGCATAATAGTAAATAAACCCTCGGGGCTTGCTGTTCAGGGAGGAGAGGGTATTAAAACATCACTGGATATGCTGCTTTTAGAATACGCAGGAAACCGGAAACCGCAGCCTTTACTGGTTCACAGACTGGACAGAGACACATCCGGAGCGCTTCTTGCGGCAAAGGGGCGCGATGAAGCAGCGCGTTTTTCCCGCCTTTTGGGAAGTGAAAAAAAAGCTATAAAAATTTATACTGCTGTCTGCGCAGGATACCCTGTAAAAAACGAGGGTATTATCAAAGACGAATTGTACATCCGCGGAAAACCGAAAAAATCTGAAACAAAGTACAAGGTAATACAAACCAGCAAAATAGACGGTTTAACATCAGATCCGGCGGATTATCCGGCAGGTAACATTAACGAATATTCGGTTTTGGAGATTGAACTTAGTACAGGAAGGATGCATCAGATCCGGCGCCACCTTGCAATGAATAAAAACCCCATTCTTGGTGATGATAAATACGGCGATTTTGCCTTAAATAAAAAATTTCGCAAAGAAAACGGCCTTAAACGCCTATTACTTCATGCCAGCCGGCTGATAATTAAGGAATGCGGCATCGATATACATGCGCCGTTTCCGGTTGACTTTAATCGGTATTTTTCCCACAATTAACCGAGTATGGAAGGAAATCACGTACCAGTATCCCGCCAATGGCTTGAGAGCTTGAGTACAGATGAATTAATTAAACTTGCTGACTCTTATGGAGTAGACATTCCTCCAGAGCTGGAAAGGATTTTTATCATAGAAGAACTTCTGGAAATTACCAATACAGAAAATCAGGAACCTTCCGAAGAAATAAAAATAAATCCATCTTATACAGAATCTGCCTTACTGCCCAAGCAGTACAATATTTCTTTTATGGAAGTAATTATAAGAGATCCTCTTTGGGTTTTTGTTTTCTGGGAAGTAAAAGGACAGGAAAGGGAAACACACGAAAATGCCGCAGATTTTAACGGTTATTGTTTAAAAGTTATTCCGTTAGACGAAAACGGCGCAGAAATAAATTCCGAAGATAATTCTTTTACCGTATCTGTAAGCCCAAACGACAGCGCAAGATACCTTGGTTTTGCAGAACATCATTCACATATTAAAACCTGCAGCGGATACATAATAAAACTTGCTGCTCTTAGAGGAAGTTCAGAGATGCAGATAACATCTTCTGCTCCTTTTTTTCTGCCCAGATTAAGCGAAAATGATTTTATCGCAGAAATGAGCGCTAAACCGCTTTTGCGGCTTTCCGGCATACAGGATTTGCAGATAATTAAAAATTCAGACCGGCAGTCCAGAATAAAGAGGGTTTAAAATGGAATCTCGTTATGCGATCTCCTTTGTTCTGGAGGCTCATTTACCTTTTGTAAGGGAATACAATAAAGAAAACGATTTAAACGAGGCCGGCGAAGAAGGCCGCTACTTTGAATATGTCTCGGAAAATCTGCTTCCTTTATTGGAAATGCTGCACCGGTTAGATACAGATCATGTTCATTTCCGCCTGGGTTTGGCAATTTCTCCGGTTTTATACCATATGTTAAATGATGAACATCTTCAGAAAAAATATTTAACATATATCGATAAACAAATTGAATTCGGCATGTTGGAAACAGAACGGACTGCCGGCAACAGTGAACTTAATAAACTTTCCCGCTTTTATTACAACCAGATAATAGACAGAAGGGCTGCATTTACAGAACGATACGAAAAAAACCTTTTAAAAGCTTTTGATTTTTTCCGGCGCAAAGGTAAACTGGAAATTCTTGCAGGCTGCGCTACTCATGCTTTTCTTCCGTTTTTAAGCCATAACAGCGAATCGTTGCAGGCGCAGATGGAAACGCCTGCTTCTGTTTACAGGCACAGTTTTGGAAGCCCGCAGGGGTTTTGGCTGCCGGAACTTGGCTGGACATCTGCGCTTGAACCTTATCTTAGGGCGTACAATTACACATACACAATTGTAGACAGCCACGGTCTTTTATTCGGCAATCCAGCGCCGGAAAACGGCTGTTTTTTTCCGGTAAGGACACCAGAGGGTACTTTTATACTTTCAAGAGATATTTATGCATTACGCGAATTAGATAAAATAGCGTCTGATGATTCGTACCGGAACAATAACAGAGATGTAGGTTACGAACTGCCGCCGGAAATTGTAAGCCAATTTTTAAGCGCAGACGGCGAGCGGCACAGAACAGGTTTTAAATACTGGGCGCGGGCAAACGGAAATACAATTTATAATCAGGAAATTGCTTCTGAAAGAACCGCAAAACACACAAAAGCATTTTTGGAAAATACAATAACAAGGCTGGAAGAAGCATCCAGGTTTATGAGTGAAACACCTATTAGCCTTTATGCGCAAAAATGCGATTTCTTCGGCCGTTTTTGGCACGAGGGCATGCAGTTTTTGGAAGGGCTTCTTCGTTTGGCATCGGGCAATAAAGAAATTAAATTTGTAAATCCAAGTGAATTTATCTTTAAGCATAATATTTCTTCTTTACAGGCTGTAGAGCCCGGGTTTTCTTCTTGCGGAATAAACGGCTATGCAGAAACATGGCTGGATGTTTCCAATGACTGGATTTACCGCCATTTATACCGCGCTATGGAACGTATGACAGAACTTGCAGAACGCTTTCCGGATGATACCGGCCTTAAAGAACGCGCACTAAATCAGGCGGCGCGCGAAATACTGCTTGCGCAAGCATCGGACTGGCCAGCGCTCTTGTTCCGGCAGGATTCTACAGAGTACGCGCGCAATCATGCAGAAAATGCGCTTCGTAACTTTACCACCATCTACGAAGCTTTAGGCAGCAATTATATCAGCACTGAATGGCTTACAACCCTTGAACGCAGGCATAATATTTTTCCGGATATAAATTACAGAGTTTTCCGCAGAAAAAAATAAAACAGTAAAGATATTAAAAAACATCCAGGCGGTAAAGATTTTCTACACGTTCGGTAAGTCCTTCCCTGTCTTCCAGCATGGCAAGGCTTTCTTTTGCAGGATCAAATCTGGAATCGATTCGCAGAGCTTCTTCCCAGCATAATCTGGCATCTTCAAGATTTCCGCGCGAATATGCATCCAGACCAAGAAGATATAATTCATCTACCTTATCTGATATTAACTTTCTGCCGCGATCTCCAAGATTTAAACGTACTGCCAGGCTGACTCTGTTAAGAGGCTGTAATTGGGTAAGAAAATCCATGGTATAATTTACATCTAACGAAATGTTTTCAAGATTAACTGCACTGCCGACAGTAAGGCGGCTGCTTCCTGGTTTAACCATGAGACCTGTGCGCATTGCCAGAAAATCCGTTACATTTACAGACAGACCAAAAGCGCCGTATGGCAGTTCAGAAAGTTCGATATCTATCAAATTTAACGGAACAAAAAAATCGAGGGCAAGCGTAACAGGGCGTATAGGTTTGTAGGAGAATCCGGCGCTTGCAACAGTAGGAAGCGGCTCATCCATGGAAGGAGGGCCAAGATTTCTTATAACAAGCGCGGCAGATGCATTTTTTTCCCTTGCCTGATATGTTTTAAACATGTTAAACCGTGTTAAAAAACCTACGTCCGCCATCGCCATAACAGCAGATTGAGAAAGGCCTGATCCTTTAATTACAATATCGCTGTTATCTGTATAGTCGGGCATTATGCGAAAAGCGCCTTTTAAATTAACTCCAAAGGAAATACCGGAAAAATAATATCCGGAAAGGAAATTATAAGATGTGTTTAGTATCGCTACACCTTCGGAATAATAACCGCTGGAAACTCTTTCGGCATAATAATTGTATTCGGTAAAAGGCAGATAAAGCCATTTTAAACCTGCCGCTACTCCCAGATTTCCAAAACGTGTAGCATAAGCTGCGCTTTCAATTTTTGTATCGGCTATCCAGTTATTATGAAAAAAGGCAAGTTCGGTTTTTTCCAGCATTGATGAACCTGCCGGGTTAAACTCCAGAAAAGAAATATCGCTGGAAATTGCAGAAAAAGCTCCTGCCATGCCCTCGGCCTGCCCGCCCATGGGGATATTTAACACAGGAAAGGCTGTTAAACCGGCATTATTATCGATTCCATAAATATTATTTAAATAATCGGCGGCATTTCCGTACACACTATGACCATCGGAAGCCCAAATGGACATGAGAGAAAATAATACCAGGAAAACAGCAAAAATTGCCGCCAATCTGCCTTTCATACTTACAGTATATATCGGAATTTTCAAAAAAAACAGTATACCTGAAGGATTTTGAGGAAAGTTACGATAATATATTATAGTAATGATAATGGCGAAATTTGCCCGCAGGTTAACCATTTTTAGCTTTTTCTCGGTTTTAATGCTCGCTGCTGCAGCTCCGGCTTTCGGCGGCGGAGGCAAAGAAGAAGCAGATCTGGCCAGGGCAGACCAGCTTATAAATGAACTGCGCCATGATGAAGCTATACAAATATTAACCGAGTTTGCAAGACGTAACCCCGACAAATTTGACCAGGCTCAGCAGAGATTCCGCCGGATATACCAGATACGCGATGAATTTAACCGTACTGCAGATCTGCTCGTTCAAACATTGATGGATGAACCTGAAAATGACCCCAGAATCCTGGAATTATCCAGACATCTTTATACTCTGGAACATGAAGACAGTCCGCTTCTTGTAAACTTTGTAGCGCGGACAAGGGAGATTGCACAGTTTAACGTAAACAGAGCTTTACTGCGGCGAATCCTGGAAAGAGGCCGCGCCCAGCTTGAAAGGGGCGAAAGTTTTGCCGCGCTTCAAATTTATGCAGAGGGTATGACCTTTATGCGGGATGAATTTTTTGCCGCTGGTTTTACAGATGCGGTAAACAATGAAGTCATACGGGAAACACAAAGAATAAATTCCATGCTTTCGTCTTTCCAGCAGATAAGCTCGCAGATGGGCAGCATCTCGGCAGAAATGATACGTGCTGTGAATGCAGGAGAAACGGCAAGGATTCCGGAAATTACAACAAGGCTTAACTCTGCAATGGATAGATTTATTGCGCAAAAACAGGGGTTATATGTTTCGTTTAACAGTTTTAACAGAATTTTAAACGGCATCAGACAAACCAGCCCAGAAATGGGCGACCGTAATCATCTTTCATTTTTATCGATTATTATCCGCGGTTCTTTAAATGATCCTGCCGCATTGGCAAGCGAAGGAATGCTGGGCGCTTTTGACAATTACTGGGAAAATTCCATCGGCGCTGTTATAACCGCAATTACGCAGGTTCTGGTTAGGTCAAATCAAACTGCTCTAACATCAATTGGTTCAAGAAATTTTTCGTCTGTTTTATCAACTTTGAACGGCATGGAATATTATGTTAACCTTACTCCATTTTATTTTGATAAACACAGACAGTTATACGAAAGTGCAAACCAGCAGACAACAACACTTTACGGAAGCACTGTTTTAAATATTGATATTCCAAAGTTTATGGAGATAAGAGCATTAAGCGAAGCAAACAATGTTCTTGTGCAGGCTTCTGCCATTTCTTCACGTTACAATATTGATGAAACTGTTATGGCAAGATTTCAGGATGGAAGCATTACTACAGTTCAGGCATTGGCAATTGAACAGCAGACAAGGGTTAATATCACTGCAGCACAGCGTTCCATTTCTGATATAATCACAAGAGGAAATCAGGTTCATACTGATCTTAACAGACATCATAATGTTATGCATGTTTTAAACGCTGTAAGAGCTGTAGAAAATATACATACATTCTATATTGCAGAAGAACAGAGATCTTCGCAAAGATTTTATGTCATTGCGCACAGAAATCTTGCAAACAATTTAGTTGACAGAAAAGCTCAATTGGAAAGAGGCAGAAATTTCCTGAGCGATGAAAACCGCTATCCGGCAGAAGCATTGGCAGAACTTACTTCAATGCTTAATAATGTAACAACTGATATTCAAACAGGAAATGCCGTATTGGATCAATACAGTCAGGAATCGCCTGTTACTATTGCAATTCCGGAAATTTCTGCAACCCGTAGAAGTCATCAATCTGTTGTTAACGAATTAAACGATGTCCGCACACAGGGAATGGCGCTTGCAGAAACTGCACGCAGCCGTTCAATGCAGGCAGAGTCATACAGGCAGGAAGGTGAACGTCTTTTCAGGGAAGCTCAGGCTGCTTTCCAAAGACGCGATTATGATACAGCAATTGACAGAATTGGAATGGCATCGCGCAGGCTCAGCGAATCATTGGATATTCAGGAGTCCGCTTCTGTACGCGATATGCATGACAACCAATTAATCACTTTAAGTAATGCAATAGGTACTGCACGCGGCGAAGCAATTATTGCAGAAGTTAGAAATTTGGTAAACAATGCACGCACTCAGTACTTTGCAGGAAACTTTAATCAGGCAGAAGACAATCTTATAAGAGCCAGAAACAGCTGGCGTATTGTTAATCAGCATGAAGAAAACGAAGAAGTTGTATACTGGTTAAATCTTGTACGCACAGCTTTGTCGGCAACATCGGGAAGGGTTATTCCGCCTACTGCTCCTCTATACCCGGAAATGAGCCAGCTTCTTAGCCAGGCGCAGAGAAACTATGATGACGGCGTACGTTTGGTAAATTCCGGACAGCGCACACAGGGCATTGCAAGGTTTGAAGAAGCCCGTCAGCTGACAAGAGAAGTTAGATTAATGTTCCCGATAAATCAGGAAGCTGGGCTTCTGGAACTTAGAATAGAACAGTTTTTGGATCCTGTATCTTTTAACTCATCATTTGAACAGCGGTTAAGAACTGCACAGGCAGGAACAAGAGCGCGTTCCATGGAAGCATTTGCCGATCTTTTAAACCTGGCGGAAATTAATCCCAGATATCCAAATATGAGAGCTATTGTAAATCAGGCAGAAATTGATATTGGCGTTCGGCCGCCGCCTCCTAATCCTGCAGATGTCGCAGAGTCAAGAGATCTTACTGCTGCTGCAAGAAGAATTATAGACAGCAATAATACTGCGCAATACCCGATTGCCATGACTCAGTTAAACAGGGCTATATCATTAAACCGCGAAAATCAGGATGCACCGCGTTTAAGAGACCAATTAAATACAAGAATGAATAACCCTGGAGGCGTTACTCTTACGCTTGAAGACGAAGCAAGTTATCAGCGTGCGTTACGCGAACTGCAGGCAGGCAATAATCTTGTAGCATACGCTCTTGTAGAAAGGCTGTTACAGAACCCAAACAACCGTAACGTAACCAAGGTTGTAGAACTACAGCGAAGGATAGCGACGTTATTATGATTAACAAAAATATATTTCCTTTAATTATATGTTTATTCATTATTATTCCTGTTCAGGCACAGGAGTTTTTCTGGGAAGCGCCGGAACTATTTTCTGCAAGATCCGGACAATTCCCGATAAGCGCACACTCAAATAATTTTTCTGTTGTTGCGTGGCAGGAAGTAATACCTAACTCAGATTCGAATGCTTCTGCCGGCGGAATTATCAATATTAACCTGGCTGTTAAAGAAGGCAGCGGCAGCTGGCAGCAAAGAGGAATCGTTGCAGGGCCTTATTCGTTTCTTGGAACAGAACCATCTATCCTTAGCATGGTAATAGACAATAGAGACAGGATAGTAATTGCCGCAGCCGCAGGAAGCGCTCAAACAGAGATTCTTATATCTTCGGACAGGGGCAGAACTTTTTCCCGGCGTTTGTTAAATTTAGGAGCGGAAAATTCTGTTGCTCCGCGTTTGTTTGTACGTGCAGACGGCGGATTTCTTCTTTTTGTTACAAGAGGACGGGGGCAGGCGCTTTCCATTTATTACTCACGTTCAGATAACGGAGAAAACTGGTCTCCTTTTGAATTCTTTACGCCGGAAAGCTCTCTTTCTTTAAACTTTCTGCCTACTCATGCAAGTATAGGACGCAGAGATATAGTAATTTTTCAGTCACTAATAATGGGTACAGAATCGCTTTCTACTTTTCAGCTTTTTATAAAAACAAGTGATGACGGCGGCAGATCATGGTCGCAGGCAAGGCGTTTTACTACTTTTAATGATCCTGTTACAAATACTCAATCTCATGCCAATAGTTTTGATAATCAGCGTCCGCACCTTTCAAGACGGGGCAATAATTTATTTCTGGTCTGGGAACGGCGCTTTACACAGCAAACGCCGCAGATCTACTGCGCAACAATTGATCAGCAGGGAAATATAACAGGCAGAGTAGAACGCGTAAATAGCCAGGAGGCATATTGCCAGAACCCAATTGGTTTTCTTTCCAATAATAATCCTGCTGTTGTATGGTTCGACAACCGCAGAGGTATAAATCAAATTTTTCTGGCGCATCGCGGCGATTTTGACTGGGAAAACCATGCGCTTTCAGGCACTTCCGCAGACGCTTCTTTTGCAAGACCAATTGTAAGCCAGGGTAATACATATGTATTCTGGCAGGCCAATGTACGGAATACAGGGCGGATCTACATGCTTGCGCCGGATTCCACTGTAGACAGTCCAAGAATAACTGCACAGAATTTTATTCCCGGCAGAGCCGGAAGAACAGAAAGACCGCGTGTTACATGGAATATTCCCTATGATACTTCCGGTATTCGCGGGTTTTCGTGGAGCTGGAGCCGCGACGAAAAAACAGAACCGCCGAAAGATGTAATGCTTTTTAACATTGGGAATACTTCTAATCTGAATCTGGAACATAATGCATCTGAAGACGGCGAATGGTTTTTTAAAGTCCGCGCTTTGGACTATGCCGGAAACTGGTCAGAACCCGCTACAGCAGTGTATTACAGAAAAAACACTCCTCCGCCTGCACTGACAATAATTCCGCCTGAACTTGATGAACGCGGATTTTTGCTGTCCAATACTTTTGATGTGTTATGGCAGCCATCTGCAGATCCGTATGTTGCAGGTTATTCATGGAATCTGCAATTCCTTGGCGCTAATGAAAATGCCAATTTAAATCCTGTTCCTACCAATATTATGGGAACAAGAAACTCCGTTAACTTTACAAATCAGGATAACGGCAACTGGGCATTTTCTGTTTCTGCCATCGATTCAGCCGGAAATATAGGCCCGCCTTCCAGTATTACTTTTAGAACAAATAAATTTATTCCATATACAAGTGTCAGTTATGTAAATGCACAGCAGGATGAACAGGGAATTTTATCTATCAGAATAATCGGACGCGGCTTTTCTACAGGCGGCCAGGTAACATCAATTTCTCTGCAGAAAGAAGACGGACAGGAACAGAACACAAGCCAGTTTCTAATTCAATCGGACAGGGAAATAAGCGGCTTGGTTTTTGACAATATAGAAGAAGGCGAATACCGTATCAGATTAAATCATTCCGGCAGAGGATGGTATACTGCCAATTCGCTTATTTCAGTTTCCAGAACAGGAACTGTAAAGTTCGGCGATTTTTCCAGAGAGTGGAGATCGTCATGGACGGTTCAAAGTTATAACTGGCTGACATTTAATCCGGTAATTGCACTTGCAGTATTATTAATTTTATTATGTTCACTTGGAATGATAACTGTAATTAGGGGTATAGGCGGAATAATAACAGAGGGCGCGTTAGTAAAACAGGAAGCGCTTGCTATTCTTACAGGAGATTTTATGCCGATGGAAAAGAAACAAAAATTCGTACAAATACAAAGGAAAGGAAAGGGCTTACGCTTCAAGTTTGCATCTTTTACAATTGGACTTATTCTTCTTGTAGTAATAATGATCTCTACGCCTATGTATATAATTATGACAAATACACAGCAAAGAACATTGCTGGAAAGTTTGTGGGAACGTTCCAAGGTTCTTCTGGAAGGAATTTCTTCCAGCACTAGAACACATTTACCGGTTGCAATCCGGACAAGAGGAGAAAGCGGCGCATTGGATTTAATGTATCTTCCCGCTCAGTCTTCTGCTCTTCCGGAAGCCAAATATATAACTATCACAGGTTACGGCATTGATTCGATTCATACAGATCATGTATGGTCATCTAACGATCCAGACATAGAATCAAAACTTGATACTGCAGAATTACGGCGCGGTATATCCCGTATTTCCGATAACCTAAGTCCGTTTTACAATGAAATTGCCGCAGAATTAAACCGCCTCGCGCAGGAAACTGCAGGTGATCTTTCCAGAAGCATAAGAGACCTGTACGAAGAAGGACTTAGATGGGCGCTTGATACTACTGCAGAAGGCGAAAGACGCAGAAATGATATTCAGGTAACAATTCATTCACTGGAAGTAAAACTAAATGAACTGCTTGCAGATATTGCAGGCGAAGCCGGATCTTATCCGCATTTTTCCATAGACAGTATCTCCAGCGACAGAACATATATTTTCTATAAACCTATAATGTACCGTCTTGGCGCAGATGATAATTTCTACCGCGGATTAATCCGTCTGGAAGTTTCGCTTGATTCAATTATAGAAAGAATCTATCAGGGGCAGATTACGATCCTGCTTACAATCGGTATCGTTGCGTTAGCTGTAATGGCAATCGGAATTGTTGCAGCTTTTATTTTCTCTACTTTGATTATCCGCCCGATAAAAAAACTGGTAAAACATATCGAGATAATCCGTGATACCGATGACAAAGCAAAACTCGCAGGAATGGATATAGCAATTGCCACCCAGGACGAAATAGCAATTCTAGGCAATACAATTAATGACATGACTCAGGGTCTTGTTAAAGCAGCCCTTGCAGCTTCCGATTTGAGTATCGGTAAAGAAATACAAAAGAAGTTTATTCCGCTGGAAGTTGATAATCACGGCAACAAGCAGTCAAGCGGGTTTAAAAAAACACAGAACCTTAACTTCTTTGGCTACTATGAAGGCGCAAAGGGCGTTTCCGGAGACTATTTCGATTATAAGGATTTGGACGGCCGTTACTATGCAATTATTAAATGCGACGTTGCCGGAAAAGGCATCCCTGCCGCTCTTATTATGATTCAGGTAGCGACAATGTTCCTTAACTATTTTAAACAATGGAAACCTAATGCAAAAGGAATGAAGATAGAAGAAGTTGTATATCAGATAAATGACTTTATAGAAACACTTGGTTTTAAGGGGCGCTTTGCGGCATTTACTCTCTGCCTTTTTGACTCTGCAACCGGGATTGTCCGCTTCTGCAACGCCGGCGATAATATTGTCCGTTTCTACGATGTATCAGAAGGAAAAATAAAAACTATTACCCTTCCGCAGACGCCTGCTACCGGCGTTCTTCCCAACTTTATGATAGAGACTACCGGCGGTTACAGTGTTCAGACTGTTCAGATTGACAAAGGCGATATTCTTTTACTCTATACTGACGGTATCGAAGAAGGCAAAAGAAGATTCCGTGACGGTAACTTTAAGGAAATTCTCTGTACAGAAGGCCCCAATGATACGCCGCACGAAAATCATCTTTGCGGACAAGCAGACGAAGAAATGGGTCCTGACAGGGTCGAAGATATTATTAATGCTGTAATGGCACGCGAAGTATACACTCTTAAAAAATATCACAACCCGGAAGAAGATGCAGGATTCCCGTCTGAACTGCAGTTCGATTTTTCTACGTGCGAAGGACGGCCGGAAGATGTAATTATGGCGATGGTATCGGTAGAAAAAATATTCCGTATTTACAAACCGGAAAATGCAGGAGAGGATTCACGCGTATTGGTAGATAAAAAAGTGGATGAATTCCTAAAGAATCACTTCCTGCAGTACAGGCGTTATTGCGCTTTTACAAGAGAAAACCCTGATAATCCAGCGTATATGTATTATACTCATGTTATGGAAGACGAGCAGTACGACGATTTAACCATTTTAGGCATTAAAAGAAAATAAAAAGAAGGAGAAATACGTCACCGCTTCGCGGTGCCGTTCGATTAAATCTGCCGCTCATGCGGCATAAAGAGAGGTTAAAAATGACATTTAGCGAAAGAATGAAAGATTTACTGGAACAAGGCTGGGATGCGACAAAAGACTTTGCCGTTAAAGCAGGCGCAAAGGCGCAGGATCTGGGTGAACGCGGTTTAATTATGTGGGATATTAAACAACTGGAAAACCAGGCTCAAAAACAGATTGCAAAACTTGGAAGCGAAGCCTATGCCGCATTTACTGAACATAATCAGGAAACAATTGAACGTGATGCTATTGAGTTCAGAACCATACTGGAAGAAATTGCAAGTTTAAAAGAACAAATAGAAAAGAAGGAACTGGAGCTGAAAAACAGACCCGCTGTATAACATAGTTTCGAATCCAGCGTGTCTCTGCATAAATAACTGCACGATAGCTGCACGATAGCTGCACGATTACAAGTTTTCAAATAAGGAAAAAAAAGCGCTTGTCTGTAAGTCTATACAGTACAAGCACTTATAAATGAGCCGCGCTGGATTCGCTCTCCAACCCTCGGCTCCTACCTCGGGTTTACGAGCCGTCTTTTTTGCTAAACACGCATCCTTGCGTGTTTGCACTGCAGAACCTTTCGGTTCCTCCGTGCCGCAAAAAAGTTTCGAATCCAGCACAATAAAAAAAGGAAATCCCGTTTTCAACGGAATTTCCTTTTTTTCTGAGCCGCGCTGGATTCGAACCACCGACCACCGCCTTAAAAGGGCGATGCTCTACCGACTGAGCTAGCGGCCCAAAACCCCTTATTTCCATGAAATTACTTCATGGAATCAAAGAGCCTTATTAGTTATATAAAAAAAAATAAATAAAATCAAGAGGAAAAACGGACTTTTCACATGGCTGATTCAAGGGTTTTTTTTCTTGACTTTTCATATTACAGGGGTTAAAATCTTAATATGAACCTTAAGACAGTAATTAATACGGATACTATCGACCTTAACCTGAAAGGTTCCACAAAGAAGGAAATTATCAACGAATTGCTTGATATTCTTCATAAAACAGGAAAAATTCAGGACAGAGAAGCGGCGCTGGCAGCAGTAATGGACAGGGAAGAAAAAATGTCCACAGGAATGAAACATGGTATTGCCATTCCGCACGGGAAAACTGCAACTACTCAGGACTTGGTTGCCTGTATTGGTATTTCAGAAAAACCTGTAGATTTTGATTCTCTGGACAAACAGCCATGCAGAATCTTTATCATGACTCTGTCTCCAGTTGAAAAAACTGGACCCCATTTGCAGTTTTTAGCGGAAGTAAGCCTTTTATTCAAAAGTGCAGAAAAACGTGATGATATTCTTAATGCCAAAACACCCGAGGAAGTTCTGGAAATTCTTACTGAATGAAAAGTTTGAATTTATCATGGGATTCTATTGAACACGAGGGGCCGGGGGTTTTTGACGAAGCCTATCTTGCAGCAAAACGGAAAGAACTAATAACCGCAGAAAAAGAAGGTGTCTCGGTCTCTATAAACTTTATACGCAGTGAGCCGTCGTGGGTCAGGGAGTGCCAGCTTGATAAACCTATGGAAGACTTTTATGCCGCAGCCTTACAGCACGCACAGCGCAGATTAAAGAATTGCAAAGCTGTTTCTTCCTGGCATTTTTAATTAAAATATACCGCAGACCTTTCAGAAAGCCTTATTTCTTCTTCCCGGATTAATCTGTCATGAAACCTGTTTTCGATTTTTCTGCGGTTATCCAGTATCCGGCTTACATAATTGAGTGTTACTTCCGGCGCACCGGTAGACCTTACCCTTCCGGTTCCGGCATTGTACATGGCTAGCGCAGAAATCTCTGTCCCGCCTGAATTCAGACATTGCCTGAGATACCCAACGCCATGACGCGCATTTATTTCGATATTATAAAAAGCAGATACTTCCAGATGTGCAAAAGAACGGCTGTTAAGCTGAAATAAGCCGCGGTCAATTGTTCCGTTTCTGTTCTGCCGGTTTATAGCATAAGGGTTAAATCTGCTTTCTTCCCAGCACAAAGCGAATGCAAGCGCAGGCGGAACATCAAACTCATCCGAGCTGTTTAAAATAGCCTGAGCAATTTCCCTGCCTGAACAAATGCCGGTAAAAAAATCAATTACCCATTCTTTAAATTCTGGTTTACGGTAATAAGATAAAACCATATCCGGAACGGCTTCTGCTGCAGAAAAAAGCAGCTGAAGATCTTCATCGTCATAATCTCTTGTTAAAACATTTTGAGCTTGAGGAAAAAAACCGTAATAGACGCAAATAAAAGTACAAACAGCCAATGAAACCAATACTCCTAAAAACAGGGGTATTACAAATTTCATATTAATTTTTTGAAAAGACAATTCCAAAAAATACTACCTTTCTATTAAACGTACTCTTATTATTCCGTCGACTTTGCGGATTTGATCCATGACAGATTCAGAAACAGGCTGATCTGTATCTATGATGCTGAACCCGTATTCATCGCGGTGATGGTTAATTAAGTCCTGAATATTAATGTTTGCCGCCGCAAGATTTGTTGTTATCTGCCCTACCATATTGGGGATATTTTTATTTACAACCAGCAGTCTGTACGGAAAACGCTGTTCAAGGCGGCAGCGCGGGAAATTAACCGAGTTTCGGATTTCTCCGCTTTCCAGATAATCAATTGTCTGCTGAACTGCCATTATAGCGCAATTATCCTCTGCTTCCGGCGTAGATGCGCCAAGGTGAGGAATACCAATTACTTTTTTACAGGCTAAAAGTTCTACAGACGGAAAATCTGTAACATAACAGCTGATCTTTCCAGCTTCTAAAGCCGCAACAATATCCTTATCCTTTACAAGCGCATTGCGGGAAAGGTTGATAATACGCGCGTCCTTTTTCATGATATTGAATTTATCAGCATCTAAAATTCCCTTGGTTGCTTCACTCTGCGGAATATGCAAGGTAACATAATCAGCTTTGGTAAGAAGGCTTTCGAGACTGTCAGCGCGTGTTACATCGCTTGAAAGATGCCATGCAGCATCTACAGAAATATAAGGGTCAAAACCGATTACTTTCATTCCCAGAGACATTGCATCGTTTGCAACCATTACACCAATAGCGCCAAGACCTATTACTCCAAGGGTTTTACCTTTTAATTCAGGGCCTGTAAATTTGGATTTTTCTTTTTCTACAAGGTCTGCAACATCAGCTTTATCCGCAACAGAAGAAGTCCAGTTAATACCGCCGACAATGTTACGTGAAGAAATTAAAAGGGCGGCAAGAGCAAGCTCTTTAACTGCATTTGCGTTTGCGCCAGGTGTATTAAAAACCACTACTCCGCTTTCGCTGCAGCGCGGAACGGGAATATTGTTATAACCTGCTCCTGCTCTTGCAATTGCCAGAACAGATGAAGGTATTTCCATATCGTTCATGTCCGCACTGCGTACCAAAATCGCATGAGGATTGGAAATATCGCTGGCTATTTCGTACTTATCACGCGGAAAAAGTTCCAGTCCGCACGAAGAAATTTTATTTAATGTTTGAATCCTGAACATATTACTTACCTCTCAAACTTTTTTAAGAAATCGATAAGCGCTTTTACGCCTTCAACAGGCATCGCGTTATAAATGCTTGCCCTCATGCCGCCAACCAAGCGGTGTCCTGCAAGATTAATAAGACCTGCTGCTGCAGCTTCCTTAATAAAACGCGCTTCCAGTTCAGTTTTTTTAGCCTCGTCCTGTTCCCTTGTAACAAATGGAATGTTCATTAAACTGCGGAACTGTTTTTCTACAGGCGAATAAAACATTTTGGATGAATCAAGGAAATCGTAGAACATCTGCGCCTTTTCCTGATTAATTTTTGCGACTGCATCTGTGCCGCCAAGATTTTTTATCCATTCAAGAACAAGACCTATCATATAAATGCCGTAACAAGGCGGTGTATTGTACATTGAACCTTCGGCGGCATGAGTATCATAACGAAGCATAATAGGAACCCAATCCGGTGTTTTACGGATCAAATCTTCGCGGATAATTACAACTGTTGTTCCGGCAGGACCAAGGTTCTTTTGCGCTCCGGCATAAAGAATGCCGAATTTGCTGACATCGAGCGGTTCAGAAAGAATGCAGCTGGAAATATCCGAGATTAAAGGAACAGAACCTGTGTCCGGTATTTTATCCCATTTTGTTCCGACAATTGTATTGTTAAGAGTAATATGATAATAAGCATCATCCGCATGCGGAGACGGAGCTTCAGGAATATATGTATAAGCTTTGTCCTTGGATGTTGCCCTTACATCTACCGAAGCATACTTTGAGCCTTCTTTAATTGCTTTATCAGACCATATGCCTGTATCTATATAAGATGCTTTTTTGCCAATACCAGGAGCCTCGCCTGCAGCCAGATTAAGGGGAACCATAGAGAATTGCAAAGATGCACCGCCCTGTAAAAAAAGAATCTTGTAATTGGCAGGTATACCCATAAGCTCTCTAAGTAAAAGCTCTGTTTTTTCTATTATGGGTTTATAGTCTTTGGATCGATGGCTCATTTCCATAACCGACTGACCTGTACTGTTCATATCCAGCATTTCTGCAGCGGCTCTTTCAAGAACCGGAACGGGAAGAATCGAAGGGCCGGGAGAAAAGTTATAAACTCGCATGATTTACTCCTATATTACACGTATAATAGAAAAAAAAATGAGCTTTGTCGAGATGTTACTGGAGCTTTAACAATACACAATTGAATAGTATCGATATATGTATTAAAATAAACAAATGGCGGACAGGGTTTTTACTGTATTAGATCTAATAGACCTCGATCTTAAGGAACACAACTCCCTGAATTTACGCTGTATAGGCGGCAGAAAAGGACTGGGCAGATCTATAGATATCCCCGATTTAAACAGGCCAATGGGCGCTATTATGGGGTTTTTTGAAGATTTTGCACATCAAAGGATACAGTTATTCGGACGCGGAGAAGCAGCTTTTTTACGTCAGCTGGAAAGCGAAGGAAAAACCGAAACAATCACGGAAATGTTCAGCCATTCCATGCCATGCTGTATTTTTACCCATAACCACTGCCCTCACAAAGAATTTTTTGAAATTGCCGAAAACGCACAATGCCCGATTTTGCAAACCGATTTAGGGTCGGCAGATTTTTCGGCAAGAATTATGCGCATCCTTTCCAGAATATTTTCTCCGCGGCAGGTTGTTCACGGAGTTCTGGTAGAGGTTTACGGGCTTGGCATTTTAATTCAGGGTGATTCAGGAGTAGGAAAAAGCGAGACTGCACTGGAACTTGTTCACCGCGGTCACCGTCTCGTTGCCGATGACGTTGTAGAGATAAACTGCATCTACGGAAATACATTGATGGGTGCAGGCGCAAACAAAATTATCGGACATCATATGGAAATTCGCGGACCTGGAATCATCAATATAACTCATCTTTTCGGCGTAAGAGCGATAAGGGATCGCAAAGAAGTTCAGCTTGTAGTTGAACTGGAAGAATGGGATTCCAGCAAAAATTATGACAGGCTTGGCGCAGAGGATCACACAGTAGAATTGCTGGGTGTAAATATTCCAAAACTGACAGTTCCGGTAAAACCCGGCAGAAATATTCCCATTATAATAGAAACAGCAGCAATGAATGAAAGGCTTAAATCGATGGGGTATCACTCCGCCAGAGAATTCAATAAAAATATTCTAAAATGGATCGAAAGTGACACTGCACGCTCTGTTTTCTTTGGTCAAGATGATATAATATAAGGGAGGAAATATGAAAGAAAAAATTGTTACAGTAGTAAACAGAGCTGGAATTCACGCCCGTCCTTCGGCGATTCTGGTTCAGACAACCAAAAATTTTGAATGCAATATATATATAGAAAAAGGATCAGACCGGATTAATGCAAAATCCATCATGGGTATTATAACTTTGGGCGCCGCTTACGGAACAGAATTAAAAATTATTGCAGAAGGCAAAGACGAAGAAACTGCAGTAGAAACACTTGTAAAACTTTTTGAATCCAAGTTTGAAGAAGAGTAACCTGTAAAAAATATGAACGGTTATAAAAAATTTTTTAGCGCCGGACGCCCGGATTATTCAATTATAAGCGTGCGGGTTCTTATACTTATTTATTCTCTTTTATGCGTTCTTACATTTATTTTTTCCAGAAACTTTTTTATTGATACATTAAATGACGGTGATGTTCCTGAACATCTGCATTTTATTGTTTTTTTTACCATTCCTGCAGTTTTAATTATTGTTTTTGGAGTTTCCATTTTTCATCTTATTCTGGATTTTTTATCAGACCGCCCGGGAAGCAAATTCAATGTCAGGCTTCTTGTTTACTTTGCTGTTATTGTTTTTTTTACAGTTGCGCCGATAACGCTTATGACAAGCGTTGCTTTAAACGAAATTGTCCGTTTCTGGCACAGCATTGACACAACAACCGCAACAAGGTCTGCAAATAGTTTTGTTGCAGATAACTATTCCCTGCATATGGAACGGTTCGAAAACATCATAAGGCAAAACGATCTTGGAAACAAGGACATTGCCGCAGTTCAGCAATTTAATCTGGTTACTGCTTTCAGTAGTACTACTGAAAGCAGTATTTCAGCAAATTGGACAGAATCCGGGTTTACCGGAAATGAAAATCTAAGACTATTATTTCTTCCATCTGCAGAAAGCGGTTTTTTAACAAGAGAACTGCCAAGAGATTACGGAACAATCCGTTTTGTACAAAGGTTATCACAGAATTCATTAAGGCTGATTAGCTACAATCTCGGAGAAAATTTTGATTTTGGAAAAGCTGCATTGGAAAATCAGGCAGAACGGTTTTATACGGTAAATGAACTAAGAAGAAACATGCGTCCTTTATTAATTTATTATTATGTTGTTTTTTTTCTTCCTATTCTGCTGATGACAGCAATCATAGCAATAAAACTTACGCGGCGTATTACTCATCCCATTGTTGAACTGACAACAGCAACACAGCGTGTTGCCGAAGGGGATTTTTCAATTCAAATTCTTACCCGGCGCGATGATGAACTTGGCATATTAATCCGTTCTTTTAATTCAATGGTACAGGATCTGGAAAAATCCCGCGCCGCGCTTGTAAGAAACGAAAAAATATCAATATGGCAGAATATGGCTCAGCAGCTTGCGCATGAAATAAAAAATCCGCTAACTCCGATTAAACTTTCTGCAGAACGGGTTCTGCGCAGATGGAAAAACGATCCGGAAAATATCGGCGAAATTCTTGAAAGCTCCATGATGGCAGTAATACAGGAAACAGAAGGGCTCTCTACTCTGCTTAATGAATTCAGAACATTATCTAAACCAATGGAACCGTCCAATTCCCTGACTGGCTTGCGCGAGCCTTTGGAAGAAGTAATTAACGCATACTCAAGTTCCTATCCAAAAGTAAAATTCGATATTTCCAATGTGCAAGCCGGAATCGAAATAAAAATAGAAAAACACCGCTTGTCTCAGATAATTACAAATCTATTAATTAATGCAATAGATGCAATGAACGGAAGCGGCGATATCGAAGTACGCACAGACCTTGTAAAAAAACGGGAAGTTTGTTATTGTAGAATCAGCTTAAAAGATTCAGGCAAAGGTATTGATTCTCAGGAAAGCCGGCTCATTTTTACTCCGTATTTTACAACAAAGGGTTCAGGCACAGGGCTTGGGCTTCCTATTATTGAACGAATTGTTACAGATCACGGCGGAACAATTTGGTTTGATTCTGCAGAAGGAATAGGTACGACATTTTATATCGATCTGCCTTTGGCTGATCAAAAAAATATGGAAGAGTAATAATGTCAGCAATACTGATAATCGATGATGAACCCGGTATTAGAAATACTCTTGCATCCATTCTGGAAGATGAAAAATATAAAGTTTATACCTCAGAAGATGCGTTAGCTGGTTTAGAGATTCTTAACCAGCAGTTTATAGATTTGGTTTTTTTGGATGTTCTCCTGCCGAAACTCGGCGGAATTGAAGCGCTGGAAAAAATACGCAAAGAATTCCCGCTTGTAGAAATTGTTATGATTTCCGGTCATGCAAATATCGATATGGCTGTACGGGCTGTTAAACTCGGCGCTTTTGAATTTCTGGAAAAACCATTATCGCTAGATAAAGTTCTTTTAGTATGCAGAAATGCGCTGGCAATAAAAAAACTAAGGGAAGAAAATAAAACCTTAAAAAAACTCAGCAGTTTTGCCTGTGAAGATATAATCGGAACGAGTCCTGCTGTCAGAAATATAAGAGAAGTTGTTAAACAGGCAGCGGATAGTGACGCACGAATTTTAATAACCGGCGAAAACGGCGTTGGAAAAGAAGTAATTGCCAGGGCTGTCCATTTATGCTCAATGCGCGCAGACAACCCGTTTGTCGATGTTAATTGCGCGGCTATTCCGGAAAACCTAATCGAAAGTGAATTGTTTGGCCACGAAAAAGGCGCTTTTACAGACGCTGTTTCTGCGCGCAAAGGGCGGTTTGAACTTGCCCACGGCGGAACCCTCTTCCTTGATGAAATCGGCGATATGAGCCTCTCTGCACAGGCAAAGGTACTGCGTGTCATTCAGGAACAAAAACTGGAGCGTGTCGGCGGAGAAAAAACAATAGAAACCGATGTTCGCATAATTGCGGCTACGAACCAGGATTTGGAAAAAGCCTGCGAAGAAGGAAGATTCAGGCAGGATCTGTTTTTTAGATTAAATGTTATCCCTATTTATGTTTCTCCCCTGCGGGAAAGACCGGAAGATATTCATCTGCTCCTTTGCCATTTTCTTAATCTGTTAAATAAAGAAGTTATGCTGGAAAATGATGCTTTGGAAATTCTGCTTTCCCATGATTGGCCTGGAAATGTAAGAGAATTAAAAAATTTGGCAGAAAGAATCGCAGTAATGCATCAGGAAAATGTTATTACAGGCAGCGAATTGCAGAAATTATTAAATAAAAAAGCCAAAAAAACAGAAAAAGAAGGGCAAAAAAGCACAACAGCGCTTTCTTCCGAAGTAATGGAACAGGACTATAACAAAGCAAAAGATATTTTTGAAAAACATTATTTGGAGTTCCAACTTTTAAAAAACAATGGTATAATATCCAGGACGGCGGAGGCTATTGGAATTTATCCAAGTAACCTTCATGCAAAACTAAGAAAATACGGTATTAAAACCACAAATAAACAAGAATGAGGTTGCCATGAAAGAACTAACAGATCGTCAAAAACAAGTCCTCACATTTATTGCTGATTACATAAAAAAGAATTCATACCCGCCTTCCATAAGAGAAATTGCGGATCATTATTCCATTTCTGTTAAAGGAGCGCATGATCATATTACTGCCCTGCGGAAAAAAGGCCATTTAAGACATACCGACAAACGCCCCAGAACCATGGGTCTAGTCCATAAAAGACCGGAAGATGCAGACATGATGGAAATTCCGCTGCTCGGAAGCGTTGCAGCAGGCGTGCCGCTTTTAGCAGAAGAAAACTTTGACGGCAATGTTCTTATGCATCGTTCCATGTTAAAGAAAAACAAAAAATATTTTGCACTAAAAGTAAAAGGCGATTCTATGTCAGGCGCCGGCATTCTGGAAGGCGACACTGCTGTTATAGAAAAACAAAGTACAGTAAAAAACGGCGAAATTGCAGTGGCAGTAATAGACGAAGCTGTAACACTTAAGCGTTTCTATAAAGAAAGCTCCAGGATTAAATTACAAGCGGAAAATCCTGCCTATAAACCAATATACAGTCAGGAAGTAAAAATCCTTGGCAGGTTGTTTACAATAATCCGTTCTTATTAATATGTCAAAAAATGTTTACATTTTTCTTGGCCCTGAACTTGGAAAAAAACAGGATGCTGTAAAAGCTGTAAAAGAAAAATTTAAAAATGCAGAAGAACATATTTTTTACGCCGGGGAAGATTCTGTAAGCGAAATAGCAAATACGATTCAAAATATCAGCCTGTTTGCTGATTCGCGTTTGGTAATTATTAAAAGCGCCGAACTTATCAAGAAAAAAGACGAGATAGAAATTTTTGCCGCAAGCATCCGGGAAATAGACAATAATACGGCGCTTATTTTTCTTTCCGATGAAACAAAACTTGCAGTTGGTCTGGAGAATGCGTTTCAGCAAACAGATATACCCGGCAATAACCGCCAGATTTTTTATGAAATGTTCGAAAGGGAAAAAAATGAATGGGTAAAACAGTTTTTTAAACGGGAAGGTTACGAAATTGATAAGGCTTGCATCGATACCATTCTGGAACTGATAGAAAACAATACAGACGCATTAAAGCGGGAATGTTCGCGCCTTATTTGTTTTCTGCCTAAAACCGGCAAAATAACAGCCGAACAAATAGAAAAATGGCTTTCCCATAACAGGGAAGAATCTGCTTTTACTCTTTTTTCACGGATTGCTTACGGCGATCTTTCCAAAGCGCTGGAATCGCTTGCGGTAATGCTTGCAGCAAAACAAAGCGCACAGAGTATTCTTGCAGGTTTAACATGGTGTTTCAGAAAATTAAACGATTACTTGTTATTACAGGAAACAGGAAATGTTAATAATAATTTTGAATTAAAAAAAATAGGGCTTTCTTCTCCAAAGGCAAAAGACGATTATTCCGCAGCGGCGCAAAGGTACAATATTGAATCAGTAGAAGCTTGTCTTTCGCTTACTGCAGATTATGATATTTTATTAAGGTCTCCCGCCGCGCCCATGGAAACAATTTTAATGGACAGATACATTATTGCGGTATTTCATCAATCTGCTGCAAATAAATATTAATCACTTTTATTACATCATCAAAATCGCTGTGCAGCAGTAAACCTGCAATTTTTCCAAGGCACTCTTCGGCAGGGGCAGGCCATGTCATTTTTTTTAATTCTGCAAGCAGATACTTTGCTGCTTTTTTATTATAAATGGAACAGGCAGCGCGCATTTCCTTTAATTGTTCTTTTAACAAAGTAATATCGCCTTCCATTTCCGCTTTCTTTTCCTTTTGCTTTTCTTCTTTTTCTTCAAATTTATATACTATGGAATACAGTAATTCCAAAAATGTGGGCAGTTCATCTAATATATACTTTGTATCTTTTTCGCGCCCTGCCTGTTCAAGTTTACCGGCGGCGGCAGAAGCTTCATTTTCTCCAACATTGGAAAGCGCACTTTTCATCGCATGAATGTTAATTATAAACATGGAAATATCATCTGCTCTGCGGCATTTGTTTATATAAATAGCTTCCAGTATAGCCGCCGCTTTTTTTGCATCACGAAGGAAGAACTCCGCCAATTGCGGATCAACAATCTGCAGATTTAATCCGCCTGTCATTTGACCTTTTTGCTGCCGCGCCGCTTCTACTACTTCCTGCGGATACTTATCCCTTACCAGCCTGTTTAAAGACATGTTTAACTGCCGTATGTCGATTGGTTTGGAAATAAAATCATCGAATCCGCTTTTAAAGAACATTTCCGACTGCCCTGTTAAAGCATTAGCTGTTAATGCGACAATCGGCTTTGTATAACCAAAGCTGCGGATTATTTTAGCGGCTTCTATGCCGTCCATCTTAGGCATCATGTGATCCATAAAGATAACATCGTAAACAGAACCTTCCCTGATTTTATCGATCGCTTCAAATCCGCTCATCACTGTATCAATAGAAAGACCATAAGAAGCCATTAGCCCTTTGGCAACATATAAATTAGATTCAACATCATCTACGATTAAGACACTGCCGTAAGGCATATACTCTCTGTTTATCTGTACAGTTTTAATTTTTAATGCGCTTGCCAAATTAAGCTGCATTAAATTATCTGCCATTTCCCTGCCTAAAGGTTCAACATCTGTGCATTTTTGCGGAATACGTACAGTAAATACAGATCCCACGCCCGGAGAGCTTTCTATATGAATAGTTCCATTCATCATATTTAATAAATTATGAGTAATATTCATACCCAAACCGGTTCCTTCTGTTTTACGGTTTGCTTCCATGTTGTAACGCGAATATTCACTGCCAAGTTTCCGCACCTGTTCTGCGGTCATCCCCTGCCCTGTATCGCTTATGCCAAAAACAAGATTAACATTATTATCACTGCCAGACTCTGCAGAAACAGAAAAAACTATCGAACCTTCCTGAGTATACTTAAATGCATTAGAAAGTATATTATTTAAAATCTGTTTAATTCTTAATTCATCACCGGTAAACATTATAGGAACTTTTTCGCTTACATCAAGTTTAAATTCTATAGGTTTGCTTTCATAGCGCATCATATTTAATTGAACAGTATCGTGAATAAGGCTTGCTATGTCGTACTGTGCCGGAATTAATTCCAGTTTTCCGGCTTCAATCTTGGAAAGATCCAGAATGTCGTTAATAATACCAAGCAATAAATCGGCAGAATTATAAATTCTTTCCAGTGCATCTTTTGCAGACTGCGAAAGCGCATCGTCCTGAAGCTGAATCTCTGTTATTCCCAAAATGGCATTCATGGGCGTTCTGATTTCGTGGCTCATTTTTGCAAGAAAATCGCTTTTTGCCTTGCTGCTTTCTACTGCAATTTCCGCTTTCCGCATTTCTGCCATAACAGCTCTTTGTTCGCGCAAATCCCGGATATATTCAGTAACGGTAAATTCTCCCTTGTGTTTTACACGAATGCATGTAACTTCTGCAGGGATGGGTTCTCCGTTTAATTTTTGATGCATCCATTCAAAGCGGCTGTATCCTTCTTCCAGAGCTTTTCCAACAAGCTCAACGCCTTTTTCTCTGGACGGAATTCCATCAGGCTGATACTCAGGCGAAAGCTGTGCAAACTTTTCTATAAATTCCTGTTTGCCGGATAACTCAAACATTTTAACAGCTTCCTGATTACAATCGATAATGCGCAGATTCTTATCCCAAAAGAATGTACAAAAGGGAGCTGCATCTATCATTATTCTTGCACGTTCTTCTGCCTCGCGTTTTTCTGTCTCACTATTATCTGTTTCGTATTCATCTTTAGAAAACACTATAATCCCGACCTTGCTTTTACCTCTTCAAAAAGCTCTTTTACTTCAAAAAAAACTTCGGCTATTTGCGGATCGTAATGAGTTCCGGCATTTTCCATAATAATAGTTACCGCTTCTTTTGCAGAGAATGCTCTTTTATAAGGACGTTCAGAAACAAGCGCATCGTAGACATCTACAATTGCCATTATTCTTCCCTGCAGCGGAATTTCTTCTCCCCTAAGCCTATGCGGATAACCATTGCCATCCCAGCGTTCATGATGGCATCCTGCAAATAACCTTGCATTACGCAAGAATTCCCCTTCTCCGGTTCTGGCAATAATTTCGTCAATTATACGCTCTCCTTCCTGAGCGTGAGTTTTCATTATTTCGTATTCTTCTTCTGTTAGTTTTCCCGGTTTGTTTACAATTATATCTGTTATGGAAATTTTTCCTAAATCGTGCATACGCGCAGATGAAATAATTTTTTCTACATCCCAGCCTTCAATTTCGTCGGTATATACTCCCCGTTTTCTCATTTCTTCTATCAGAATTTTAATATATGCCGATGTTCGTTCAATATGGCCGCCGGTTCTTTTATCGCGGTTTTCTACGATATTCGCCAGAACTGAAACAATACTGTTCTGAAGCCTGTTAAACTGAGCTGTTCTTTCACGGATTATTTCATCAATATCAAGATGAGTTTTCATGCGGTTCAGCAATACAGGTGCAGAAAATGGTTTGGTAACAAAATCCACTGCTCCCATCTCAAAACCGCGCGCTTCTATATCAGGATCATTTCTGCCTGTTAAGAACATAACAGGCAAAGATGCAAATGCATTTATCGATTTTAACTTCTTTAAAGCCTCAAACCCGTCCATTTCCGGCATTTCTATATCCAGCAAAATAAGATCCGGTAAAACCTTTTCCAAAAGGGTGAACATTTTTGCCGCAGACGGCATCGTCATAACACGGTATTGATTTTCCAACGCCGCTTCTGCCATTGATAAATTTGTATCACTGTCATCTACAACAAAAATTGTTTTCATTGCTATTCCTGCCTGTGTTTTTATGCATTATATATTCAAATATCATAGTTAGCAATGGTTAAAAATGATTTATTCTACTTTAAACTTGGAAACCTCTTTTATTAGGGCATTTATTCCATCCCGGTTTTGAATCGATATATCATTTACCTGATTAACAGCTAAATTTATCTGTTCTGCGCCGGAAGCCATTTCATTCATGCCGGAAGTAATTTCCTGAGTAACTTTTTCCAGATTATTGCTTTCCAGAATTACTTCTTTTGCTCCTTCGAACATTTCCTGAGAACCGGATTTAACATCTTTTGTTATTTCATTCACCTGGCTAATTCCGTTTAGAACCAATTTGCTTCCTTCGCCCTGTTCTTCCATGGCATTTCGTATTAATTCTTCCTGTTCTGCGACTGTTTTTACGCTCGTATCGATCATTTCGAATTTTTTAAGAACATTATCTGTAGACAATGTAATTTTGTCTATTGAATCTTTTATCTTTTTTAATACAAAACCGATAGTTTTTGATTGTTCACTGGAAGATTCTGCCAATTTGCGGATTTCATCAGCTACTACAGCAAAACCTTTGCCTGCATCTCCTGCATGTGCCGCTTCTATTGCTGCATTCATGGATAAAAGATTAGTTTGACTTGCAATATTTTCCATAACAGAATTAATTTCCAGCAAACCTTCGGATTCCCGGGAAATCTCCATAATATCCGATGCTACTGTCTGCAAACCAGTTCGTCCAACTTCAGAAGAATCCCTTAATGCATGCACATTTGCTGTGTTCTTTTTTAATGTATCGGTAACCGAAAGAATACTTGCTATCATTTCTTCTATTGCGGCAGATGCATGAGAAACATACGTGCTTTGTTCTTCTACATGGTTATTTAACTTGTGAATATTTGCTGTAACCTGTTCCATTGTAGCATGTGTTTGGCTTACACTGGCGCTTTGATTCATTACACGTCCTTTAATACTTTGAATATTCACAGTAATTTGATTAACAGCAGCGGCAGTTTCATTCATGTTACTGGAAAGATCCTGACCAATTCCGGATAATTTACCAGCTTCGTTTTTAATTATTATTATCAGATCTTTAATCTTTTTTAAGGTAAGATTAAAATATTGCGAAAGGTCTCCTATTTCATCTTTGGAGTTATTTTCTATTACTTTTGTTAAATCGCCTTCACCTTCGGATATATCCTTTAATGTATGTGTTACGCTGATAATTGGTTTTACAATACGGCGGGAAACAAACAAAGTAATTGCAGCGGCGGCCGTTAGAATAATAACAGAAAATATTATTGACATTATAGTCATATTCCGGATAGGTTTGTTTATTTCATTTAATGGTACTGCTATCATAAGACACCAGGGAGTATTCATGCCGTTAATTTTTATCGGCTGATACACAATATGCATATCTGTGTTAAAATCTTCATAAAACAGCTGAATAATTACAGGTTTTCCGTTTTCGCCGCCGTTCTCTATTGCACGTATAACCCTGGCGTGATACCTGTCTAGTTTTTCTATTTCTTTTTCATTTGTTCTGATATTACCCTTTACGCGCAATTTATCATAATGCGCAACTATCGTACCTTCATTTGCATAAACGCCTGCAATTCCTTCGCCGTCAAATATTGCATGTTTAATTTCATCGACAATCTCCTGCATATCGCTTATGTAGTTAATCCCTACCAATCCAACAAGCTTTCCGTTTGAATTTTTAATTGGATACATAAGCGATACAATAGGCACATTTCCATAACCATAAACATCTCTCCAAACGGGAGGAGCAATATCGGGTCTGTCTTCTGTTAAATTATCCAAATGCTGCTGCCATCCTTCGTATCCATCGGAAAGATATTCAACCCTTCCGGTTAGCCTCCGCGTATAAAAAGTCTGATACTGCCCTAAGCGTTCATCATTATTATCGATTGTGTTCGGATGCCATGCTGTCCAAATCCCGATTATTGCCGTATTTTGCTGAATTGTACTGCGAAGAAAGTCGTTAAAGCTTTCTCTTCGCACATTTTCTGCAATGCCTTCAAAATCGCTGAAAATCATGGAAAGAATAGATCCATAACCTGTAAATTTTTCTATACGCCGCTGGATTTCTATTGAATGGCCAAGAGCCATTTCTTCTACATATCTGAATGTAATCTCTCTTTGCAGCTTTGCAGATTGAGTTAATGTAAAAATTGATAAAATAATTATAACAAACAATAACATTGCCAAAATAATGGAAATTAGTTTTATTCTAAGTTTCATAAAAAGCCTCCAAAAATAAAAAAGCGAATATAAAAGATTTCAATGTGTTAGCGGACATAATACTCACCTAACGTTTATATTAGTATACAAATGCAGATAATCAATGTCAAGAAAAAAGCACCTAACAATAGCGTTAGTTGCAATTTTCTGTGGAAATAACAAACAACAACTTATAAAAAAAGATTTTATTACAAAAAAATGAACTATTACACTAATGTATATAACAAAAGCAATGTGAATCCATAACACAATGCGGAGTTTTGAGCCAAAAGCTCAAAAATCCAAACATAAATATTACATGCTAACATGTAATATTTATGTTATGCGACCTTAAAGCGCGATACCGCTTTAACCAGCGTATCGATACTTTGTTTGTTTTTCTCGGTAATTTCCCTAACCTGAATAACAGCCGAGTTAATCTGATTCGCGCCGGAAGCCATTTCGCTCATGCCATTTGTTATATTAGCTGTAACATTTTCCAAATTTTTGCTTTCGTTTATAACTTCTTTGCTGCCGTCTGACATTTCTTCCGCTTCGTTTCTTACCTGATAGGTAATATCATTAAGACGGCTGACAGCATCAAGAATCTGCTTGCTTCCTGCGCCCTGCTCTTCCATAGCATTACGGATATTACCTTCCTGCTCTACAACAGTTTTTATCTCCTTGTCTATCGCATCAAATTTATCAAGAACATTAAGGGTAGAAAAATTAATTTTGTCGATTGAAGTCTTAATTTTCTTTAATACCGTAGCGATAATCTTGGATTGTTCTTCAGAACCTTCGGCAAGCTTGCGGATTTCATCGGCTACTACAGCAAACCCTTTTCCCGCTTCTCCCGCATGAGCCGCTTCTATAGCAGCATTCATGGACAATAGATTTGTTTGACTGGCTATATTTTCCATAACGGCATTAATTTCAAACAATCCTTCAGATTCCCGTGCAATTTCTTCGATATCAACAACTGCATCTTTAAGGCTGGAATGACCGACATCAGATGCCTCAATCAGTTTATCTACATTTTCTGTGTTTTTAACAAGGGTTAACGTTACAGATTTTATATTAGCCAGCATTTCTTCTATTGCATTAGATGATTCTGACACACTATTACTCTGATCCCCGACATGCAGTGAAAGTTTATCAATATGCGAAGAAATCTGCTCCATAGTGGCATTTGTCTGCGTTACGCTTGCACTCTGGTTTAATACCTGATTCTTAATGCTTTGAATATTTGCATTTATTTCTGTAACTGCCGCAGAAGTTTGATCCATGTTAGACGCAAGATTTGTGCCAATATCAAAAAGCGAAGCTGATTGTTCTTTAATTGTAGAAATAAGAATGCGGATTTTTTCCAAAGTATTGTTAAATGAACGGCTTATATTGCCGATTTCATCTTTGCTTTGAGCAGGCAAAACCGGAGTAAAATCGCCCTCTCCTACTGTTATAAAAACTTCTTCCATCGATTTTAACGGAGCAGTGATAGTACGCGCTATAAGCATAACAATGATTGTAACAATAGCAAGAATTATAGAACCTAAAACAACCAATATAGCCGTCATGCGGTATACCGGCGCCATAATTGTTCTTTCCGGCACTAGAATAGCCGCTGCCCATGGGGTATCGGTTCGTCCAATGTTAAAAGGATTTATGTCAAAAATCATTGACATATTATCCGCCGAACGTATAACAGTTTGAAATGGATTTCCGGTTTTTATTGCATTAACCAGACTGCCAAGTTCTTTTCCTACCATGTCGGCTTCTGTTTCTTCTAAATTTTTCCCAAGACGGCTAGAATCCGGATGAGCGACAATTATTCCGCCATTGCTGAATATTGCGGAAACACCATCGCCAAACGGCCTTATTTTTGAAACAATTTCCTGAATATCAGAAAGTTCCAAATCTACTCCGGCAACTCCAATTACTTTTGAACCGCGGAAAATAGGAATTGTAAGACTTGTTATTAATACATCTTTACCGTTAATTCCATAATAATAAGGATCTATAACTGCTTCCAAGCCGGAATTAAAAGAAGTATGATAAAATGCGCCTGCTTTCCCCGGATCATCATAATCTACAAGGGGAGAAACCTGCAAATTGCCCTCAAGATCACGGGAGAAATAGCTAATGTACCTTCCTGAAGAATCAGTTCCTTCGGTATTAATAAATGTTTTATCCATACCATCCAGAGCATCAGGTTCAAACGCTGCCCATGCGCCGACAAACGACACATTTTCCTTTGCAATACTGTACAGCATTAGATTTAAAATATGCCGCCTATCCTCTGTCCTTAATTGATCAAAATTAGAAATAATCTGACTCAAAGCCCTTATTTCATCTAAAGAAACTTCCATCCATGCCTTAAGCTGATTGGATGTATTTTCAGTAATTGTTGCAGCATTATTTTTTGCCATATAACTGATTTGGCCGGATGTAAACATTAACGAGCAGATGGTCAGACCGCCGATACAAATAAGATTTACTGCAGTAATAATTACTATCAATTTTGTTCCTATTTTCATAAACACCTCTCTGTAAATAAAAATAAAAATAATTCCATGGAGAATCAAGAAAAAAAATTCTTAATTTATGGGTTATTTTAATATCCGGATTCCTGCAAATTTCATGAAACTGTAATATACAAAAATGGCTAATAATGCTACAATTATACATATATGAAGACTATTTTTATTGTTGATGATAATGCAACCAATATTGTAACAGCCAAAAATGCGCTTGATGGCACATACAAAGCCTACGCCATGCCGTCTGCGGCAAGGATGTTTCAGATGCTGGAAAAAATCACTCCCGATTTAATCCTGCTGGACGTAGAGATGCCGGAAATGGACGGTTTTGAAGCGTTATCAAAGTTAAAATCAGATGACAATTTAAAGGCTATTCCAGTTATATTTTTAACGGCTAAACATGATGCAGAATCGGAAATCCGCGGTTTTGAAATAGGCGCAATCGATTTTATAAATAAACCCTTCTCTCCGCCAGTATTGATTAAACGCATAGAAACACACATAGAAACTGATAAGCTCATTAAAGAAAGCCTTCAGAGCGTACGCAAAGTACATAACGCTACAATAAATATTATCGCAAATATGGTAGAAAACCGGGATGAAGTAACAGGAGAACATATTGACCGGACTCAGAATTATATAAGAATTCTTTTGTATGAACTTATTCGAACAGGCGTTTATACTGAAGAAATATCAAAATGGAATTTAGAAGTCCTTTTACCCTCGGCGCAGTTACACGATGTAGGAAAAATCAAGGTTAGCGATTTAATCCTTAATAAACCAGGAAAATTGACAGATGACGAATATACAATGATCAAGCGGCATTGCGCCGAAGGAGAGCGGATCATTGACGGAATAATAGACAAGGCAGAAGAAGACACATTTTTAAATCATGCAAAAAAATTTGCAGGCTGTCATCATGAAAAATGGAACGGAACCGGTTACCCAAGGGGTTTTGCAAAAGAGAACATTCCGCTGGAAGGAAGAATCATGGCTATAGCGGATGTATATGATGCACTAGTCAGCGAACGCCCGTACAAGAAACCATTTACTCATGAGCAGGCAGTGGAAATGATAAAAAAAGATAACGGCATTCATTTTGATCCAAAAATTGTAGAAGCATTTTTAAACGTAGCAGACGATTTTAAAATACAAGCTTCGTCCGCTTCAAATTCCAATTAAAACTGCTTAACTATATGGAAATAAAAACGAAGGGAACAGACTTTTAATGACAAAGAAAAAAAATCCGGTTCTAGGCAGTTTTATTATATTTTCCATTTTTCTGTTTTTGATAGTGCTTGCTGTCGGCAGCATTGCTTTTTTATTATCCATGCGGCAGGTTATAAGAACAGGCAAAGGCGATGAACTTGCAAGAACACTGGAAATAAAACGGATAGAACTTGAAAATTCTGTAAACACTAAAGTAATAGTAGCAGTAAAAATGGCTGAATCGCCGCTTATTATACGCCACTTTACACATCCTCAAAATACCGAAGTTGCAGCAATGGCTCTGGAAGAAATAACATCGTATCATAAAACACTAGCCGGAAATATTTTCTGGGTTAATAACAATGATAAATTATTTCACTTTGACGATCTTGAACCTTATGTTATGGATCCCAGTCTTCCGGAAAACTACTGGTATAACATGACTCTTTACGATACAGAAATTTATAACTTTAATATCAACTTTAATCCTGATCTTAACATGATTAACCTGTGGATTAATGCGCCGGTTTTTGATTTAAACGGTTATCCTCTGGGCATGGTAGGAAGCGGCATTGACATTACGGCGTTTATTACAGCAATTTACGAACAGAATCTTGGCAATACCGAGATGTATTTTTTTAACTCTCTTGGAGAAATAACAGTCGCAATGGACATGGATCTTGTTGTTAATAAAGAGCATATAAATAATAAAATGGGCAATGACGATTATCTTGAAAAGGCTTTAAGTTTAAAACCAGGCGAAACAAAAATTTTCGACTCTGCAAACGGAAGAACTGCTATCGGCACCGTTCCTGTTCTGGAATGGTACTCAATTGCTATCATACCCGACACTATAGACGATTATAAAAATCCGGTTGCTGTTGTGTTTATTATAATGCTTGCTGTAATGGCGCTGATTATTTTAATATTCAACTTGTTTATCCGCGGGTTTCTCAAATCGTTACGCGAAACAATGGCCTCTCTGGAATATGCAAAAAATGAAGCGGAAAATGCAAGCAGGAGCAAAAGCAACTTCCTTGCAATTATGTCACATGAAATACGCACGCCTCTTAACGCCATTATTGGAATTTCGCAGATAGAAATGCAGGACAGGGGTTTATCTGACATGCAGTTAACTGCTCATGAAAAAATTCACAGCTCCGGCAATAACCTATTGGGAATTATTAATGATATTCTTGATATGTCAAAAATAGAAACAGGTAAACTTGATTTAAACCCCATTGAATACGATGTACCGAGCCTGATTAATGATGCAGTTCAGCTAAATATAATAAGGATTGGTTCCAAGCCAATAGAATTTAAATTGGATATAAATGAAAATTTGCCAGCCAGGCTTTACGGCGATGAATTACGGCTGAAACAAATATTAAATAATCTGCTTTCCAATGCCATTAAATACACAGACAAGGGTTATGTTAAACTAACGGTTGCTTGCGAAATGAAAAATGAAGATGTTAAATTATGTTTTATAGTTGAAGATACAGGACAAGGCATAAAACTGGAAGACAAAGAAAAGATGTTCTCTGAATACCTGCGCTTTAATGCCAAGGCTAACCGCTCCACAGAAGGAACCGGTCTTGGTTTAAATATAACAAAAAAACTTGCAGAGATGATGGATGGTACAATTACACTGGAAAGTGAATACGGCAAAGGCAGTGCATTTACAATAATTATAAAACAAAAAATCTGCTGCCCGGGCGAATCTGTTAAATACAAACCAATAGGCGCCGAGCTTGCATGGAGTCTGCGCAATTTTACATTTACCGGGAACCGGCAGACAGAAAAAACACAGATCTCCCGTGAAATAATGCCCTACGGCAAAGTACTGGTAGTAGACGATGTAGATACAAATCTTTATGTTGCAGAAGGACTGCTTTCACCTTACAAGCTGAATATAGAAACTGCAAACAGCGGTTTTGAGGCAATAGAAAAAATACAAAACGGCAAAATCTACGATGTAATATTTATGGATCATATGATGCCGCAAATGGACGGAATTGAAACTACTCAAAGAATACGCAAATGGGAAGCCGAACATCAGAATGCAGATCATAAACGTATCCCAATAGTAGCGTTAACAGCCAATGCTTTAGCGGGTAATGAAGAGTTATTTGAACGGAATGGTTTTGACGGTTTTATCCCAAAACCAATAAATGTAAGATTACTGAATACTGTATTAAACAGATTTATCCGTGATGTTTACCCTGAAGAAGCAAAAAAATATACTTCAGAAACAATAAATTCCAATGCCGAAGCAGTAAATTCTAAACTGTTTCAAATATTCTGCGAAGACGCAGAAAAAGCAATAAAAACAATAAGGGATATTATTAACCCTGTTTGTAACGAGAATAGTGACATTAAATTGTTTACGATTACTGTACACGCCATGAAATCGGCTCTGGCGAATGTAGGAGAAATCGAAGCATCGCAATCAGCTTCTATTATGGAAGATGCAGGTCATAAAAGCGATACGGATTATATTAACGCCAATACTGAAAACTTTATTAAAACTCTTGAAGAAATAATAGAAAAACATAAAGTACCGGAAATTTACGGCGAAGATAATATTGATACATCTAACGAAGACACAGAATATCTTACAAAAGAGCTTCAAATCGTAAAAATAGCCTGCGAGAATTATGATGATGATACAGCTTATGCCGCACTGGACAGATTAAAAGAAAAAACATGGAGCGGAAAAACTTTAACCTTACTTGAACAAATAAAAGATATGCTGTTTATATACAGCGACTTCGATGGTGTAGTTAAATTGATAGAGGAATTATAATCATGAATAACGAAAATGTTTTTCTTCCAGGCGCCGTAATTTTTGATATGGACGGCCTTATGTTTGATACAGAAAATCTGACTATTCCCATTTGGGAACCTGCAGGTAATTTGTTTGGATATAAAATAACCAGAGACATTGTAATGAAAGTAATTGGCATTAGTAATAAAAGATCCCGCGAAGTAATGCTGGAAGAATTCGGTGTTGATTTCCCGTACGAAAAAGTTCATGCCGAGTTCAGACGCCTTGTAAATAAAGAAATCGAAGAGAACGGCCTGCCAAAAAAACCCGGATTAGACTTTTTATTAGATAAACTTTACGCAGCAAATATTCCATTTGGGCTTGCGACATCATCAAGCAAGGCAACGGCAGAAAGAAATCTGGAAAAAGCAGGTATCATTGATAAGTTTTCTGCAATTACCTGCGGCGACGAAGTAGAAAACGGTAAACCTGCGCCAGACATTTTTTTGCTTGCAGCACAAAGACTTGGATTTGCTCCTTCTGAATGCGTTGGCCTTGAAGACTCGCCCGCAGGTTTGAAAGGACTGCACGCTGCTGGAATACGTTCAATATTTATAAAAGATGTTATTGATCCGCCGCAGGAAGTACTCGATACTGTCTGGCGCAAGTGTAATGATTTGTCAGAAGTTGCTGGGTTGCTGGGCTTGTAAGAAAGAATAAAGATTAAAATAAAAAGAAGTAACCTGATCACATATAAGTGTCAGGCTTTTTTTCAGGTAAGCTGTTGTTATATAATCAACTTAAAGAAATTGTCAATTTTTTACCAATTGCATAGGCAAACCGCTCAAGAGAATCAATTGAGGTATTAAATGCAGGGTCTAAAATATTATCGACAGCAACTCTGGATGTTTTCATTTTTTTTGCAACAGTGCTTTTAGTCAATTTCTGCTCCTGCATAGCTTGTTTTAACTGATAAGTAATGAGTTTTTTTGCTGCCAATTCGTTGACTTCTTCATACATACCCTGTTCTTTTAAGAAATCATCAAAATTCTGACCAATACCCTTCATAATTTTTCTCCTATTTCTGCATTCTTTTAAATTCTTTTAATCGTTCGGTTGCAACATCAATATCTTTCGGTGGTGTTTTCTGTGATTTTTTCACAATAGCATGAAGTAAGATTATCTTTTCTTTGTAAAAAGTAAAAAACACCCTGCTTATACTATCCTTAATTATACTTCTAATTTCCCATAATTCTGACTTTAACTTCCTTACCAAAGGCAGACCTACAGGAAAATTATCTTGTACATTCCTGATATCTGAACCAATCTCTTTTTGATCCTCTCTTGTTTGTTCCAAAATAAATTCTCTGACAGGCTGTCTGCCGTTTGCGGTTTCAAAGAATACCACATCAAAAACTTTCTGATTCTTGTCGTGCATAGATATCCCCAAATCACTAATATTCCCAGAAACCACACCGTAGTTCCCCACCAGAAAGGATATATAAAATGTACATTATATTGTACATTTTGTCAAGTGGAATTTAACTAGATATCAAGCCATTTTTTCCTAGAATAATTGGTCGCTCCGTGCCTCTTAAAATTAACTGCGCAGCGGTTTTTTAGGCACGGGGGAATCATTCTGAAAAAGAAACAAGAAAAAAGCGCTATTGCTTCCATATACCTTATTTTTGCTGAGATAAAATTTTGGATAGGTTAAGAGCATTTTCTATGACAATAGCTTGTTTATTTTTGGGCAGTTTCTTTATATTCTGAATTAAGGCTTTAATTTCAGGGTTAACTGATGAGACAGTTTCCGCAGGAGAGTTTTTCCCAGTAACAAGATACTCAACAGTAACGCCAAGTACCTGAGCAATACTTACTGCTTTATCTGCCACAGGTATAGAAGCATTTTCTCTTAGGTAATTTTCAATGTTTCGCAGGCTAATTTTCGCCTTATAAGCCAACTCTTTTTGTTCTAACCCAGAAAAATCTATAGCCTCTCTTAAATTCTCTCTAAAACCCATACTTACAGATTACTTAAAAATGGTGGTTAAATACTTGACAACTGTTATTTTTTGTGGTTTAATTTAAGAAAACCACCAAATCATGTGGTTATTATAAGGAGAATAATTATGATTTTTCAAAGATTAATCGGAAACATTTATTCAATTGTAATTGAGGTTCTGCTTTGGGTAATACCAGGAGCAGTATTTATAGTTTTTGGGATGTTCATGAACGGATTGGATAATAGCTTTCATTTTGGATATGCATTGCTTGGTATAATTGCTGGTTTAATATTGGATATTACTTTATTTGGACCAATAATAATCTTATTAAATATCAGAACATCATTAAAAAATATAGAAAAAAAATGATTCTTTAATTAAGGAAGCACTTATGGGATTTTTTGTATCATATATTTTTATTATTGGAATAATATACTGGATAGTTTTCGGAATTTTGGAACATTTTGGTATTTTAACTACTATGCAAAGCTTGATAGGTAAGATCTATTCAATTTCTTTGGAAGTTTTAATGTGGATAATTCCTATAAAAAGTTTTTTTATATGTGGTTTTTTACTAAGAGGAGCAGAAAACAAATTCCATATTGGTTATGCTATACTTGGCTTAATTGCTGGCTTAATATTTGATTTAGTATTATTTGGTATAAATAATATTTTATTAAACATGAGAGCTTCCTTAAAAAACATTGAAGAAAAAATTGGTAAATAATTTACCGCAATTCTACTGGTCACGCAAAGGTAGCTGCTACCACTTTTCAGTAGTGTCGTTTACTCATTGGAGATTCCAGTAAAAGTATTGCGCGTATACACATATATAATGCAAGATATCATATAAATCAATAATTTTTTTAATTAAACACTACTACTTGACATATGTTTGCTATATGTTATTTTAAAAGCAAGGGGAAGAATAATGAGCAAAAAACTGTTGCCAGTTAAAAAACTTATTTACGACATCCGTGGACAGAAAGTTATGCTGGATAGTGACCTTGCAATTTTATATGGTGTTGAGTTAAGGTCACTTAATCAAGCTGTAAAACGCAATATTGACCGTTTCCCATTTGATTTTATGTTCCAATTAACTGATGATGAATGGAAAAATCAAAGATCACAATTTGTGATCTTTAGCAAAGATACAAGAAAATACAGACCTTTTGCATTTACTGAGCATGGTATTTTAATGCTATCAAGTGTGCTAAATTCTGCCAAAGCGGTAGAGATAAATATTCAAATTATGCGTGTTTTTGTAAAAATGCGCCACTATGTGCTTTCAAAGAGCAATGAAAATAGTCAAATTGCAGAACTTCGTAAACTCCTCATGCTTCATATAGATAACACTGATAATAAATTTTCTAAACATGAAAAAACAATAAATCAAATACTATTAGTTCTTAACAACTTAATTGAGCAGCCGCCAAAAACTAAAACCATAGGTTTTCGTAAAGATTAAATGTTGATTGGGTTTGCGAGCAACTTCACGCATCGAGTAGGAGACCGCTCATTATTTGAGCGATCGACCTCTCACACCACCGTGCGTACCGACCGGTACACGGCGGTTCAACAGAAACTATGACACAATTCTAATTGATTAAACTTTGCTTTC
>WQWU01000010.1 GCA_009785215.1 Treponema sp. | reverse complement strand
GTATCAACTTTTTCTGCCTGAAAATATACTTAATAACGATGCGATGAGTTATGTAAAATGTTTTAATGACTCGCTTCATAAGTTTGTAAACGAACTTACCCAGCAATATATCGGCAATAATTAAAACAATAACTATTACAGCCGTAGCGAAGAGCACTGGCAGGTGACATACGGCTGAGGTAGATAAATGCCACGTCAAAACGTGCGTTGACAGATGTCAGCCGTCCGGAACCTGCCAGGGCTATGCGTTACGGCTATTGACTTTACTGATATTATATGTCAATATAAATATAAACACGTTTATAAGGAGAATTTATGAAAAAACTTTCTATTTTATTTTTTGCGATTGCTTTTGTAATGATCATTGTTAGCTGTGCAACTACACCAATAGAAAAATTAGAGCCGGGAGAATACACAATAAAAAGAAATGTAGAGTTCTCAGGTGATAATTTAACAATTTACCTTTGCGCTGATAATGAAGGCGCATATCAGGCATTGGCTTATATTTATTCTTTGCGCGGTTCAAAACTTGAACGGCCAGATGATTTGGAACAATTTGTATCTGAATTTAATTTTACACCTGCCCCTAATTTAAGGGATAACTTAAGAACATTAATGACCTGGCATGGAGCAGAATATTTAATTTATCAGCGAAGAGGTGAAAGTTATGAAGATATATTTTTTGTTATTCGTAAACAAGGCACTAATTATTCTCAAACAGGAATAAGAATTTTTCCTATAAATTAGGCACAAGAAATATCAAAATTCCCCTGAATTTAACGTTAAACAGGCTGAATTCGGTCTTTTTAGTGTCCTGTAATATTCAAACGACACAATGTAAATTAAGGTAATTCCTTGTGTAATAAGGAATTACCGCATTTTTTATTTTACAAACCGAATATTACATGACACTAGCATTACATACTCTAGTATTTAGTGTATTTTTGGCATATACTTTCTATATATAAGAGTATAAGCGGGAGTACTAATGTTTAATCCAAATGATAATATGCCGGATCGTACGCCAAATCAGCCGCGGCGGTCTGGTAATTTGGCGCTTGTTCTGTTTATTGCAATGCTGGTTATTTTTGCTGCCTATTTTTTTATGGGAGATAAAACTTCTGTAACAAATATTACTTATTCAGAATTCCTGCGTTTTGTTGATCAAGGTCAGGTTCAGTCTGTTACTATAACTCAAAATGATACTATCGAAATATTTTTGAGAGGGTCTGTGGGAGACGGCTCGGCTCAATATAGAACCATTATTCCCTATAACGATCCTGCGCTTTTGTCCAATCTGAGAGAAAAAAATATTAATATTGCCGGTGCGCCTGTCAGAATTACTCCTTTGCGTGTTCTTCTTGATATGCTTCCCTGGTTTTTTATTATATTTATTATTTTTATTATGTTCAGAAATATGCAAGGCGCCGGAATGAGAAATTTTCATTTTGGAAAAAGCAAAGCAAAACGGTATCATGACGAAGGAAAAAAAGTAAGCTTTTCCGATGTTGCCGGGCAAAAAGATGCAAAATTTGAACTTGAAGAAGTTGTAGAGTTTTTAAAAAATCCGCAAAAGTTTACAAAGATGGGTGCGCGTATTCCAAAGGGTGTGCTTCTTGTAGGAATGCCTGGTACAGGTAAAACATTAATGGCGCGTTCTGTTGCAGGCGAAGCCGGAGTTGCTTTTTTTCATATGTCCGGTTCGGATTTTGTCGAAATGTTTGTCGGCGTTGGAGCAAGCCGTGTAAGAGACCTATTTGATCAAGGAAGAAAAAGCGCTCCCTGTATTATTTTTATTGATGAATTGGATGCTGTCGGGCGCACACGTGGCGCAGGTTACGGCGGCGGGCACGATGAGCGCGAACAGACTTTAAACCAGCTGTTAGTTGAAATGGACGGCTTTGACTCCAAAGACGGCGTTATCATTCTTGCAGCTACAAACCGGCCGGATGTTTTGGATCCTGCTCTTCTTAGGCCTGGTCGTTTTGATCGTCAAGTTGTTGTTGCAATGCCGGATATAAAAGAACGCGAGGCTATTTTACAGATTCATGCTTCAAAAATTCCCTTAAACGAAGGTGTTGATCTTTTGCGCGTTGCAAGAATGTCGCCGGGAATGAGCGGCGCTGATATTGCAAATCTTGTAAATGAAGCGGCTTTATTTGCCGCGCGTAAGGATCGTGCAGAAGTACTTATGACCGATTTTGAAGAAGCAAGAGATAAAGTATTAATGGGTGTAGCGCGGAAGACGCTTGTTGTATCCGATAAAGAAAGGCGTATGACTGCCATACACGAAGCGGGTCATGCTCTTCTGCATTATTATTTAGAGAATGCTGATCCGCTGCATAAAGTTACAATTATTCCGCATGGACGCGCTTTAGGCATGGCAATGTCGCTTCCCGAAGAAGACCGCTACAGCCGTTCCAGAGGCTGGCTGAAAGATTTCATCGCTATTCTTTACGGCGGCTGGATTGCAGAAAAACTTTTTTATGATGAAACAACCACTGGAACAAAAAACGATATTAAACAGGCTACAGAACTTGCGCGTAACATGGTTTGCGAATGGGGCATGGCAGAAGAACTTGGTCCTGTTGCCTACGGACAGGAAGACGAACCTATTTTTCTTGGAAAAGAAATTGCGCGTCACAAAGACTATTCCGAAGATACTGCAAAACGCATAGACAAGGCAATTAAAGAAATACTTGACTGTGCCAGAGAAAATGCCGCAAAGATTCTTGAAAGCCGTAAGGATAATCTTGAAAAACTAGCCGATGCTCTTTTGGAACGTGAAACACTTATTGATGAAGAAGTGCGTCAAATTATCGGTCTTTCGCCTAAAGAGACAACTATATGAAAAAATATCTTTTAATTTTAATACTATTCTTTTGTTTTTTTAATGTTTTTGCCCAGCAGCAATACAGACCGGGCGGACGTGATGATTCAGAAGCTGCAAGGCAGTATGTAGAATGGATACAAAAGGCAGTTAATGAAAAGCGATGGGATGATGCACAGGCAGCAATTTTACGCGCCTGGGCTTTTGCAAATGTATCATCGGATATTTCTTACCTTTTCGCTGTTATTCACTCGCGATCTGCAGGAGAAAGAGACAAAATGGCAGATGTTCTGGATTTTGCAATCCAGACAAACCGCTGGACATCTTACAGCGAAAATCATGCGCTCCTTTTAAAAGCGGAACTGCTTGTAATTATGCGGAAATATAATTACGCTCTAAACTGTCTGGATCAAATTGATAATGCAGATACTATGCGCACTTCCAGTCCTGCCAATGCGCAGATGAGGGCAGATTCTGCAATGCTGCGCCTGCTTGCTTTAAGAGGAATGGGGGATATTCAATCGCTTGCGCTGTTCCGCAGTCAGGTTTTAATTACAATGGACAGGTTTCCGCGCGATTCCCGTCCTTTAAAAATATTTTTTGAATACGCAAAAAACAGAAGACCGGAGCCGCTTGAACTTCCGGAAGGAGATATCGAACTTCTTGAACTGGCTCTTAGACGGCTTCCTTTTTTACTTGAAATAGATCCTGAATTATCGTGGATGGCTGCTCCTTTTATAAGAGATTTAGAAGAATCGCGCCGCTTGGCTGCCTCGTACAGATCCGGAAGTATGGTTAACATAGAAAACTTTAAACCTCATAAGGCTTCAATTCCAGTTGCATTAAACCTTGGACTTATCGATGACTTTACGGCAGTAGAAGAGCTGTTCGATAATGAAGAAGATGACTCGCTTGAAAAAGATATATTAATAAACGTATATAATCTGTTAAGGAACGAAGAGGGGCGGGATTTTTTTACGCAGAAACTGCATTCTTTTTCCGGTTATATTATTTGGGATGAAGATAAAGCCGGGTTTATCGATACATTTGTATTTTATGAATCAGGTTTAATTAAATCTCTCTCTCATGATATGCATCAAAATAATTTTTTTAATTTTAGTATAGAGTTTAATTTAGAAGGCGCGCCGGTTTCTGCAAAGTATTATATTACAGGGCAGTTGAGTCCGGCGCAGATTACATGGGAACGTTATCCTTTTGTTCTGCAGGCAGAAATGGGCAATGAAATATTCAAATTTGGTCCTGCGGATTTTATGTATGCGCCTGTTTCATTTGCAGAAATTGGCGGAAGCAGAACCAAAATAGGTCTTCTTTACCCGCAGTTTTCTGATCAATATATAACACTTACCCGCCGGGCTCTTTTATCATTTTGTTCAAGTGTCAGCCGTCCAAGTCAGGAAATTGACGGTGCAGTAGAAACTATATATAAAAATAGAGGAGTAATTCTTCAGGCTGTTGAAAATTTAAATGGGAGGCAGGTCTCAATCACAGAGTTTGAAAGAGGTATGCCGGTTATTCAGCATATAGACCTGGATTTGGACGGCAGGATGGAAACAATACGCCGTTTCCGCAATGTTCAGGATTCTTCGTGGCAGGAAACATTAAATTTCCGCAGTTTAATATCTTCTTCGGAAAGTGACTGGTCAGGAGACGGGCGGCACAGAACAATGGAAGTGTATCAGTTGGACGGTTCGGTTGTTTATTACTTTGATATGGACGGCAGCGGCGAAATGATTTATTCTGAGACAGGGAATCAAAGATGAAAAAAATTGCAGTATTGTTTTTTATATTTATTATTCTTTCCGGCTGCAGAAGTTTAAAAAATACCGATGATACGCCGCCTCGTTCAACCAGTTCAATCCGTTTGGGTGATATAGAAAGGCAGCTTCAGGAAAATCCTGTTAACGCATTAAACCTTATTTATATTTATAAAGAAGTTTATTCTGTAACAAATATAACAGAAAGCGAAAATGAAGACTGGCTTTTATTGGCTTTATATGAAAAGCAGGCAATAGAAAACCTTATAGAATTGCAGGAAAAGGCGATAAGAGAAGAACGCTGGGATGATGCTGCTTCTTTTGGAAGATCTATCGCAAGTATCGGTGTTACAACTGCAAATACCGGAAAAGAAGCGGCTTTTACACTTTCATTTGCAAAGAAGAAACTGGAAGAGGGCGATAATTTAAGCGCTTTTTTAGCGGCTGTTAGATCTCATGAAATACAGCCGATGGATGCAGCAAGCGCAGTTTTATTTCTTGGAAAAGCCGTAGAGGCAAGGCAGCGCCGTTCTTCTGCATACTTTCTTGCTGCCGCCACGGCTGCAGGCGCAAGAAATATCCCTGAGAATTTACGTACATACGCGACAGGCCGCGATACATTCTCTGACATGATAAAAGGTGTTGCTACGGTTATTGTTGATAGAGGATTCAGAATCGAAAGGGGTATGGGAATGCCCGATAGGGTTTTGGGTTCTGCTTTTTTTGTTGATTCAAGCGGTTTATTAATTACAAACTACCATGTTATTGCAAGCGAAGTAGATCCCAGACACAGGGGATATTCACGAATGTTTATTCGCATGGGAGATTCTACAAGCCCGCGTATTCCTGCCCGTGTTATCGGCTGGGATAAAGCATTAGACCTTGCATTAATAAAAACAGAAATAGAAACTGAATATGTGTTTTCGCTTGTTGACAGAGTTGTTCCGCGTGTCGGTGACACTGTGCTTGCAATCGGCTCTCCTTTAGGTCTGGAAAAAACCGTAACATCCGGTATTGTTTCTGCATTGGGCAGGCGTTTCTTGCAAATTGGTAATGTTATTCAAATTGATGCGGCGATTAACAGCGGCAATTCCGGCGGCCCGATTATTGACAGCGAAGGCCGGCTTGTTGGAGTTGCTTTTGCAGGTATTGCTCAGCATCAGGGGCTTAACTTTGCTGTTCCTGCAGAGAGGCTTGCTGCTGCTCTTCCTGCGATGATAAAAGGCGGCAGAGCGCCGCGTCCATGGCTTGGCCTTACGTTATGCGAAACATTTAACGGCGCGGAAATTATTTATACGGCTCCTAATACTCCGGCTGCTCATCACAAAGTAAGCGAAGGATTTTTTATAAGGACAGTTAACGGAAAAAGAGTAACCGCTTCCCAGGGAGGGCTTATTCCTGCGCTTCAGAATGAACTGTTTATGTGCGGCCCTGGAGAACTTGTTGCTTTTGAAACTGTAAACAGAGAAGGAACAACAGTAGAAAGACGGGTTATGATGACTGTCCGCCGTCCGGATCTGCCTTTATTGGATGCTGCAAGAATTGACAGGCGGGATAGAATTGCCGCTCCGTTGTTTGGTATGCAGCTTACGCCGCTGCAAAGCGGTTTTTTCTCATCGAACTTCCGGGTTAACAGAGTAGTACGCGGTTCAATCGCGGATGAAGCAGGAATATCAGAAGATGATCCTATTTCCATAAACCGTTTACGTATAATGGAAAACGAAGGTTTTGCTATATTGGAAATTTCCATTAAAAAACGGCGAATGGGTTATCTCGAAACAAATATGACTCTTCCTGTTTGGCTGGATTCGCCTGATACTCTATAAGTTAAATACGATAAATTTCTTTGCATTTTTGTCCAAAATATATTAAAATGGTTAAAAATGGGGAATTTATATGAATACTCGTAGATCTGTGTTTTTTTTTCTTTTTCTGGCATTTATTTGTAATACTGTATTCTCTCAAAATACATATGTGTCGGGCAGCAAAGGGGTAACTCTTGGCGATTTTTTGATTTTTTCCGGAAAATATGACAATCATACAGCAATGAGAGCCAGCGGGTTTGAGCTTGATGGGTTTATACCATACCATGGAGATAAACTTCCGAATACTGGCAGCGGCGGTAATGATTATTTTGTATTCAAAACTGCATTTTATCTGGATTTAGATTGTGTTAACGAAAACTTGTCTTTGTATATCGGCGAATTTGAAATGCCTGCGATTATTTATATTAATAATTCAACTGTTTATAAAAAGGGTCTTATAGAGGAACGTGACGGATTTTACAGCACAGGGGAAATTCTGGCTACGCATGTTCCTCTTTTTGCAGGGCTGGTAAATTTTGACAGGGGAAATTCTTTAATTATCGAAGTTTTTCCTCAGTATGAAAATCTTGCATTGCCTGAAATGGCAATAGCAGAGTACAGGGAAAATGCCCGGAAAGTATTTATTAAAAATATTTTAAATGTTCATTTGGTTTTTGCTGCGCAGTTTCTTTCCGTTATCTTTGCGCTTTATCAGTTATTTACATTTATCTCCAGGGGATGCAAGGATAAAAGATACCTGTATTTTACATTATTTTCTTTTTCATTTACGCTGGCATATGTCACTATGGGTTCTTCTTATGACACAAATTATTTTACCTGGTTTGTAAGATCTACCAGGTGCTTTCAGATGTTGTGTCTTGGCTTCTTTACTATTTTTGTTATTGAGTACTCCAAAATTTTTGACAAAATTAAAAAATATTTAATTCCCATACTTCTTGTTTATTGTATAGGCCCTGCAATTTATGTAGGTATTCAGCCGACTAAAGAAGCGATAAATATTGCCTTTGGTATTATGTCAAATTTTTATTTAAGACCAATACTGGTTATTGTTTTAATAACATCGGTTCTTACGCTTATTTTAAAAAGGAATCTTAGATTTATTCCCATTATTATAGCTGTAGTAATCGTAGCTCTGGCAAGCGTTCGTGATATGAGAATGCTTGCAGACGGTATAGCGCCGATGTTTAAACATGTTCCTTATGCATTTTTATTTGTAATTTTAACCATGTACATTCTTCTTGTTATAGAAGAAGCTGCAATGTACAAGAAATCGCAGAAAGCATCACTCGAAATAGAAGAAAAAAATGAATCATTGGGAATGCTTTTGGATAATATAGTCAGAGTAACGAAACGTTCCGGAGTTTCGAATCAGCAGCTTGATTCCAGCATAACAAATACAATTAACGTTATGACCGAATATACAGACGGAAATAAACAGCTGGAAGATACCATTTTTTCTCAGTTTGAATTAATTAACGGAATAATCGATAAAGTATCTGAGAGAGTTAAAGATTCTGTAGACAAAATGCCAAAAGCTATTGAAAGTCAAATATCGGTTGTAGAACAGACAAATAAAGTAATTACAGAAATAAGTGAAGACATTTCCCAAATGACAACTGATTCCATTAAAACAAGTGAATACGCAAATGAACTGGCTTCATTGGCAGTAGAAAGCCGCGAATTGATTGTTGAATCAAAGAAAAACATGGAATTAATTTCCGGCAACTCGGCATTTTTAAGCAAACTCCTTGAATCAATGGATGCTATTTCTGAAAAAACAAATATGCTTTCGTTTAATGCGTCAATAGAAGCTGCGCGCGCCGGCGCTTCCGGAAAAGGTTTTGCTGTTGTTGCTTTAGAAATCCGCCAGCTTGCAGAAAAATCCAGAGCAACGCTGACAGAAAGTTTTTCCAATATTAAAGGAATGATAGATACTGTAAAAGAAGGGATCGAGTTATCCAACAAAGTAACAGAAAGGCTTCTTACTATTATAGAAAACTCGGAAAAATCATCCAATATGATAAATAATATTACTGCAAATATGAAGAAACAGCAGATTGAGTCAGAAACTATCACCTGCGGCATGAGTGAATTGTTAAAAAACACCATGCAGATTCAGGAACTTGCAGAAGCAGAACAAGCGGGAAATAAAGAATTTATGGATTCTCTTTCAAAGGTACATGATTTCTTTCAGCTTGTTTCCAAGATGATTACTTCTCAGATGGATAACGGGAAGTCTATTGCGGAATCAATACAGACCATAAAAGATGTTATGATTCAGAATAAAAAGAATACGCAAATTCTTATTCAGACAACAGATGCAATTCAAAGGTAACTGATAAATATGAATATATCAACCGAAACAAACGATTTAAGCGGTTTTAAAATTTCTAAAAGTGATATATTAATACATTTTATCGGCACGGCAGATGAGTTAAATGCGCATCTGGGTCTAATCAGGGCTATTTTGGCAAATGAAGACGCATGGCAGTTTTCCTGGCAGCATGCATGTCAGTTTATCGAACGGATACAAAGAAATCTTATGAAGCTTATGTCTCATGTTTCAGATAATAATAACGAAAGTTATTATTTTAACGAAAACGAAGTTGCAAGTATGGAAAAAGAAATTAAAAGACTGCTGGAAAATATTCCCAGGCAGACTAAATTTAATTTGCCGGGGAAAAATATTATAGAAGCGCAGATTCACATAGCAAGAACAGTAGCAAGAAGGGCAGAGCGGTACTATACTGCCATTTATAAGGAGCATACTTTGTGCCCCAATGCCGGAAAATATTTAAATAAGTTATCTGACTACCTTTATTTTTTATCACAGCAGGAATCATTAATAAACGTTAATTTTATAAATCAGATTTCAGGGCTTTAGATAAAAAATTATAAACTTTCATTTAATGTATCTATCAGCGCAGAAACATCTGCAGGGATTCTTTTTGAATCTGCTTTTCTTTCCATTGCGTTTTTAAGCGAAACAGGCACGGGTACAGCGCCTAAAAGCGGTTCAACAATTTCGGAAAATTTTGCCGGATGCGCTGTGCAGAGAATAATAGATACATCTTCTGTAATTTTATTTTCAACGCGGAGTTTATCTAGTCCTTTCCAGCCGACTGCGCTGTGAGGATCAAGATAATAACCCGCTTGTTCGTATATACTGGTTATGGTTTCTTTTGTTTCTTCGTCGGACACAGCCGCGCCTAAAATAATCCGGCGCATTTCTTCCCAGGAAAAATGTGCAGACATCCGCTCAAAGTTACTGGGTGCGCCGACATCCATTGCGTTGGAAATTGTCGCCTGGGAAATCCTTGCAAGATATTCGCCGGAATCCAGATAATCGGGTACTGTTTTATTTATATTTGTTGCCGCTATAAATTGTTTAATAGGCGCACCCATTTTCATCGCATATAAGCCAGCTGTTAAATTGCCGAAGTTTCCGGAAGGAACGCACAATGTTACCGGTTTGCGGGAATTTAAAGAATGAGAAAACGCTGCTCTGCCTGCAGAACGCGGTGTTGCTTCGCCGTCAGGATCAAAAAGTCCATTATAAGCTTTTGCAGCGGCTGCAGAATAGTAAACAGCCTGTGGAATAAGACGGCTTATGTTTATCGAATTTGCAGATGAAAGAGACATTCTTTTTTTTAAGTTTTCATCTGCAAGAGCTTTTTTTACAAGAAACTGGCAGTCATCAAAACTGCCTTCTACAGCAAGAGCTGTAATATTTTTTCCCAATCCAGCGATTTGTTTTTCCTGGAGAGCGGATACTCTCCCTGCAGGGTAGAGAACAGTTACATAAATGCCGGGTACATCAAAAAAACCGTCTGCTACTGCTCCGCCTGTGTCTCCGGAAGTGGCAACAAGTATTTTTAAAGGACGGTCTTCCCCCCGGCGCAAATAAGAAAAAGCGCGAGCCATAAAACGGGCGCCAAAATCCTTAAAAGCGGCAGTTGGTCCGTGAAATAGTTCGGATGTGTAACGGTCTAAAACAGGTATCAGCGGAGCAGTAAAATTAAAAGCCGATTTTATAATATCAGATAACGCACTGTCTGAAATTTCATCTTTTACATACGGCTTTACAGTTTCAAATGCAATTTGGTTAAAGTCCATCGAAGCAAGCGAAGCTAGAACAGCCGGAGGATAATTGGGGATCTCCTCCGGAACATAAAGACCTCCGTCCGGAGCAAGGCCTTTTAGGGCTGCATCTGCAAAGGTAACATTTTCATTTTTATTTCTGGTGCTGTAATAATGCATTCTTTATTCTATCATATAGTTACAATTGACATAAAGGGGTTATTTATTATAACATGTAAAATAAGGAGTATATGTGGCTAAGGAAGAAGCAATAGAAGTAGAAGGTGTAGTCAGGGAAGCCCTTCCCAACACCATGTTTAGGGTGGAATTGGATAATCAGAACGGGCATCTTATTTTGGCTCATTTATCGGGGAAAATGCGTAAGCATTATATTCGTATAGTTCCCGGAGACCGTGTAAGGGTTGCCCTTTCTCCGTATGATCTTAGCAGAGGACGCATTATTTACAGGGAACGTTAATAAGGGGTTATTATGACAGATGATTCAATTTATATAAATGTCAGTGAAGGTTCAAAAAGAGTCATGAATAATACAAAACTTTACTCAAAGTTACTGGATAAGTTTAAGGCGGATCAATCTCTCAGCGAAATAAAAACTGCCCTGGCAGAGGGAGATATGATAAAAGCAAAAACTTCCGCTCATGCGCTGAAAGGACTTACAGCTAATCTTTCCCTTACCGAATTATATAATCAATGCGTAGAACTGGAAAATCAAATAAAAGCCGGAGCTGTAAAAGACGAACAGTTAAACCTGTTTTATGATGTCTACGATAAGACATTAGTTGAAATTGATAAGGTTATAAATCAATATGCTTGAAAATACGCCCACAGTTTTAGTAGTTGATGATCTTGATGCCAATGTTATGATTCTGGAAGAAATTTTAAAAGATGATTACAACATTATAACTGCATTAAACGGTAAAGAAGCGCTGGAAAAACTCAGAACTACTGACCCTCTTCCAAAGATAATTCTTCTGGATGTTCAGATGCCTCAGATGGACGGACGTGAACTGTTTAGCATTTTAAAAGCAGACAGTACTTTCAGGCGCATTCCGGTTATTTTTATTACAATAGAAAGCGATTCAGAGAATGATTTATTGGAAGCAGGTGCAGTTGATTTTATTAACAAGCCGTTTAATCCGCAGATTGTAAAATTACGCGTTAGAAACCAGATAGAGTTAAAAAAATACAGCGATAATTTGGAAGAGATTGTTGCATATAAAACTGCCGAAGCTACAAAAACGCTGGAAAATGCACTGCAGGGTTTAGCAAACGTAATTGAACACCGCGATTTGGAATCGGGCGAACATGTAAAAAGAACGCAGTTATTTGTTAAAGCGCTTATTGACTACCTTATAGAAAATAACTCTGTTTATGCAGAAGAATTAATTAGTCTTAAACCTGATATTATTATGAAGTCCATGGCTCTGCATGATGTCGGCAAAATTGCAATTCCGGATAAAATTCTTTTAAAACCGGGAAAACTTGATCCTGATGAATATGAGATTATGAAAACTCATACCACCCGCGGCAAGGAAATTGTTCATGAACTTGGCGATGTTAATACATCTCTTTACTTAAAACACTGCGAAGATATTTGTTACGGACATCATGAACGCTGGGATGGCAAGGGATATCCGGAACAGTTAAAAGGCGAAGAGATTCCGCTGACAGCCCGCCTTGCCGCATTAGCTGATGTTTACGATGCTCTTGTCTGCGCTCGTGTGTATAAATCTGCTATTCCCTATGAAGAGTCTTTAAAAATTATTATTGATGGAAAGGGAACACAGTTTGATCCTATAATAGCCGATGCTGTCGAAAAAATTAATGATAAATTCAGAGAGATTTCCCAAAAGTATCAATAAATTAATTTACGCTAGCCGGTAAATAAACAGACATTGCTTTTTTTAATTATTGTGTTATAATGTTTTGTATAGTTAATCGTTGGGGGTGCACCGGTTTCGACTGGTACGTCTTCGGGGTATAAGCTGCAGATGGAGTGCTCATCTCCTGATTGGGCAAAAATTTAACTGCCAAAACTGACAGTTACGAATACGCCTTAGCTGCGTAATCGCGTGGAACTGTTCCGCCGCTCTGAGGAACAGCTTCCGCGTCGCAATCAGAGCTGGTCTGACCACTTCTTCCGGAAGTGGTCAGGTAAGATTTTCCGGAATACGGACAGACCGCGCGCCGTTTAGCCAAGTCTGTTCCGACAATTTAATAAACGGCTAAATCTGTAGATGTTTATGTTTCGCGTATTGGGACGCGGGTTCGACTCCCGCCACCTCCATGGCATTTTTAATTACTCATTAAATCTTTTACGGTATAATAATTGATAGAAAACTCTAACGATGCGGGAGTCGAAACGGAGCCGCGGCTTCGAAGACGCGAGAGCGTCTGAGAAGAAAACCGACATGGAGGTCGGTTTAGCGGCGCAGACGGCCTGGAAGGAGTAAACAGGAAGTTTACGACTGTAAGGCGACTCCCGCCACCTCCAAAAACAGGAAGTTTACGACTGTAAGGCGACTCCTTACCGCTTTCGCGGTACTGGACCTCCATCAATATCTGAATTCTCAAAAACCGTGGATTGCTGTAAGAGCCGGAATCTGCTATAATTAGACATTCTGCGGGAGCATATGTGGATAATAGCGTTAAGATAAAAACAGAAGCGTTAAACCTCTATTATGATACTTATCACGCGTTGGGCGATATTACCATGGATATCTATGAACGCAGTATAACAGCAATAATCGGCCCCTCGGGCTGCGGAAAATCCACACTTTTGCGTGTTTTTAACCGTATGAACGATTTAATACCAAAAGTCAGGGTAGAAGGCGGTGTTTATTTAGATAATTTTTCTATCTACGATAAAACTTCAGATGTTGTTTATCTTAGACAAAAAATAGGCATGGTTTTTCAGAGACCTAATGTGTTTCCAATGAGCATTTACGATAATATTGCCATTGGTCCAAGAAAACATGGAATAAAAGATAAATACCAAATAGAAGAAATAGTAGAGAACAGTTTGATTCAAGCAGCGCTTTGGAACGAGGTAAAAGACAACTTAAAAAAACCAGCACTTGAACTTCAGCCTGGAGAGCAGCAAAGGTTATGCATAGCCCGCGCCATTGCAGTTGAACCCGATGTAATTCTGATGGATGAATCGTGCAGCGCCCTCGATCCGGAATCGACCATGAAAATTGAAGAACTAATGTTAAACCTGATGAAAAAATATACAATCATAATTGTGACGCACAATATGGAACAGGCGCTTAGGGTATCAACAATGTCCGCATTTTTAATGATAGGAGACGGAGATGACAAAGTAGGAAGGCTGGTTGAATACGGCGCTACAAAACAGATGTTTTTATCTCCAAAAGATAAACGCACAGAAGATTATATTTCCGGCAGGTTTGGTTAAATGATTAATGTAAAAACAAGTAAATATTTATTTATTATATTGATACTAATGGCAGTTGTTTCCTGCGCAGGCAGATCGGGCGTATGTGTCATCGTTGCCGGTTCTACTTCGGTGCAGCCGTATGTTGAGCTTTTGGCAGAAGAATTTGAATTCTTGTTTCCGGATAGAAAAATTGATATTCAGGGAGGCGGCTCTTCTGCAGGTATCACAGCAGCCGAGACCGGTACTGCAGATATTGGAATGTCATCCCGCTGGTTAAAAAGAACAGAAGAAGATCTTTGGTCTATCGAGATAGCTAGAGATGGACTTGCAATGATTGTTAATCCGCGGAATCCTGTGATTGATTTAACACTGGAACAGGTAAGAAGTATATATACAGCAGAAATAAGAGACTGGAGCGAGATTGGCGGACGTCAGGCAAGGATACATATAATTGCACGTGAAGAAGGATCAGGAACCCGAAGCGCATTTGAAGATATGGTCATGGGCGATAATAGAATTACTCCAAGAGCCATAATACAGGATTCAAACGGCGCTGTAAGACAGCTTGTTGCAGGAGATCCCAATTCAATAGGTTTTATATCTCTTGGTCTTGTAGATAATACGGTAAAAGCTATAAAACTTGATGGCGTTGAAGCTTCATCGGAAAATGTAAGAAACGGCAGTTACAGTCTTTTTAGGCCGTTTTTGTTTGTATCAAAAGAAATTCCGCCAACTGGCATGGCAATGGAATTTATCGAATTTATTCTTTCTCCAAGCGGAAAAGAGCTAATGACACAAGAGGGGCTTATCCCTTAAAATGATATATGGAACAAAATGAATAAATTTAAAGAACTGGTATCAAAATATACATTTTTCGCGCTTGCTCTTTCATCAATATCTGCATTGGCATTAATTACTGTTTTTATTATTTTTCAGGGTGCAACAGTTATTGCAGAGGTTGGGATAATCAATTTTATTTTTGGAATGGAATGGGCGCCGAGCAGAGGGTTATTTGGAATTTTCCCGATGATAATTGGTTCTGTTACTGTCACGATTGGAGCGGCAATTGTTGGAGTGCCTATAGGAATATGCTGCGCCGTTTTTCTTGCAGAATATGCTCCTCCGCTGATGAGCAGTATATTCAGGCCTGCGATACAATTGCTTGCCGGTATTCCTTCTGTTGTTTATGGATTTTGGGGTCTTTTGTTTATTGTACCTGCAGTGCGCAATTATTTGGGAGGGCCGGGGTTAAGCATTCTGACAGGTTCATTAATTCTTGGGATTATGATTCTGCCTACTGTAATAAGTATAACAGAAGTTTCCATTCTTGCGCTTCCTCGTCAATATAAAGAAGGCGCCCTTGCTTTGGGATTAACGCATTGGCAGACAATTTATTCTGTAATTCTGCCTGCTGCAAAATCCGGAATTGTAGCGGCGGTTATTCTTGGAATAGGACGTGCTATCGGCGAGACAATGGCAGTAATAATGGTTTTGGGTAATGCTGTTGCAGTACCTCAGTCAATATTGGATCCTGTCAGGACTCTTACAACAAATATCGGTATAGAAATGGGATATGCATCGGGAGAACATCAACAGGCTCTTTTTGCTACAGGTATTGTTCTGTTTGTTGCAATTATGCTGCTGAATTCATTGGCACAATTTATTACGCGGAGAAAATGAAGAAAATGAAAATGACAGCGGCTCTTTCGGAGAAAATAGCAAAAATAATAATTTGGTCAGCAGCGCTGTTTGTGATAGGGCTTTTATTGTTCATTATTATTTATATTGTTGCAAAAGGGCTGCCTGTAATTAATTTACAGTTCCTTACAGAAGTTCCGCGCAGTATGGGGCGTGCCGGCGGTATTTCTTCCATGATTGTTGGTACATTTCTGCTGACAGCGCTGGCTATTGCAATTGTTGTTCCGTTTGGCATTGGAACTGCTTTTTATCTGGCTGAATATACAAAAGAAAATATAGTAACCCGTATTATCCGCTTTAGCGCAGAATCTCTTGCAGGAATACCGTCTATTGTGTACGGGCTTTTTGGTTTTATTTTTTTTGTTATATATCTGCAATTGGGCTGGTCTATTCTTGCGGGCGGATTGACCCTTGCATTTATGATTCTGCCTACTGTAATACGTACATCGGAGGAAGCGATTCGCGCAGTTCCGAATATTTACAGGGAAGTCAGTTTTTCGTTAGGCGCTACAAAATGGCAGACAATCAGCAGGGTAGTATTTCCTTCTGCATTGCTTGGCATTGTAAATGGAATTATTTTAAGTGTTGGGCGCTGTGTTGCAGAAACTGCTGCAGTTATTCTTACTGCAGGTTCCGCTTTTAGAATGCCGTCATCGGTTTTTTCTTCTACGCGTTCCATGGCAGTTCATTTTTATATATTGGCTAGAGAAGGTATTTCCATGGAAAATGCCTATGGTACTGCAACTCTTTTAATTATTATGATTTTACTTATAAATGTTGTTGCAAATGCAATGGTTAACAGATTTATTGCAAAATCTGTCAAGAGATAGGGTAAAGAGGTATTGGATTGGAATCAAAAATTACTGTAAATAACGTTAATTTTTATTACGATAAAAAACAGGTTATTCACAATTTAAATATGAAAATAAAGGCAAATGAAATAACAGCAATTTTTGGCCCTGCAAACAGCGGAGTAACGACCCTTTTGCGTTCGTTTAACAGGTTATGTGATTTGAATGCAGGCGCATGGATGAACGGCGAGATTCTTCTTGATGGAAAAAACATTTATGATCAGGATGTTAATGTTACCGAACTTCGCAATAAGGTTGGTATGGTTTTTGAAGTTCCCACTCCTCTTCCTGTTTCTATTTTTGATAATATTTGTTACGGGCCCCGTTTAAGCGGCAGAAAAAGCAAAAAAGAACTCGCAGAGATAGTAGAAAGATCCCTGCAAAGAGCCGCGCTTTGGAACGAAGTTAAAGACAGGCTTTCAATTTCGGGGATGAGCCTTTCGGGAGGACAGCAGCAGCGCCTTTGTATTGCGCGTGTTCTGGCGCTTGAACCTGAAATAATTCTTTTAGACAGGGCATGTTCCGGTCTTGATCCTATATCAACTGCAAAAATTGAAGAATCCCTTATTGAGTTAAAAAAACAATATACGATTATCATTGCCCCGCACAATGTTCAGCAGGCAGGACGTGTATGCGACAGAGCTGTTTTTATGCTTATGGGAAACCTTATCGAAGAAGGTTCAAAAGCCGAAGTTTTTATGACCCCAAAAGATAAAAGAACAAGTGATTATATAACCGGCAGATTCGGTTGATGAATTGGATATTCTGTACGATAATATACTAATATGGTTAATATGCATTCAGCGCAAGTTTTATCAAAAGACGAAGAAATCCTTGTTGAAAAATGTGAAAATTGGCTAAAAGAAAAAAATAACGGAGATTTTATTCTTGTAAGCGAAAGGTTTCGGCGGCTGCGAAATCTTGGGAATGCAGTTTTTGATTATCCTTCCATAAAAGATACAAAGTTTGTAAGGGATATTCTGCTTAACGAAAATCAGCTTACTGAATCGCTGCTCTTTTTCTCTACTGCATCTCATCTTCTGCGGATTCCTGCTAAAGTTGCAGCTCTTCGCAGCTTTTTGGTGGCAAAATTCCATGCTTTTTCCCTGCTTTCCAAATTAACAAAAGAAAATACCGGTTTATACACTCCTGCAAAGGAAATTTCCTTTTCTGTTGTTTTTACCTTAATGGCAGAGAATGTATATTTTTCGTGCCTTGAAGATCCCGGCTTTTCCAGTAATACAAAAGCCAAGCTTGCAAATGACCTAATTGCTCTTTGGGACAGCGGTGTAGATCAGCGCAGTATCCGCCATTTGATGGCGCTTTCTTCATTATGGGCTGCCAGAGATTCTGCGCCGCCAAGTTTTGGAACTATGGACGGAAATACAGAATTATTGCGTATTTCGTTTGATATGGACAGTGAAACCGAATGGGAGGATTTTCTAAAAGAGGAATCCACCAATGATAAAACAAGATGGGCGCTTGAAGAATTCCTTTTTGGACTGTCTTATGAAGAGATCCTTCAGATTCGAAGCAGATTAAAACGATATGGAATAACGACTGTCGGACATGAAGAAGTGCGTTCGTATCTGGATTCAAAACCTGTTTATTCCATGTTTAATGATCATGATCCAAGGGCAATTTATGACTTTTTTATCGAGAGGCGTGATGCCTGTACTTTACGAAAGAGAGTAAACGCCCCGGGGCCTTTGCATACCCTGGAAGAGGTATACTTAAAATACCGGATTATTCTGGAATCCAGTTAATATTAAAATTTACATTAGTACTGCTGTAATTCATCGTGCAGGTGTTCTATTGTAATTCCCGCTTTTTCAAACATGGCTAGTGAATCGCTGCTGTCCTGATAGCGCCGCTGGCAGACGACACGTTTTATTCCGCAGTTAATTATCAGCATAGTGCAGGTTCTGCACGGAGTCATCCGGCAGTAAAGAGTAGCTCCATCTATCGAAATACCGCGTTTTGCCGCCTGGCAAATTGCATTTTGTTCGGCATGAACAGTTCTGACACAATGAGTCGTCTCTTTGCCGTCTTCATGCACCATTTTTTTTAGCTGATGGCCTTCGTCATCACAGTGAGGAAGCCCTGCTGGAGCACCGACATATCCGGTAACAAGAATCTGTTTGTCTTTGGCAATTACGCAGCCGGAGCGCCCGCGATCGCAGGTTGCCCGTTTGGATATTGCCTCGCAAACTTCCATAAAATATTCATCCCAGCTTGGTCTTTTATAATCACTCATGTTTTACTTTACAATATATGATTTAAGTATGTAAAGACTGCGGATTACTGTTCTTTGTATTTTGCACCTACGCTATATCTGGTGTCTATTCATTTTTATAACGCTAGATACAGCAGTAGTGATAATCATCCTTGTCATATTTCCATATCTATTATAGATTTACGCAAAAACTGCCGATAATGAAGAGCCGTGAAGTATCTACAAATTTTATTGCTGTTTTTTGTTTTGGCATGTCTCCTTTCCTCCGGAGCAGCTGCCGCGGATAATTTGATCCATGTAGTAGGAAGAGGGGAAACAATCTACTCAATTTCCCGCTTTTACAATGTTACTGCGGATGATCTAATGAGAACCAATGGCATTACAGATCCTTCCAGGCTGCAGGCTGGAAGGAGACTTGTAATTCCGGTTTCATCTGACGATTCTGCGGCGACGCCAACCATCAATGTTCAAACATTGGTTAATTACAGGGCGGTAAGAGGCGATACGCTTTTTAGTATTGCGCGTACTCATGGAATTACCCTGCAAAGGCTATTGGATATAAACGGGTTTGCTTCCAATCATTCGTTAAGAGCAGGTGATGTTATTAAAGTGCCGGGTTCGAGTACAACAAGTACTGCTCAGCCTGCAGCCGCGGCTGCTTCTGCAAATTCAAATTCAGGAAATGCCGGAAACACAAGAGCAGCAAGCGGATTGTATTCTTTACGCTGGCCTATTATGCCGAAAGATATTACTTATATGACAGGGCAGATGGGTGTTGTTGTAGAAGGGAATCAATTTGAATCTGTACAGAGCTTAACTCAGGGGTTTGTTGTTTCTGCAGGACCATGGCGCAAGTTTGGAAGAGTTGTAATTGTAGAAACTGCCGGAGGGTATTATTACATGTACGGCGGCTGCGAAACAATATCTGTAAATGTAGGAGACCGTATAACTCCAGGGATGGAACTGGGCAGGTTAGGAGTTAATGCTGTTTCAGAGAAACCGCAGTTATTTTTTATGGTATTTAGAAATGATATACCGATTGATCCGGCAATTGCTCCAAGAGCAGGCGCTAATAATTCCAGAACTTAAAAGATGAGGTGAAAAATGGAGATTGGAATTGATAATATAGGACAGCTTCATGGCAGTCGCAGCAGCACTAAACGCGGCAGTTCCCGCAGCGGGAACCGCAGAGACCCAAGGAAATCGCTGGATAAATCCCATAAAAGGATTAAATTGCAGAAAGAATCGGATCCTCTGGCTTTATATTTTAGGCAGATTTCCAGGTTTCCGCTTTTAACATTGCAGGAAGAGCAGAATATCGGCGAAAAAATTATTAGTTTACGAAGCAAATTAAAAGCTTTGGAAGCTGAAAAAAAGAAAAACAAGGAAATAGACGGAGTTACTAAAGACTTTAGCAGTGAAAAAGCAGCCTTGGACAGTACGCTTTTGCATTATAAAAACACAATGATTAATTCAAACTTACGCCTTGTTGTTTCAATTGCCAAAAATTATCAGCATCGCGGTTTATCTCTTTTAGATCTGATTGACGAAGGAAATATCGGTCTTATAGAAGCTGTAGAACGTTTTGATTATACAAGGGGCTGCCGTTTTTCCACATATGGTACATGGTGGATAAGACAGGCAATAATTAAAAGTATTGCAGATAAAGGGCGTGTTATCCGCATCCCTATCCATATGCTTAATACGATAAAAAAATGTTATTATGTAGCAAAGCAGCTTACTCAGGATTTAGGGCGAGACCCTAACGAACAGGAATTATCAGAATATTTGAATGTGCCCGTTTCAAAGGTAAAAGAAATTGTAAAGTTATCGCAGGAAACTACAAGCCTTGATACTATCGTTGATGACGGAAATATGACTCGTTTGGCAGATCTTATAAAAGACGATATAAGAGCTGAGCCTTTTGAAATGGTTTTTTCCATGACATTGCAGGAGACAATGGGCGGGATTCTTTCTCAGTTATCCGAAAGAGAAATGAGAATAATTCAGCTTCGTTTCGGCTTAACGGGAGAAAATCCTCTAACACTGGAAGAAACTGGAAAATTTCTTGGAATTACACGCGAGAGGGTAAGGCAGATTCAGGAAAAAGCAATCTGGAAATTAAGAACACTGCAGGAACTCCGCGAACTTAAAGAAAACTCTTAATTTATTAAGAAAGATTCTCGCAGAGACGCTGAGGCGCAGAGTTGTTGTTAGTATTATATATTATGAGCTTCTGGTTTTCTGATTATTAGATTTCTTAATTTTTTTAATTTTTGATTATCTCTCACAGGAAGCTCGGAGTTGAACGCATTGTTTTCGTACAAAAACTCTGCGTTCTTTAAGCAACTTTAGTTGCAAAACTCCGCGCCTCTGCGAGAACCTCTTTTTTACACTTAGCCTATTTTTGCAACCGGCTGTTTGGAAGCTACCTGGGTTCCTGTCTGAACCAGGAAGTGAACTTTTCCTGCAACACTTGTTTTAATTTCAAGTTCCATTTTCATGGATTCCTGAATTAATATTGTATCACCGGCTTTTACATCCGCGCCTTCTGATGCTACAAAACGCAGAATTGTTCCGGCTACAGGAGCTATAATCGTATCGCCGCCTGCAGAAGCTGTTGGAGCTGGCGCGGCTGAAGCCGCGGCTGCTGCCGCTGGGGCAATTGCTACAGAACCTGCAGGAGCTACGACAACATCATAATTTGCGCCGTTAACATTTACGCTGTAACGCGCTGCACTTCCTGCTGGAGCTGCTACGCTTGCTGCCGGCGCCGCAGCTTCGGCTTCCGGCTTAAATACAACAGGGCCGTTCGCGCGAGTTTTAAAGAAGTCCGGAGCAACTTTCGGGAACATTGCAAGTGTAAGTACATCCTCTGTAGATACATTATTACCAAGTATTTTTTTTGCTTCTTCTTCCAGTTTTGAATATTCTGCAGGGATTTCATCTGCAGGACGGCAAGTCATTTCTTTTTCCATCTTTAAAGCTTCAAGCGCTTTTTTGACAAGGTCTGCATTTTTTGGTGCAGGGCATGCGCCGTATTTACCGGCAACAAGATCCTGGAACTCGCCGGAAAGTTTATTATAACGGCCGAACAATACATTAAATACAGCCTGTGTTCCGACAATCTGGCTTGTAGGCGTTACAAGCGGCGGATAACCTGCATCTTTTTGTACGACTGCGATTTCTTTTAATACATCGTCCATTTTATCGGCTGCGCCCTGTTCCTTTAACTGGCTTTCCATGTTACTTAACATTCCGCCGGGAACCTGGCTTACAAGGAGACGAGTATCTGCGCCAAGGAAACTGGACTCAAATTTTTTGTAGTTCTTGCGGACTTCGCGGAAGTATGCTGCAATTTCGAGTAACAGATTGATGTCTAATCCTGTGTCGAACTCTGTGCCTTTAAAAATTTCTACCATTGTTTCTGTCGGGCTGTGGCTTGTTCCCATCGACATGGAAGAAATTGTAGTATCAAGAATTTCCGCACCAGCTTCGGCGCACTTGGTAAGAGTAGCTACTGACATACCTGTAGTGGCGTGAGTGTGGATTTCCAAAGGAAGGCTTGTTGCTTTTTTAATAGCTTTTACAAGTTCGTAACCTTCGTATGGTTTTAAAAGACCTGCCATATCCTTAATACAAAGAGAGTTAGCGCCAAGGTCTGCAAGCTGTTTTGCAAACTCTGCGTATTTTTCGACTGTATGAAAAGGAGTTACAGCATAAGAAATAGTTGCCTGAATATGTTTGCCGGTTTTTAAAGCGGCTGCAGTTGCTGTTTTAAAGTTGCGCGGATCATTGCAAGCGTCAAAGATACGGAAAATATCAACGCCGTCTTTTGCTGCATATTCAACGAATTTTTCTACTACATCGTCGGCATAATGGCGGTAACCTAAAAGATTCTGACCGCGAAGAAGCATCATTATTGGAGTTTTAGGCAGGGCTTTTTTAAGCTTTTTCAGCCTTTCCCACGGATCTTCGTTTAAGAACCTGATACAGGCGTCAAAAGTAGCGCCTCCCCAGGCTTCCAGCGCGTAAAAGCCCGCTTTGTCGAGCTTGTCGCAGATTGGCAGCATGTCTGCAGTGACCATGCGGGTAGCAAAAAGTGACTGGTGCGCATCGCGCAGTACTAAATCGGTTAATTTTATTTTTGGCATTTTTTCCTTCCTTGATTATTTATTTTTTTCTGTATTCATTAACAGCGGCTGTAATTGCTGCAATAATTGCAGAGCCTTCTATTGTTTTATTATTGACAGAGGAACTGCCGGAACCGGTTTCCTTTAAAGCTGCAGCTCTTCCTTTGCCGATTGCATTGATCATTAATCCCATTAGGACAAAAAGAATACCTACAACTATAAGTTGTACAACCATTCCCTGTTCCATCATTTCTAAAATAGTCATATGCCCTTTATTCGGACACACGTAACCGCAAACGCTGCAAATCATCGTTTTCATCCCAATCTCTCCTTAATTTTCCGATTAATTCATATTACATGCTAAATAGCGGAAATTCAAGTGCTTCTTTACCGCAGTTTTTTTCTTAATTTTCTGCGCTGGTTCCGCTCTTTTGCCGCTTCGTTAACCTTTAATTGTTCAAGTTCTTCTTCGTTATAAACAAAAATATCTTTGCTGTCGGATAAACGGGAAGCATAGATAAGCCAGACAGCTCCGAAAACCATCATAAAAAAGCAAAGCACCTGCCCTGTAGAAAAGCTAAGAAGAGGATGCGCATACGCAGTAGGAAGTGTTGTTTTTACGATTTCAAACCGGTAACCAAGATCGGCATCCGGTTCGCGGAAATATTCGATAATAAAACGGAAAAAACCATATCCCAGAAAGTAAAGCCCAACAAGGAAACCTTTAAATGGTTTACGGCTTCGGAAAAACCAGATAATTGCCCATAATATAATACCTTCAAAAAAGGCTTCATATAACTGCGAAGGATGGCGCGGCAGATTAACTTCCCATAAACCGTTTATATCCATACCTGTTTTTTCTGCAATTTCCTGAACCCAGTTTTCGCTTGCAGGGAGCGGAGCTGCGCCGGGAAAAACCATTCCTAAAGGACTTGCGGTAGCTCTGCCGTAAAGTTCGGCATTGATAAAGTTACCAATACGCCCGAATGTAAAACCAAGAGGAATCGCTGCTGCAAACATATCGCCGATTTCGCGGAAACTGTATTTTTTTACCTTTGCAAAAATGATAACAGCCAAAAGACCTGCAAAAGCTCCGCCGTGATAACTCATTCCCTGTAAACCGGTAAATTGCCCGTTACGGAAAGGCCAGAAAATTAACCAGGGCTGCCTTCTGTAAAAATCGCTTGTTTCATAAATCAATGTATGGAAAAGCCTTGCTCCAAGCAATAAACCAAGTATCCCGCAAAAGAATAAACTGGAAAGGTCGTCTTCGGACATTGGAAAGTGCCGTTCTTTAACCTGTTTTCTATATAAAAAAAATGCAGTTGCAAAAGCAAAAATGTACATTAATCCGTACCAGCGGACTGGCAGGCCGGGGATAATTTCCGGATTAAGCCATGATGGAAAATTAATATATAAAAATGGCATATTATACCTTATAACCTTGCTGTAAAGCTTTTGTTATTTTCAGCTTTAGGAAATTATTTTCTTTTTTAAGTTTTGAAATTTCCAGCTGCTGTGATTTAACTGTTTCTATTAAATCGCCCTGACTCATGGCTCCGGAATGCAGAAGGTCTTCTACATATTCCATTTTAGTATCAAAATCAATTTCTGCTTCCAGTTCCGCTTCTGTAAAGCTGTCATCGATCTGCTTGTCGTCCGGCGTAAAGTTATCTTCAGGGCTTTCCATTATTTTATCTGCGATACGGTAAATTGCCTGTGATAAAACCGACTGCGGTTTATATAAAACAACTGGCAGTCTGGAAGAAAGCGCTTTATCCTGAATCATGTCGCGGTAGATAATGCCCATATGTTCTATTTTAAGATCAAGATATTCTTCGCATGAACGGCGTATCTTCATAGCTACATCCGCATTTTTTGGTTCATCTACCATATTCATAATAAGACGCGGACGAAGAGTATCAAGGCGTTTAACAAATTTTTCATGAGAGACAGGATCGATCTTCTGAATCTCCGGCAGTAATTTTGGAATATAAATATGGCCTGCGCCGTCTTTTCTCATTTTTTCCAGATGTGCACGCGCTTTGGAACCTTTTGTGCATGAACTGAACATTAAACGAAAAACAGTATTTTTTAAAAAAACATAGGCGTTTAAAACTGCTGTTACTGCCGGTGCGGAAACAACAATACCCTGATTAGAAAGCAAAAAGAAATCCAATATTGATTGATGTGTTCCTGCGCCCAAATCAAGGATTAATATATCGGTATCTTCTTTGAGCGCCAGAAGCTGTTTTACAAGAGCTTTCCGCTGGGCTGCAGTAAGGTTCGCAGTGCCTGGTATTTCGTTATCGCCTGGAATAAATCTAAGCCCGCGGACATCGGTTTGCGTAATAACGTCCGAAAAGTTGGATTTGATATTATTTAAATAAGTGCCGATTCCAGCTTTTGGCGCTTGATGCCCCAGAACCAGATGCAGGTTCGATGCTCCCAAATCAAGATCCGCAAGCACAACGCTCTTTCCTGCCTGAGCAAAGGAAACGGCAAGATTTGCCGAAACCAGAGATTTGCCTACTCCGCCTTTTCCGCTTGCGATTGGAATAATCCGCATTAGTTTTCCTCCGCTATGTCTGTATTTTCTGCATTTACATTTTTAATAATCATAAAAACAGCAGCCAGAGCAAATAAATCGCCGCTTAGTATTAATTGGGCAAGAATTGCTGCACTGTCAATGCTTCCAATCATTGTAACCTGCCGGGAAATAATAGACCAGCCCAGTTCCATGAAAATACAGATGCATTTTCCAGCCGCAAACAAGGGCAGATATGTTTTATATCGATTTATATCGATGCAAATGAACAATGCCATTAACGGGAATAAAGCTGCAGAAGCAGCAAAAATCATTCGAATGGATAAACCAGGTTCACTTCCCTGAATAATCAAAATTATGGCTAAAATGAGTATTCTGAAACACTCATATATAAAAAGTCCGGTTTTTAGGAAACTAATTAATCTCATAATATAGAAAATAATGCGGTAATCGATATTATTCAAGGGTCGAAATACCTGTTTTTACTTATGGATAATTTTTCTTAAATGTATTAAAATTAATAAAGGAGTACTGCATGAAGATTAAATTATTCTATATTCTGGTTATTGTTTCTATCCTTCTAATTGGATGTGAACAACCTCCTTTAACAGAGATGGAAAATGCCAGGGAAGCGGTTTTTAGAGCTGAAAATGACTCAAATGCTGTCGAATATGCCGGCGGTACCCTTGCACGGGCACGGGATTCTTTGCGCCGTATGCAGGAAGAGGCCGATAATAAACGCTATGATGCAGCCAGGACTTATGCATCGGATGCTATATCAACGGCAGATAGAGCTATAGCCGAAGGAAGGATTGCCGCTCAAAGGGTAGGCGGTGAATCTGATTCGTTAATATCAACTTTGCGGGATGAAATAGAAGAAACTTTCAGAAATGTTAATGGAGCCAGATATTCCCAGTTAAATCTTGATTATGACTCATTAGACAGGACAATTATGGACGCTTATAATACTGCTGATCAAGCGGAAGCGGATCAGGCGGCAGGAAGACATCAGCAGGCATTAGACAGAGCCAGGGTAGTGCGTTCTGATCTTTCCGATGTTAATCAGAGTATCGCCGCCGCGGCGAGCGCCAGAAAGAAGTAAGTGGCAAAACAAAAGGTTACTAAACAGCATGTTGTCTCGGCGCTTGTAGAAAACAGGGCTGGCAGCCTTAGCAGGGTTTCCGGTCTTTTCAGCCGCCGCGGTTTTAATATTGATAGTCTTACTGTCGGAGAGACAGAAAATCCTTCAATCTCCAGAATGACCATCGCAGTAACCGGCGAAGAACGCATCCTGGATCAAATTATTAAACAACTTGAAAAACTTGTAGATGTGATCGCTGTGCGCGGGCTTGACAGCTCCACTTGTCTCCGCCGTGAAATAATGCTTGTTAAAATAGGCGCAGACGAAAAAAGCCGCCCTGCAGTTATCGAGATAACTTCTATTTTCCGCGCACGAGTTGTTGATGTTTCGCAGACTACCATCACTGTAGAAGTGACAGGCAATATGGAAAAACTTAATGGTTTATTATTGCTGCTTCGCCCGTATGGCATTTTAGAGCTTGCCAGAACCGGTATGGTTGCATTGGAACGCGGTGCGGATATTTTACCGGCAGCCGCCGCTTCGTCTGTAGAGAAAAAATAAAATGCGTGCTGTAAAAATATTCGACACCACACTTAGAGACGGCGAACAGGCTCCCGGCTGTTCCATGAATATAAGCGAAAAAATAGAAGTAGCAAAGCGGCTGGAAAAACTCGGCGTTGATATAATCGAAGCTGGTTTTCCTGTTTCTTCACCTGGCGATTTTGAATCTGTAAAAAAAATAGCATCTGTTATTAAAACATGCGTTGTAACATCGTTATGCAGGTGTTTGGAAAAAGATATAAATGTTGGATGGGAAGCGCTTAAAAAAGCAGAATCTCCGCGTATTCATGTATTTTTGGCAACAAGTCCTGTTCATATGGAATATAAATTAAAAATGACGCAGGAACAGGTTTTGGAACAGGCAGTAAATTGCGTTAAATATGCAAAAAAATTTAACAGCGATGTTGAGTTCTCTGCAGAAGATGCGTTCAGAAGTGATCCTGATTTTGTCTGTAAAGTTTTTAGCGCGGTTATAAAAGCCGGCGCGCTTACAGTAAATTTTCCCGATACTTTAGGTTATGCAATGCCGGAAGAATTCGGAAAGTCTATTCGTTATATAAAAGAAAATACTGCAGGAATTGAAAAAGTATTTCTTTCTGTTCATTGTCATAATGATTTGGGTCTTGCGGCGGCAAACAGTATTTCTGCAATTTTAAACGGCGCGGATCAGGTTGAATGCACAATTAACGGAATCGGCGAACGTGCAGGAAATGCATCGCTGGAAGAAATCGTAATGGGGCTGAAAGTCCGCCGCGATTATTTTAATGTTGAAACAAAAATTGATACAACGCAGATTTATTCTGTAAGCCGGCTTGTTTCGCAGGTAACAGGAATTAAACTGCAGCCGAATAAAGCAATAGTAGGCGACAATGCATTCGCTCATGAAGCGGGGATTCATCAGCATGGGGTTTTATCTAACCGTGAAACTTACGAAATTATGACACCGCAGGCGATTGGTATTCCAAAGAGCAAATTAGATTCTTCCAGTAATCTTGTTCTTGGAAAACATTCAGGGCGTCATGCTTTTGAAGAACGTTTAAAAGAATTAAATATCAATCTTGATGAAAAAACTTTTGAAAAAGTATTCGGAGATTTTAAAAAACTAACAGATAAAAAGAAAACAGTAAGTTTGCGCGATATTGAAGCGCTTGTAATGAATGAAACAACTTCTGTGCCGGAAATATGGAAACTGGATTTTTGGGAATTAAAAACAAGTTCATCGGCCGGCGCCAGCGGTGTTATCCGGCTTCGGCGTGATGGTGAAATATATGAAGAATCCATATGCGGGGGCGATGGTCCTCTTGATTCAATTTTCAGGACAATAAATAAAATTACCGGAAAGGAACCTGAGCTTGAGTTATATGAACTTGGCGCAATAACAGATATAACAGGCGCGGATAAAAACGGGGTAGAAGGATCTTCTTCGCAGGGCGAGACAATGGTAAAAATTGCGTTAAACGACAAATACGGATGCTTGCGGCGCTGGAATGGTCGCGGAGTTTCTACAGATGTGATAGAATCTTCCATGAAGGCATATTTAGCAGCGATTAATGTTATGTTTTATGAGATTGAGGGAAGATGAAAAATAATTTTGATATAGAAGTACTGGATACAACTTTGCGCGATGGAGCGCAGGGCGAAGGTATCTCTTTTTCTCTTCGCGATAAACTTGCCATAACAGAAACTCTCGATGAACTAGGTGTTACATTTATAGAAGCGGGGAATCCGGGAAGTAATCCAAAAGATATGGAATATTTCAGGCAGGCGGCATCTATCAATTTAAAAAACGCAAAATTATGCGCTTTTGGTTCTACAAGGAAAAAAGGCGTTAAAGCTTGTGATGATATGCAGCTTCGCTCTCTTTTAAATGCAGAAACAGAAGTTGTTGTAATATTCGGCAAAAGCTGGGATTTGCATGTGAATGAAGTGCTGCAGGTTTCTCTCAATGAAAATCTTGACATGATCGGCGATACAATTTCTTTTTTAAAAGCGCAGGGCAAAAAAGTAATTTATGACGCAGAACATTTTTTTGACGGTTATGCCGCTGATTATTCGTATGCGCTTTCTACGATACAGACAGCTTTTGGCGCAGGCGCTGCCAGAATAGTGTTATGTGATACAAACGGCGGGTCAATTACCGGTAAAATTAATACTGCGGCGCAGGAAGTAAAAAAATTAATGCCGGATACAGTTTTTGGAATACACGCGCACAATGACTGCGGTCTTGCTATAGCAAACTCTATAACGGCAGTGCAGGCAGGTTTTATTCATGTTCAGGGTACGCTTGCCGGCTTTGGCGAAAGGTGCGGTAATACATCTTTAGCGGCTTTAATTCCAACTTTGGAGCTTAAAATGGCTCTTTATTGCCTGCCGCAGGGAAATCTTGTCCGTATCGGCGAATTAACACGGCGTGTTGCAGAAATTGCCAACGTAATTATAAGCGATGATATGCCGTATATTGGAACTCATGCTTTTTCGCACAAGGGCGGAATGCATGCCGATGGAGTTTTAAAAAACAAACAGTCATTTGAACACGTAAACCCTGCGGCAGTCGGCAATAACCGTCATTTATTAATGAGCGAAGTCGGCGGACGCGCGGCTATTGCTGAACGTGTGAAAAAGATAGAGCCAGATGTGCATAAAGACCACCCTGTGATTATTTCGTTAGCTGAAAAACTGAAAGCCCTGGAAGCCGGCGGCTGGGCCTACGAAGGAGCGGATGCAAGTTTTGAAATTTTAATTCTGCGTGAACTGGGGCGTTATAAGCCGTTTTTTAATATTGAGGCATACCGTGTAATGAGTGAACATCCAAAGGGAGAAAAGATTGAATGCAGTAATGCATGGGTAAAAGTTTTAGCCGGGGATCAATATGAAGTTGCTGCGGCAGAAGGAGTTGGTCCTGTCGGCGCTTTGGATGAAGCGCTTCGCCGCGCTCTTACCCGGTTTTTTCCCGGGCTTGCAAAAATGAGGCTGGAAGATTACAAGGTAAGGGTTATAGACGGCAAAGACGCAACTGCCGCGCGTGTTCGTGTTTTAATTGAATCTACAGATGGTCAGCGTACCTGGAATACTGTTGGAGTAAGCGCAGATATTTTAGACGCATCACGCGCTGCTTTGGTAGACTCTATTGAGTATATGCTGATAAATGAAGAAGTTAGAAAATGAAATATACAGGCGCGCAGATATTAATTGAATCATTAATTAAAAACGGAGTTGATACTGTTTTCGGCTATCCCGGCGGCGCAGTTTTAAATATTTATGATGAACTTTATAAATACAAAGATCGCATTAAACATGTTCTTGTAAGTCATGAGCAGCACGCCGCGCACGCCGCAGACGGTTATGCGCGTTCAAGCGGCAGGGTTGGAGTATGCCTTGTTACATCCGGCCCTGGTGCGACAAATCTTGTTACAGGAATTGCAACAGCATTTGTTGACTCCGTTCCAATCATAGCGATAACCGGCAATGTTGGGCTTCCGCTTCTCGGCAAAGACAGTTTTCAGGAAGTTGATATAGCAGGGATTACAATGCCGATTGTTAAACACAATTGGATTGTAAAAGATGTGCGCGACCTGGCAGAAATTGTAAATGAAGCATTTATTGTAGCGCAGTCCGGCAGACCCGGCCCTGTTTTAATTGATATTCCAAAAGATGTAAGCGCTGCTGTCTGCGGGTATGACAACGGCAGTCAAACCAATAAATCCAGGTATTATAAATTTAAAGATGATGATATAAACAATGTTATTTCATTAATTAAAAACTCAAAACGGCCTATGCTTTATGTTGGCGGCGGCGCAGTCCGTTCCGGCGCAAATGAAGAAGTTAAAAAACTTGCAGAGACTCTAGGTGCGCCGGTTGCTTTATCGCTTATGGGAATGGGGGCTTTTCCGGCTGATCATCCGCTTTGTACTGGATTAATCGGCAAGCACGGTACTATAACTTCAGGTAAGGCAGTGCAGAAATGCGATTTACTGATAACGCTTGGCGCACGATTTTCTGATCGTGTTACCGGCAATAATGAAAGTTTTGCAAAAAACGCAAAGATTGTTCATATAGATATTGATCCTGCAGAGATAAATAAAAATATTCACGCAGATGCTTTTATTATTGGGGATTTAAAAGAAGTGTTAACCAAACTTGAAAAACATTTACCTGCAAAAATTGTTAACGAGTGGGGCAGTGATATTGCTGTTCTGAAAGCCGCCGCGCAAAAAAAATCCGGGCGTAAAGCTGTATTAAACCCTGGTTTTGTTGTAAGAGAGACAGCAAGATTATTAGGCGGAACCGCCGGCAGTATCGCCGGCGGTTCCGCCATTGTAGTTACTGACGTAGGACAGCATCAAATATGGACAGCGTTGTATTTCCCTTTTAAAAACGGACAAAAGTTTTTAACTTCCGGCGGTATGGGCACAATGGGGTACGGCATGGGCGCGGCGGCAGGAGCAAAGATCGCAAATCCAAAAACACCTGTTGTGCTTTTTACAGGCGATGGCAGTTTTAGAATGAATTGTGCTGAAATGTCAACAATGGTTAAATATAATTTGCCAGTTCTGATTATTGTATTTAATAATCATACGCTTGGTTTGCTCCGTCAATGGCAGAAGAAATCATATAAATCAATTTATTTTGAAACTGACCTGGAAAAAAGCAGCCCTGATTTTGTCAAGCTTGCCGATGCATACAATGTAACTGCATTCAGAGTTTATAATGAAAAGTCTTTTACAATTGCGCTTCAGGCTGCTGTTAAACTGCTAAATTCCGGTAAACCTGTACTTATAGAAGCAGCAATTGATAAAAATGAAAAGTAAACTTGCTTTTATAAAAAATTAATATATGTTACAATTAATCTATGAAAAACTGTCCGTGCGGTTCAGGCCGCGTTTACTCAGACTGCTGTGAACAATATATCCGCGGTAAAATAAAAGCGCCGACAGCAGAAGCGCTGATGCGAAGCCGTTACTCGGCTTATGCTGAACATGAGATAGACTATATTATTAACACATGTTTTCATCGCGGCAAGGATGACATTGATTACAAATCTACAAGCGATTGGAGCAGGCAGTCAAAATGGCTGGGGCTTAAAATTATTTCTGCAGAAAAAGGCGGCGTAACAGATACTGAAGGAACCGTAGTGTTCGAAGCGGCTTACGAAAAAGATGGATTAAAAGATATACATCATGAAATAGGCAAATTTAAAAAAGAAAAAGATGAATGGCTTTATGTTGAAGGGCGTATATCGCCGCGTACTGTAGTCCGCACAGCGCCGAAAACCGGCCGTAACGATCCCTGTACTTGCGGAAGCGGAAAAAAATTTAAACACTGCTGTGCCCGCTAGTATCCTATAAAAATTACTGGACACTAGACATTTCATGCTGGTCACTGATACACTAACCCTATGTTAGACTACAAATTTATAACAGAGAATATTTCGGCTGTTTCGGCCAATATTGCCGACCGTTTTATGAAAGCCGATGCACAGGAAGTTGCACGTCTTTATGTTAAAAGAACAGAGTTAACCACAAATTTGCAGGGTTTGCAGCAAAAGCGAAATGCAAATGCCGATGGTATGAAAGTAAAAACTTTAACGCCGGAACAGCGTGTAAACCTTATCGATGAAGGAAAAAAACTAAAAGAAGAAATTGCCGCAATAGAAGACAGTTTAACTTCTATAGAAGCTGAACTTTTAACAGAAGCCAGAAAGATTCCAAATATGGCGCATCCTGATGCACCTGTCGGTAAGGAAGATAAAGACAATCTGGAAGTAAAAAAAGTTGGAACAATTCCAAAGTTCGATTTTGATCCTGCAGACCATGTAAAACTTGGGCAGGATCTTGATATTATCGATTTTGATTCTGCAACAAAAGTTTCCGGTACAAAATTTTATTATCTTAAAAACGAAGGTGTATTTTTAGAACTTGGACTTGTCCGTTATGCTCTTGATATTCTGCAAAAAAAAGGTTTTACACCGTTTATTACTCCTGACATCGCACGCGAAGAAATACTGGAAGGTATTGGTTTTAATCCGCGCGGAGCAGAATCAAATGTTTACACGCTTGAAGGTGATGATACGTCGCCGCGGGCGTGTCTTGTGGGTACTGCAGAAATTACTCTTGGCGGATATTATTCCAACCAAATTTTACCAAGAGAAAATTTACCGCTGCGGATGGCAGGGCTTTCGCATTGTTTCAGGCGCGAAGCAGGAGCAGCAGGTCAATTTTCCAAGGGATTGTACCGCGTTCATCAGTTTACTAAACTGGAAATGTTTGTTTATTGTCTGCCGGAAGAGTCTGACAAGTTCCACGAAGAGCTGCGTTTAATAGAAGAAGAAATATTTGAAGGTTTAAATATTCCATTCCGTGTTGTAGACACATGTACCGGCGACTTGGGTGCACCCGCTTACCGCAAGTGGGATCTGGAAGCATATATGCCTGGACGTAATGGCGGCGAATACGGCGAAGTAACATCGACATCAAACTGTACCGATTATCAGGCGCGGCGTCTTAACATCCGTTTTAAAGATACAGACGGCAAAAATAAATTTGTTCACATGCTTAACGGAACTGCAATTGCTGTTTCCCGCGCCATCATTGCAATTCTGGAAAACTTTCAGCAGGCAGACGGTTCGGTGCGCATTCCAAGAGCGCTTGTGCCGTACTGCGGGTTTGATGTAATTAAAAAGAAATAAAACATTTGCCGGTTAAGTTATTGAATGCAAGATTCCCGCAGTTAAATACAAGAGAGCAGCAAAAACCGTAATAAAAACAAAATACGGAAATCTTGCTTTTACCAGCGCCATTGGTTCGCAGCCTATTGCATGAGCAAAGTGTTCATTATCCGACTGAAAGTTTGATAAACCATCTCCTGCGACACCTGCAGCGATAACAGCTCCGATACATAAAGCAATATTACCATCTGCCGCTGCCGCTAATTGAATCGCGATAGGCAAAGCAAAGGCATACATACCCCATGAGTATCCCAATAAATAACATATAACGGTAAATAAAAGAAACAATACAACCGGGAGAAGCATAAAATTACTAAAAACACCCATTACACTGGTTAGCCAGTTTATTAAACCAAGTTCTTCCAGACTTTTAGAAAAACAAATCATTATAATCATCAATATAATTGTTCCGAACATATGTTCTGCGCCGGAAATAATATTATCAAAAAATTCTTCCGGGGTCATTAACCTTTGGAATATATAAAATACAAACATAAACATTAAAGTTGCAATAAGTCCGTATCCGATATTGATCGAAAATGAACCTTCTGCCAATGTTCCGCTTACTACCGATGTAACAAGCAATACTGCAATGGGAAGAAAAAGATTTATAACATTTCCCCTTGTACATACTTCATCATGAGAAAAATACTGTTCGGATTTTTCCGGCCAAAGATCGCCGCCTTTTTCGGTACGTTCATGAGCCGATTTTAATGCGCCGACAAGCGGCAGTTTCCCCATTGCAGCCAAAAAAGCAAGAACCAATACAAGAATAGAAACAAAGTTGTACGGAATAGACTGATAAAAAACCGCCGTACCGGTTTCGCTTCCTATTGAAATGTTTATAATACCAACAATAAAAACACCCCAGATAGACAGAGGAACAAGAGTGTTCACCGCTACTGTCGGCATCCCCATTAAAAATGCTGACATTTCGCGCGGAACCCGTTTTTTATCGTTAATCGGAACAAAACATGTGCTTGTTATGAATAAACTTAAATAATCATCTATAAATACAATAATAATTATCATTAAAGATGTAAGTAAAGAACCCCGTTTAGATTTAATTCGTTCCATTGTAATACGCCGCAGTGCATTTACGCCGCCTGAACATGATAAAAGTTTTATAAGAGAGCCGAGCAGAACAAGAATCAAACTTATTTTCATTGTATAACCTGTGGTAAGTATTTTAAATATTTTATCGTAAAACCCGTAAGAATAGCCGTATTTACCCAGAATAAACAATGCCAATAAACAGCCGAATACGATAGATTCCATTGTACGTTTTGTAATTGTTATATTAACAATTAAAAAGATAATGGGCAGAAGAATATATATCGGCGTCGGCGTTACTCCTGCGGGTATTAATAAAATTAAAAGAAACAATGCTAAAATAATACTATAATGAATTATTAATTCTTTTAAACTCTTTTTTTTCTGATTTTTAGAATCCCTTACAATACCGCGGCGGTTGGAACTAATATTCATAAGTTTTGTATGTTTTTGCGCAATCTGCCCGTAAAGCCGTTTTATTAAATCGCCGTAAATGGAAGAATTGTATTTTGCGCCTTCCAGAACATCTTTTGTATTCAGGCGGTAAACCAATACTCCGCCTTTTGAACGAATTGTAGAAAGCCGTTTATTGCCCGTAAGGACTGCATATTCGCCGAAATAATTTCCTTCTTCAATTTCATTAAGCGGTTCATCATCGGTTCCAAGAACCTCGACTTTCCCGGATTCTATAAAATACATCGCATCGGCATCTTCTCCAATGCTGAAAATAACCTCATTATTCGCATATTCTTTCTGAACCAGAGCAGATTCAAGGCGTTTTAGCATAACCTCATCTTCTGGCGAGTCATTCAATTTAAAGAAGTTTTTTATAAATAATTGCGGTATATTTTGCATAAATGTTTCCTTATACATTAATTATAGTATATTTTTCTTCAAATTTTTCAATTTTTTACTTGACATATTGTACTAGTACACTTATAATTGTACTAGATGAATAGTACAAAGGTAGCCCATGAGCAAATTATCAATTTTTCGCTGGATCAGGCAAACGGAACGCCAATATACAGACAGATAATCCAGCAGATTGAATATGCTATTTTATCAGGGCGGATGAACTGCGGCGATAAACTGCCGACAATCCGCTCCTTAGCGGTTGACTTAAAAACCAACCCCAACACAATTGCCAAGGCTTACGGCGAACTGGAAATCCGGGGGATTTTAGAAACCCAGGTAGGAAGCGGTACTTACATTTCTGACAAAAAACCAGCTGCACAGGATGACAGCTTAAACCGGAAAATCCGGGAGGTAATTGGACGTTTTATTCATGAACTTCGCGGCCTTGGAGTAGAAAATAAGGAACTTATTAAATTGATAGAAACATTCTTTAAAGAAGAAAAACAAAACGGAGGTTAAAATGAATTTATTAAAGAAAAAAACGGATCATACTCTAGCTGTAATAAGATTAATAACATTGATTATTACAATAACAGTTATTTCGTTTGTGTATAATGTGCCGGGGAATACAAATTTTCAGATTGATGATTTACAGGACATGGGTCCTGGTTTTATTGTTTTAATAATCGTGATGATTTTGATTTGTTCAATCAGAAAAGCCGATGAATGGGAACGAGTTATCGTCTTGCGTTTTGGAAAGTTCCGCAAAGTAAAAGGGCCTGGACTTTTCTTTCTTATTCCGGTTATAGACAGGATTGCGCAAATTGTTGATATACGTATCCGTGTATCGGATTTTTCTACACAAAAAACTTTAACAAGCGATTCTGTAACTGTTAATGTCGATGCAATTTGTTTCTGGCTTGTATGGGATCCGCAAAAGGCAGTTTTAGAAGTTGAAAATTATGTTGATGCTGTTGTACTTTCTTCCAAGACAGCACTTCGCACATCAATTTCCAGCCATGATCTTTCTACATTCCTGGAACGCAGTGATATTATAGAAAAACAAATTCAGGAAGAAGTTGATAAAAAAACAACAGAGTGGGGCATTACTGTATTACACATCGAAATTGTAGATATTCAAATTCCAGAGGCTCTGCAGGATTCGCTTTCGCGTATTGCTCAGGCGGAACGTGAAAAGAAAGGACGCATCCTTCTTGCAGAAGCAGAAATAGAAATTGCACGCAAATTGGAAGAAGCCGCGCAGGTGTATATGAAAAACGAACCTGCATTAAAACTAAAAATTCTTTCGATCTTAAACGAAGGATTAAAAGCAGGCAATTCAATGATGCTTGTGCCTAATTCAATTGCCGAAGAACTTGAAACAAAAGATGTATTCGGTCTTAAAGCATTAAATGAAATTAAAAGAATAAATAAAGAAAAAAATCAGGGGGATATTTCATGACAGTAGTAAAAGCGGAAAATGTAATTAAAGATTACGGTTTAAATGATCAGACGGTACACGCTCTGCGCGGAGTGAATCTTGAATTTCAGGGCGGAGAATTCTCGGCAATTGCAGGGCCTTCGGGCAGCGGTAAATCAACATTTCTGCATCTTGTTGGATGTATTGATAGACTTACTGCAGGAAGTATGATAGTCGGCGGTTCAAATACCGGAGATATGACACGTTATCAATTGGCGCTGCTTCGCCGTCATAGTATAGGTTTTATTTTTCAGGCTTATAATTTAATTCCTGTTCTTTCTGTAGAAGAAAATGTTTCGTTTCCCCTTACGCTGATGGGTATCGATAAAAAAGAAATTAAAGAACGTACAGCTAAAGTATTAAAAGATGTCGGTCTTGACGGCATGGAAAAACGCCGTCCAAAAGAAATGTCCGGCGGTCAGCAGCAGCGTGTTGCGATTGCGCGCGCTCTTGTAAAAAAACCAGCTTTAATCCTGGCGGATGAACCTACTGCGAACCTGGATTCAAAAATAGGCCGCGAGATTTTAGAACTGATGTTAACGTTAAATAAATCCGAAGGCACTACTTTTATTTTTTCTACTCATGATCAGATGGTAATGGATTATGCCCGCCGTCTTGTCCGTATCCGCGACGGACAAATCGAATCCGACGAAGTTAAGGGGTAATTATGAAACTAACAGGTATTTGGGAGCTTAAAAAAATGGCTCTGCGTAACCTAGCACGCCACAAGACAAAAACAATATTAACTTCGCTTGCGATCATGGTCAGCGTAGCGATGTACATTTTTTTGAATAGCTGGCTTAGCGGTATGCAGATTGAATCCAGGCGTAATATCGTCAATTTTGAAATTGGAGCCGCAAAACTGCAAACCAATTTATATTTTGATAAAAAAGATGAAATGCCCAGTTTTGAAACATTTATGGATTGGGAAATTTACAGGGAAGCGCTGCTCAGTGAAGGTTATAACAGCGCTCCTCGTTTTTCATTTAGCGGAACTATGTTTTCCAATTCAGGTTCTGCTCCAATGATGTTTTTCGGAATTGAACCAGATTTAGAAAGAGAAGTATTGCGGTATGTACCATATGTAGATTTCGGCAGATTCGCAGAGAGCGGAAACGAAATAACAATTGGTACTGTTGCAGCTGAAAGATTAAGAATTGGTATTCCCACCCGCCCTCACAGGCAGGAACTGGAAGAATTAATTTTAATATCTGCAAAGGTTCCGGGAGATGCAGAATTTATAAGGTCTCTTTATGATGTTGCTCCTTCTGTCCGGGCAGGCGGAGATATTTTTTCGCCAAAAATCGAAACAATAGAAGGCAACGAGCGGATGATTTTAAAAAGAAATATTTCGCAGGCGGAAAAAGACCGGTATTGGGATTTAATAACTGCAACCGGACGGAACAATGTTAGGGTTAACACTGTTATCCATATAAAAGATGTACCGGAAATGATCCGTACAGACAGATGGGAAGGTGAATTAATACCGGCTTTGCGTAATGAAGATGTACTTTTGCTGGAAGCGGCGTATGAACATTTTGAATCCTTAGGTATGTATATTCTAACAGAAAATGACGAACGCCAGCTTTTAAGAATTCTGGAAATTATGATTCGCGCAGATTACAGAGGAGCAATAAGGCATGTGAATCAACTTATGGATTTTATTGTTGTTGGTGTGATCAATTCACCGGCTCCGCTTCCTAACGGCAATACTGCATTTATTCCGCTTGATGCCTTGCAGGATGACAGAGGAATGATGCTGCAGGGTGCAGTAACAGAATTAATTATAAGAGAAAAAGGTGTTCCTGATACTCGCCTGCCTGGAAACAGCGAAAGCAGTGCGGCAATTACTGCAGCGCTTAAACGTGGTTTGGAAAACATGGATTTAACATTGCCGGAAGAACTGGGTGTTTTTACATGGAGAGATTACATGGAAGATTACCTTGGTTTTGAAGCGCTGCAAGTCGGAGCGCCTCAGATGCTGGCATTCCTTTTACTTTTCCTTGCATTCCTTGGAATCTCTAATACAATTTTGCTTGCGATACTGGAACGTACAAAAGAAATCGGCATGATGCGGGCATTGGGTATGACAGACAGGCAGATGGTTATGACCTATATGCTGGAAGCAGGTTTCCTTGGATTTATTGGATCGGTTTTAGGTATAATACTTGGCTGTTTAATTAATTATCCAATGGTGAAATACGGTATTAATTTTTCTGCAATGGGTGATGTGTTAGGTGACGGATTGGGTTTCCGCACAACAGCTATTTTCCGCAGCATGTGGAATGTGCCTGTTATTATCGGTTCTGGTATTATTGCAACAATATTAGCGTCGTTTATGGCAATTTTCCCGACATGGAAAGCGGTAAAAAGACCCATAACCGAAAGCTTGAGATTTGAATAAGAGGAGGAGTTATATGAGTAATAAAAAAGGCGGAACAAAAATGCTAATTCTTATCGCCTTTAGAAATATTTGGCGTAACAAGAGACGAACAATATTTTGTTTTTCTGCGGTAGGAATAGCCGTATTATTTATTGTTGCTTATTCATCAATGATCGAAGGAATGATAGATAGTATAAACAATACAGTACAGATTTATGAACTGGGGCATGTCAGGGTAGTATCATCTCAATTTGAAGCAGAAAGTGAGTACTTGCCTGTGCAGTATCCTGTATCAGACGGAAAAAACTGGGAAGAACTGGCACAGGATATTTATCAGATCCCCGGTGTTCGCGCTGTATTGCCGCGCATTACAACGATGGCGACTTTGCAGGAAAGTACAATAAAACATGCGGTTTTGTGGGGCATTGATCTTGAAAAAGAAATGGAAATAAATCATTTTAATATGACTAACCGCACCGATGGTTTAATAGAAGGACGCTGGCCGGGAAATGCCAATGAAGCTGTTGTAGGGCATGTTTTTGCCGAAAAATCCGGATTAAAAATCGGAGATAGGATTCCGTTAAGAGCTATATCGTCAAATTTTTCGGAAAGATTCTGGAGCCCGGCGATTACCGGTATTTTTAATTTTGATTATATCAAGTTCGATGAGCAGTATATTATCGTAGATTTTGAAAGGCTGCAGCGTCTTCTGGTTTTAAACGAAGGAACGCAATCGCTTATTATTTATGCCGATGATGAAAGAAAAAGCGGCATTATAACTGCCTCGGTTCAAAATCTCTTGGGAGAAGGAAGTGTTGTAACAGAATGGAGCGATAATTACTGGGTAGCAGTAATGAAAATGGTCGAACCGGTTTATATGATTTTGTTTTTTATATTTTTGCTTGTTGCAAGTTTCCTTATTATCAATACAGTTGTTATGATAATACATGAACGTATAAAGGAAATCGGCATGATGGGCTGCCTTGGAATGACACGCGCAGAAATAGTAAAGGTTTTCTTTTTTGAGTCAGTTTTCATGGCAGCTATCGGCGCTTTTGCAGGGGTAGTTATTGGCGGTTTACTTACAGGAGTAGGTTCATTGAATCCGATTCGTATGGGGGATATGTACGGCAATACATTCAGCGAAATGCCGATGAGTCAATCTATTTTTCTGGCGTTTAATTTTACTATATTGATTCGGGCATGGCTAATGGGTGTTGTAATAGCGTCGCTTTTTACATTGATACCATCGCTTAAGAGCGCATTTGTTGAACCAGTAGAAGCGCTTAGAAGATAATTATTTTATTTGGAGGGTTTTATGTTGAAAAGAATGTTTTTAGTAGTGTTAATATTTGTAATAGCTATTCCTGTGTTTGCACAGACGCCGACTGCGGCGGAGTTATTGCGCAGAGTAGACAATAACGAAATTTACACAACCATTCAGTACGAGGGCGATATTATTATCGAGCATGGCGGAAGGCGGTTTGTTAAAACAATGAGAGCATGGGCAAGGGGAAATACACATAGTTTTATAGAGTTTACAAATCCGGAAGACAGAGGCACAAAGTACCTAAGAAGAGACGGAAGGCTTTTTGTTTATTCGCCCGACACAGAAGAGGTTATGCTGATATCGGGGCACATGCTGCGCGAATCCATGATGGGCTCTGACATGTCTTACGAAGATACATTGGATAATGAAACTTTGTCCAGCCGTTATGATCCTGTTTTAGCCGGATCAGAAATTATTAACGGACGCGATGCCTGGGTTTTGGAACTTACTGCAAGAAGAAGAACAGAAAGTTATCCTACACGCAAATTATGGATCGATAAAGAAAACGGAGACCTTCTGCGTTACGAACTTTTTGCTCTTTCTGGCGTAAAACTAAAGGAGTATAACCTTAAACGCGTGGAAGTAATCGGCGGACGCCGCTTCCCTGTAGAAGTAGAAATGCGGGATTTAATGCGCAGGGATTCGCGGACAACATTTATAATGAGGAATGTTGTTTTGGACAGGCCAATCGCAGACTCTGTTTTCAGCCAGCGCAATCTGGAACGATAAGTTTGTATAGAAGATTTCTCGCGGAGACGCAGAGAACGCAAAGATCGCAGAGGGAAGATAAGAAATATTGTTTAATTTTCTTCTCCATCTTCTATTCTCTGCGACCTCAGCGCCTCTACATTCCAAAGGAATGTTACGGCTCTGCGAGGTTAAAGGGGAATTAATGATAAAAATTATATTTATATTTTTATTTGTTTTATTTTCTATAAATATATTGCCGGCGCAGATGAGTGTTTCCGGCATATTGGATTCTTCCGTTTCAGTAAATGTTGATCCCGAATCAAACACAGTTCTATCAGGGCTGGAAGAATTTGCAAATATCCGCTTTCAATCGAGACTGCGCGACAGGGCAGTAGTTTACGGCGCTGTAAATTTAATAGCAGCTTCCGGCAATTATGCCGTCCTTGTTCAGGAAACGCTGAGTCTTACCGGCGCAGATGAATCATCAGGTTTAAATGTTTCTTCTTATGTTAGCGGAGAAAATTTTATAACTGCCATCGAACTGGAACGGCTTTATTTTAGACTGCGCGGTGAACATCTGGATTTTGACAGCGGTCTTTTCCGGCTGCCATTTGGTTATGGACAAGTATGGAGCCCCAGCGATTTTTTAAATCCAAAAAATCCGTTAAAACCAGATGCCCGGCCGCGTGCCGTATTAGGCTCTGCTCTTACCTTGTACCCGATAGAAGAATTAAAATTACTTGGTTTTTATACGGCACCGCGCGATCCTTTTTCCAGTGATGGCAAAGGCTCACTTACGGGCTTTTCCATGGATAGGCATTGGGAGAGGGTAAGTTTACAAACATTGTACTCTTTTGAAACTCCAAATGCTGGTTCTTCCAAAGGGATTCACCGTGTTGGACTTTCAGTTAAATTAGATATAAAAATTAGTTTTACTGCAGATGCGCTTTATACATATAATCACGAGGCGGAAACGGAAATAAGCGGTCTTTCTGTAAGCGCCGGATTTGACTACTCGTTTTTTGACGGAAAATTAATAACCCTTGCAGAATATCTTTACAATGGAGAAAACTCATCGCTTGCATACAGTACAAATAATATTTTTGGGTTTTTAAACAGGCATTATATTTATACAGGATTAACATGGCGGTTTAATGATTTTACGAATTTAAGCGCAGCTTTAATAACCAGTTTTGAAGAAATTACATATACGCCGTTAATTATTCTGAACCATGATATTTTTCAAGGAGCTGTGTTAACGGTTTCTGTTCAAACACCGTTTGATACTAATACATTTTATGGTGTTAATTGTACAGCGAAAGTCAGGTTGAGATTTTAGCAAAATATTGATATAATAGCTCCATGAAAATAGAGAAGAAAATATTTGGATATTTATCCAACGGAAAAAAAGTAAAACTGTGGACATTAAAAGCAGGGGATTTAAAATTTTCGCTGACCAATTTCGGCGCAGCATGGACAAGTCTTATAATGCCGTCACGAAGCGGTAAAAAAGATGATATATTGCTTGGTTATTCCGGTTTAGACGGTTATTTAAATAACGGACCGTATATAGGCGTTACCGTTGGACGTTTTGCCAATCGCATCAAAGGCGCTTCTTTCGATTTATTGGGAGGAACATACCCTCTTAATGCAAACGATGGAAAAAATTCTCTGCACTCAGGGCCGCGCGGATTTGATAAACTTCTCTGGAAGTCCGAAGCCTACGAAGAAAAAGAAGGCGTATTTGTAAGATTCGAACTGGAAAGCCCAGACGGCGATTGCGGTTTTCCGGGAAACCTAAAAGCTGTTGTCTGTTACGGACTTACAAAATCAAATGAAATAATCTGCGATTATCAGGCAAAAGTAAGTAAATCATGTCCTGTAAATATTACAAATCACGCTTATTTTAATTTGGCAGGAGAAGGTCAAGGAAATATTCTTTCTCATGAAGCGCTGTTATATTCATCATCTTATGTAGAAGTAGACAGATTTGGTATTCCTTCCGGCCGTATACTTCCTGTAAACGGAACCGGTTTTAATTTTAAAAGACGCCGGAAAATCCGCGCCGATTATTCTATGATAAAACCATTTAAAGGTTATGATCATTGTTTTGCAGTTGACGGAGAACCTGGTAAACTTCGCCCTTGCGCAGAAATATATGAATCCAATTCCGGCCGTTCCTTAAAAGTTTTTACTACTCAGCCTGGTGTACAATTTTATACAGGGAATCATTTAAAAGAAGTTCCAGGAAAACAGGGGTCTGTCTATAAAAAATATTCCGGTTTTTGCCTGGAAACTCAGCATTTTCCCGACTCGCCGAATAACAGGAATTTTCCTTCGTGTATAGTATCTTCCGGAAAGGATTATAACGAAAAAGCGGTTTTTGCATTTAACCTGTATTAATTTAATTTTGCTTTTCCGGACATATGTTCCAGTTTTAATTTTAACTGGAAAAGACTGGAATCTACTGTACCTTTTTTTAAACCGATAACTTCCGCGACCTGTATATTAGTAGCTTCTGTGCGTGTTCTTGCCATGCGGTTTCTCATTTTTTCAAGGCATTGTCTGGCTTTTTTCTGCTGTTTATTTAATTTTATGTAAGCTGCAGTATCTTCTTTTGTTAAAGAAAGTCTTTTATCGTAAATTAAACATCTGTAAAACTGACGATAAACTCTTTCCCTTAAAATATATAATTTATCATCTCTTTCCTGCCTTAAACTTCGTATTTTTTTTAACATCTCCAAAAGTTCATTTTTACCGATACCTATTATCGGCGCCGCTTTTTCTGCAAAATCTTCAGAAATATAATAATAGCATTTCAGGATTAGCGCCAAAACCTGCTTTGTCTTTTTTTTGCCTCTCTTATCTGTAATTATATTTTTTATGAATTCTTCTGCTTCATCGTTAAAATAAACAGGCGGTTCTTCCCGTGCATACATTTCCGGAACCTGCGCACACCAGGTAGAGTATTCGGTTATTTCGTTTGTAACTGTGCGTACACGGTATTCTTTGGAAGCAATAAGAAGGTATTTGGACAGGAAAGCATCAAAAGATGATCCTATATCTCTGTATGAATTTATTGCTCTTTTTAAACGAGGGTAAAACCACGATAAAAAATCTTCGTAATCCGTTCTGCTCCAGTAATTAAGACAAGTTTTTTCCTGATTGCCGGTAAGGAAAGTGTAGATTTGTCCTTCCAGCTGCGCCTGTTTTAAACCGCCAGCCATGAAATCTGAATGCAGTTTGTTTAGTATGTTTTCCATGGATAAAATATCGGTTTCCCGTGAAATTAACCGCAGAAACGTGTTTTTTATTAATCAATGTATGATAATAGTCATTTTGAAACTATTTTTGTTTTATATGAAAGCTTTAGAGAATGAATCTAACATTTTTTGTTTTACAAATGAAATATCGCCGCTCATTGAAAGGCCTGCTGCATTTTTGTGTCCGCCTCCCTCAAAAGATGCCGCTATTTCTGCAACGTTAATTTTGTCGGTAGACCTTAAACTCACTGTGCAATTACTTTCGCACTCCTGGCGGATAACAATAGTAGCTTCTACGCCTTTTATGGAAAGCATCATTTGATTCAAGCTGTCAGAATCTCTGCTTTCCATGCCAAACGTATTAAATTCTTCCAGAGTTTCCCAGGTGACTAAAAACCTTCCGTCAAAATAGGACTCTGTTCTTGCCAAAAGAATGCCGATCAGTTTTCTGGAATTTAAGCTTTTTCCCCCGTTGATTATGCTAAAAATCTTTTTTGGGCTTGCTCCGTTTTGGATCATTTTTGCTGCAGCTTCAAATGCTTCAGCGTTTTTTTCTGTCATGTGGCGGAAAAACCCTGTATCGGTGCAAAGACCAAAGAGAAGCAATTCTGCTTCTTCTTCGCTAAGCTGTAAACCAAGAGCGCAAATAAGTTTATAAATTAGCAATGTACACGACGGAGAAGAAGCATCAACATAAACCGGAGCTTCGGCTGAAGAAGGCGGATGCGTAACTGCCGCATGGTGGTCAATTATCGCACAAGGATATTTTTCTAAAGAATTTTGAAGTTCGCCAGTTCTTTCTTTTCCTGAACAATCTATAATAATTACTCTTGTATCAGGTTTTACTTCGTCCGGGATAGAAACAAGCTGATTAATGTAGTTTTGAAGTTCTGTCCGTTTATACGGACCTGCAGCGCATATTATAGCTTCTTTATTTAATCTAAAAAGCGCACTGCGCAGGGCAAGCTGACTCCCTACGCAGTCACCATCCGGTTCTTTGTGTCCTGCAATAATGAAGCTGGAACCCGTCTTTATAAACTCAACAAGTTCGCCTGGTACTTCATGTAATCCGGAAAACATTAATGTTCTATTTTAAAAGATTCCTTGTCTGTAAAGAACCTGCTTACATCTGTACCCTGCGGAATAGTTCCCCAGGTTCGATGCCCTTTAACACGGTGAACATACAGTCTTACATGACTAAATTCGCCGTTTCTATAAAATACAGACATTGTCGGCCAATCTGATGCAGCTGGCAAACGAACCATTTCAGCGCTGCCCCCGGCATCTGTAAACCATTCAACCGGAATACCAATAGTAGCCAATACGCTTGAACTGCTGCGGTATTGGATAACATATCCGGACGAAGTTGGAAATATCCGCTCTACCGGTACATTGATATAATAAATCCTGTCTTGATTACCTGAGTTATTTTGGGCAAAAACCGGTGTAATAAGCGCAATTAAAATTAATGCAAAAAAGAGTTTTTTCATGTGACCTCCAGTGGTTTACATATTAACCGATATTCACAGATAAATCAAGTGTTTTTCTGACAGCGCCGGCGCCATTTAACATCTGTGTAAATAAATCCTCGATACGTTTTCCAAGATTTGTCTCGGAACAGCCTGTTTCATACAGATTGATGCCAAAATATACAGGATTCGATAATATAGGCTTCAATTTTTCTGTAAATGGCCCGGTTTGCCCGAGTGTAATGCCGGAAAGAGCTATTTTTAAGGTCTCATAATTGGGATCCGGGCTAACCTCGAAGTTTTTACCCTGATCATCAATACCCAGAAGATAACGAAGCCATCCGGCTATAACCAGCGGGATGAGCCTGAGACCGGCAAAGTTTTTTCCGCTTTTTTTGTATTCTTTTAATGTCTCGCCGAAGCGGATAGGAATTTTTAAGGATGTATCCATGGCAATACGCTGGGGTGCATCGGGCATAAATGGATTTGGAAGGCGTACATTTATTACCTGATCAATAAAATCTCTTGGTTTTATTATACCCGGGTCTGTTACTACAGGAAGCCCTTCTTTATATCCGACTCCTTCGATTAGTTTTACAAGACTTGGGTCTTTCATTTCATCGCTTATTCTGGTATATCCCAGGAGACAGCCAAAAACAGCAAGACTTGTATGCAGAGGATTTAAACATGTGCAGACTTTCATTTTTTCGACCCTGTCTACGGTTTCTTTATCTGTAAACATTACTCCCGTTTTTTCCAAAGCCGGTCTTCCGTTGGGGAAAATATCTTCTATTATAAGGTATTGAGTTTCTTCGGCATTTACAAATGGAGCAACGTATGTGTTTTTTGATGTTACAGTTCCTTCCATATTTTCAAGCCCGCAGGAAATTAACATATCCTTTACGCTGTCATCCGGCCTTGGAGTAATTTTATCGATCATTGACCATGGAAAAGATACTTTATTTTTATCCTGCAGGTAATTTAAAAAGGCTGTATCGGCTTTATTATTTTCTATCCATCCTTTTGTTATTGTTTCCATTGCGGCGAACAGTATATCGCCGTTATGTGAACAATTATCCATGCTGACCATGGCAAGCGGAGAAGCGCCGTTAATGAATCGTTCGTACAGGAGACTGGCGATGCGTCCCAGATAACTTTTTGGAGATGTTCCGCCGGCTGCAAGAGGGCCGTTTTTTATATCTTCTGCAACATCAGGAAATAAACTGCCGTCGCGGCCTGTTAAACTATAACCCTTTTCTGTGATTGTAAAGCTTGCCATCTGTAATGAAGGAGATTTAAATATATCTTTAAGTTCTGCCAATGCTGAATCCATCCGCAGTGATGATGCAACTGATGCTATCACGCTTTTTTCTGTTGTTCCGTCCGATTTTAAAGTTACAAGTATAGTAAGATTATCGAATGCTGTAAAACTTTTATCGATTATTTCGCCGTCGTAACCTTCGGCAACCACAATGCCGGTTGTTTCCATTTCATTATCTAGCAGGTACTGCATTAATGCTGCGGGAAAAGCGCGGAAAATATTACCCGCTCCGAAATGCACCCACTTAGGCGCTGTTTTTGTTGCTGCGATCATTTTTTCGCGGTCAAATTGAGGTAAAGTTATATTTGCCTTTTCCCAAAAATCTTTTGTTTTTAACGATTCATTGTTAAGTTTCATTATTTTTCTCCTTAAATATATTTATTTTATTTATCCTAATCTAATCTATAGAATTCCATATTGGCATCTAAAAAATTAGTGAATACTACAAATCTTCCGTCCGGGGAGATTGCAAGACCTGTCGGCTGATTTTTCCCCCATACTCTTTCCTGAATAGTTAAATCGTCTGTATTAAGCATGTATATTGCTCCAAAATCAGGACCCGGTCTTGTATAATCTGCCGGATTATTACTTCCCCTGGAAGATGCAAAAATATGCTGTCCGTCCGGAGATAAAACAATTGTATTTAGATTGGGCCCAACGCGCCGGGATCTTAATAAAGTTCCTGTTGATGCATCCAGTATATTTACTGTTCCTCTTAGCATATCAGACACATAAAGTTTTCCGTCTCTGTAAATTATATGCCTTGCGGCTCCTGCGCCGGAATATAACCGGAAACGGGAAGTGACTCTGTTCAACGACATGTTAATTACGGCAATTACAGGTTCATCATAAATTGTTATATATAAAAGGGAGCTGTCGGGCGAAAAAGCCATACCCCTTGGCGTTCCTCCGACAGGTATTTTATGAAGCAGTCTTTTTGTATTGGAATCAAAAATACTTATATCCATGCTTAACCAATTGGAAACTGCAGTAAGGTTTCCGTCCGGGCTTTGAGTAATAACCTTGGGAAAAATACCTTCTGCCGGTATTGATAATTTATAAACCAGTGTATCAAGATCAAAAATATGTAATTTATTTTCTTCCATGTTTGATACCCATAGTTCGCGGCGTCTGACATCGCACATGGCTTCTACAAAGCCGCTGGCAGAACTGCCTGGAACAACCAGCCGCTTTTCATACTGCAGATATTGTCCTCTCTGCCTGAACACATCAATTCCATGCTGACCCAAAAGCGGAACAAAAAGCCTGTCTCCTTCCGGAGAAAAATATACGCTTTTTGGCTGAATGCCTGTAGCATACTCGCTTATCTGCCGCAGGCGTCCGGCAGTATTTTCCAGTTTAATTCCGACGATGTTGTTTCTTGTTTGAAGCAGATAGCTATGATAACTAATTGATTGATAACCTTCTGCGCCGAAACGAATCGTTCCGGCATTGTTAATAATATATGTACGTAATCCGTCACTGGATACAGAAACCGGATTTAATAATACACCGTTAAGAAAAACATTTAAATCCGGAGGCGCGGATTTTAAATTAAAGGTTGATTGAGCATTGATAAAATATGCAGAAAAAAATAAAAACAATGTTAAACATAGAATTAGTTTTCTAACCGCAGCATTCATGCTTTATTGTACCATTGACTTTATACTGTGCCAAGGCATAAAATGAAACAGGGGGGAGAATGCTTGTTATTATCCGCAGTTTTGCAGAAATAGTACTAAAACCTTTTTATATCTTTAAACGGCGTTTCCCGCTTATCTCATATATTATTAACAGGCTTTTGACCATGGCAATTATGCTTTTTCTTCTGGGATTTGCTATTTTCGGCTTAATGGCTCTTGCGCCTGGCGATATTGTAGATCAGATAATGATGCAGCAGCTTTTCAGTGAAAATCAGGGCAGGGCAGGGCAGAATATGCAGGCGATGAACGCTGATCAGCTTGCTGCATACAGGGCAGAACTTGGCCTGGATCAGCCTTTTTATATTCAATATTTCAGGTGGTTAAACCGTGTTATTGTTCACCAGGATTTGGGAGTAAGTTCCATATCCCGCGCACCGGTTACATTTCTTATTTCTTCCAGGATTTTAAATTCTCTTTTGTTAAATATCTTATCGCTTGTTCTTATTACTGTTTTTTCTTTTATTCTGGGCGTTTATTTTTCTTCCAAAGCCGGAACAAGAGGAGATACTGCAGTTACATTTTTTGCTCTTGTTCTTCATGCATTCCCGGGGCTTTTACTTCTTATTTTGCTTCAGCTTTTTGCATCTGTAACTGGGCTTTTTCCTGTAACTGCATATCCGCCGTTTCCTTTTTCCGAAGCCCCTGTAAGATTTATTTTTTCCTATTCTCATCATATATTTCTGCCGTTATTAGCCGCTTTCCTTGGCGGAATCGGCGGTTATCTCCGCATGATCCGCGCAACTATGCTGGATCAGCTTGGACAGCCTTATATAACATCTTTGCGCTCCCGGGGTATTGCAGAATGGCGGGTATATTTAATGCATGCATTTCGTAATACATTAAATCCGTATATAACAGGAAGCGCAAATATGCTTGCAAGTCTTTTTTCCGGTTCTCTTATACTGGAAATAATTTTTGCGTATCCCGGTATAGGCCGGTTAATGTATGAAGCTGTTACACAGCAGGATATTAATCTTGTTTTGGCGAATATTATGTTTATCTCTTTCCTTGTTCTGGTTGGCATGGCGCTCGCAGACATTATTCTGGCATTGGTAGATCCGCGTATCAGGTATGGTAAAGAATAATGAAAAAATTTTTTAATTATATTAAAACACGTCCGGCAGCCCTTGTATCGCTTTTCCTTCTTGTAATACTTTATATAATGATGCTTTTTGCGGAGTTTTTTGCTCCGTATTCACCTAACACTTCGTTTGCGGCAAAAAGTTATCATCCCCCCAATGTGCGTTTTTATCAGGGAAAACTGCAGGCGCAGGAATTCAGGGTAATTGATTCTATATCATGGAAATATGTCCGCATTAGGGATCATTATTCACCTTTAAAATTTTTCGGCAAGGGTGATTCTTATTCTCTTTGGAAGTTCATACCTGCAGAAAGGCATTTTTTTACTACAGGTTCAGATGAATATCCTGTTTTTCTTTTGGGCGCCGATAATCTTGGCAGGTGTATTTTTTCGCGTATTATTTACGGGTCGCGCATTTCTCTTACAATAGGTTTTGTTGCAACATTTATCTCCCTTTCGCTTGCAGCCCTTGCGGGAGGGCTTGCCGGTTATTTCGGCGGTATTACAGACTGGTCACTTATGAGGACAGCAGAATTTTTAATGCTTATTCCTTCCCTGTACCTGATACTTTTTCTGCGTTCGCTTCTAACATCCAATATGGATCCTGCTCAGACTTTTATTATGATTACCCTGATACTTTCCCTTATTGGCTGGCCGGGATCATCAAGGACAATCCGCGGTCTGGTTCATTCAATTAAACGTGAAGAATTTGTTTTAAATGCAAAATTGGAAATGATTCCTTCTGTTATTATAATTTTCAGGCATATTATTCCTCAATTGGCAAGTATTTTAATTGTGAATGTTGCGTTAAGCGTACCCGGCTATATTATGACTGAGACTGTTTTATCGTTTCTTGGATTGGGTATTACAGACCCTGCCGTAAGCTGGGGTTCTCTTATAAAGCGGGATTTATCAACATTGGCAAATTTGCAGGCGTTTCCTTGGCTGTTAAGTCCTCTCTGGTTTGTATTAGTTGTAACGCTCGGTTTTAATTTTATCGGAGATGCGCTGCGCGATTTCTTTGATCCTTACCATGCAAGAAGAATAAAGAAAAAAAGTTTTATATTTCCAAAGGCGCCTTCTTTGCGCTCTCCTGCAGAAAAAGATTATAGGTATTTATTGTCAGTTAATGATCTGTTTGTAGATTTTTCCATTCTTCGCGGCAGGGATTTAATTACAGTTCAGGCTGTAAGAGGGCTTTCATTTAATCTTAAAAAAGGCGAAACTCTTGGCATTGTAGGAGAGAGCGGTTCCGGTAAAAGCGTTGGAACTCTGGCAATTCCCGGGCTTCTGCCTGCCAATGCCAGTATAAAAGGTTCTGTCCTTTACGAAGGAAATGAACTGGCAGGACTTGGCGTTAAAGTCTTGCGTGAATACCGCGGTAAAAAAATAGGTATGATTTTTCAGGAGCCGGGGCGTTCTTTTGATCCTTTGCAGAATATGGGAAGCGTGTTTTTTGAAACATTCAGAAACAGCGAACCCGGTATTACAAAAGAAGAATCCGCAAAGCGGGCTGTTGCGCTTCTGGAAGAGACTGGTTTAGACAATGCCGCAGAAAGATTAATAAACTTTCCCCACCAGTTTTCCGGCGGGCAATTGCAGCGTATCGGAATTGCTTTGGCTCTTGCGCAGGGCTGTGAGCTTTTAATTGCAGATGAGCCGACTACAGCGCTTGATCTTACGATTCAAAAACAAATTGTTGAACTCTTAAAAAAACTGCACCGTACAAGAAATATTTCCATTATCTTTATAAGCCACGATATTGGTCTTGTTGCAGAAATGTCAGATCGTATTATGGTAATGTACGGCGGACTTATTATGGAAACGGGAAGCGTAAATGAAATTATTAATGATCCCCGCCATCCTTATACAATTGCGCTTTTAGCAGCATCACCCAATTTTGGCAGTCATTATTCAAAAGAATATTTATTGACAATTCCCGGAAAGGTAAGCGACCCGACTGCTCCGGAACCCGGCTGTCCGTTTGCTCCCCGCTGCGCGCAGGCAGGGGAAGAATGTATGCAGAGTATACCGCAGCTGCAAAGTATTAACGGCAGAGAAATCAGGTGCTGCAGAAAAAGATAGGGAAAGAAAAAATTATGAAAAAATATTTAT